>NZ_JBIBGE010000010.1:0-184984 GCF_042956345.1 Pseudomonas sp. NPDC008258
GGCGCGAGTAGTATTTGCCCTACTGAAAAGCGGAGACGAGTATCGATCAAAAGCCGCTTAAAAAACTTCCCTAAAACCATAGAATCTCCCACAGGAACTTCACCGGCCTGAAGACATGCGCAATACCTGTGGGAGCTGGCTTGCCGGCGATAGGACCCTTGCAGGCAACACACCCGGCTCAGTTGATGCTGTAACCCCTTCCACTGAAGCACGCGCCCAGCGCACGCTGGTAGTTGCTGAGCACATTGGCCGGCGGCGCATAGGTCGCCGTCGCCGGGTCGAAGCCCGACTGGCTTACCGCCCAGCGATGGCATTGATAGCGGTCCTGTTCCTGCTGCTCCTGGCCCTGACCATGCATCGGGTAAGCCACTACATCATACCCACCATTCGCAGGTGCAACCGGCACGGGCGCTGGCGCAGCAACGGGCGGGTTGACCACCACATATTCCTGGCTGTCCGCCAGGTACTGGTAATAGGTATCGGCCACCAGGAAGAACAATGCACCGCCCAACCAGACCTCCTGCGCGTAGGACGGCAAGTAGTTGACCCGCACGCCGTAAGGCGGGGTCACCACGATGTAGCTGCCACCGTGCGGGCGGTACCAGTAGCCACCGGAGTAGAAGTAGTCCGCGCCACGGTAGGGCACTTTCCAGTAGCGGTCGGGGAAATGGTCCACCGTGTGCCCCGGCCGATACTGCGGCCCAGGCCCCCAGCCATTGCCATGGCCATCCGGGCGCCCCTGCCAGCGGTCATCACCGTGGCGTCGAGGAATGTCCTGGTAATACCCCTGGCGTGGTGCCTGGGTCTGGCGCACTTCGTCGCGCGAGTTGAGCGTGCGGCCCGGCCCGCCTTCACCTTGCACCTGCTGACCGTGTCCACCGTGCCCCTCACCCGGCCCTTCGGCCAACGCCCCCAGGCTGATGCTCAAACCCAGCAAACCAACACCTGCCAACAGCCAGATGCGCGACTTCATGGTATTCCTCTCGGTAGAAAAAACTGCACCCGAAACCAGTCTACCGCGCCCGCCACACAGGCCAATTAAATTTCCAGACAGAAAAAAGGGAGGCCACAGGGCCTCCCTTCAGGAATTGTCGTCCGTGCTCGGCACTTGTGGCGCCGGCTCACCTCACACCGTCTTCTGGAGGGTGTGTAGCCCGGGGGCCTGCAGATCCTGTTGGATGGCTGGCCGCGACCGCCCGCCTAGAGCGCGTCGCCGTGGACTGATGTCCGGGCAGTGATTCTGTTGATAAAGATACCGGACAGGTTGCAGCACAGGATTGCGAAGATTGCTCGGATAAATAGCACTTGCGCAATTTTTCACCCTGGATTGATAATTCGCAGCAATACGAACAGAAAAGGCAACTGCCATGAGCAAACTTGACCGCTACGACCTGAGCATCCTCGCCGAATTGCAGCGCGATGCGCGCATTTCCAACCAGGAACTGGCCGAACGCATCGGCCTGTCGCCTTCGCCGTGCTCGCGTCGGGTCAAGCAACTGGAAGACGACGGCTACATCTCGCGCCAGGTGGCGCTGCTCGACCGCAAGAAGCTGGGCCTGAGCCTGACCGCCTACGTGCTGATCGGCATGGACCGCCACACCCCGGAACGCTTCGAAACCTTCGAGGCAGCCATCCGCAACCTGCCGCAGGTGCTTGAATGCAGCCTGGTCACCGGCATGGATGCCGATTACCAGCTTAAAGTGGTGGTCCCCGACATGGACCACTACCAGAAACTGCTTCTAGGCAGCCTGACCCGTATCGAAGGCGTCACCAGCGTGCGCTCGAGCTTCGTGCTCAACCAGGTGCTGGCCAGTACCGAGATGCCATTGACCCACCTGCGTTAAATGCCCACGGCAGCCGGCGTATAATCGGCTGCTCAGCCTGCCTGGAGAACACCGATGGATCCCGCCGTATTCGAAGAGTGGATGATGATCATCCTGGTCACCGTGTTGATCGGTTTCATGGGCTTCATCGTCTGGGACCTGGCGAAAAAGTCCAAGGCCGGGAAGTTTGGTACGTTGATCCTGTTCTTCGTGCTGGGGCTGGGGGTGCTGGCCTTTATCATCAAAAGCGTGGTGGTAGGGTTTCTCGAAGGGGTGTAAAAATTTCAGGGCCATTCGCGGGCACGCCCGCTCCCACAGGTTTGGCGCTGCCTTCAAGTACTGCGCCGTCCCTGTGGGAGCGGGCGTGCCCGCGAATGGCCCCTGAACTGGACTAAAGCTTGGCAGGGACCTCCCGCCAGCAACCCTGCTCCAGCCCATCCAGCGCCCAGTCACCAATCCGCACCCGCACCAGGCGCAAGGTCGGCAACCCCACCGCCGCCGTCATCCGCCGTACCTGGCGGTTACGCCCTTCCCGAATCACCAGCTCCAGCCAGCTGGTCGGCACGCTCTTGCGAAAACGCACCGGCGGGTTGCGCGGCCACAGCTCAGGCTCATCCAGCCGCCGTGCCTCTGCCGGCAAAGTCGGCCCGTCGTTCAGCTCCACGCCATCGCGCAAGCGCTGGATCTGCTCGTCGCTGGGTTCGCCTTCCACCTGCACCCAGTAGGTCTTGGGCAACTTGTGCTTCGGGTCGGCAATGCGCGCCTGCAACCCGCCATCGTTGGTCAGCAGCAAAAGCCCCTCGCTGTCACGATCCAGCCGCCCCGCCGGGTACACGCCCGGGATGTCGATGAAATCCTTGAGCGTCGCCCGCCCCTCACCGTCGCTGAACTGCGTCAGCACGTCGAACGGTTTGTTGAACAGGATCAGGCGCGGCGCGGCCGGTGGCGCCTTGGGCTGGCGACGTGGGCCGGCGGCAGGCCGCGCCTGGGGGCGGCGCGGCTTGTTACGGGGTGGCAGTGACATGGATCCTCAGCGGAACGGCGGCTCATCGAAGCTGCGCAGTTTACGCGAGTGCAGCGAGTTGAGCTCGGTGCGCAGCAGGTCGAGGGCAGCAATGCCGATCTTCAGGTGCTGGCTGACTGCCCGGTTATAGAAGGCGTTGGCCGAACCCGGCAGCTTGATCTCGCTGTGCAGCGGCTTGTCGGACACACACAGCAAGGTGCCGTACGGCACGCGCAAACGATAACCCTGGGCGGCAATGGTGCCGCTTTCCATGTCCACCGCCACGGCACGCGACAGGTTGATGAGCGGGCGTTCCTGCGCCCAGCGCAACTCCCAGTTACGGTCGTCGTAAGTCAGCACGGTGCCGGTCCGCAGGCGCTTCTTCAGCTGTTCGCCACGCTCACCGGTAACCTGGGCTGCGGCTTCCTGCAACGCTAACTGCACTTCGGCCAGGGCCGGAATCGGGATGTTCGGCGGTACCACCCGGTCAAGAATACCGTCACGGCGCATGTAGGCGTGCGCCAGCACATAATCACCGATGGTTTGCGACTGCCGCAGGCCACCGCAGTGGCCGATCATCAGCCAGCAGTGTGGGCGCAACACGGCCAGGTGGTCGGTGATGTTCTTGGCGTTGGACGGGCCGACACCGATGTTGACCAAGGTGATGCCATCGCCATCGGCGGCAATCAGGTGGTAGGCCGGCATCTGGTAGCGGTGCCAGATCACACTGGCTACCAAAGCCTGGGTCTCACCATGGTCCATGCCCTTTTCGATCACCACGTTGCCCGGCAGCACCATGCGCACAAAGCGCGGGTCGTCACGCAGTTGCTCAAGGCCATGGCTGATGAACTGGTCGACATAGCGGTGGTAGTTGGTCAGCAGGATCCACGGCTGCACATGGCGCCAGTCGCTACCGGTGTAGTGCACCAGGCGGCGCAGCGAGAAGTCGACGCGCGCGGCATCGAACAGCGCCAAGGGCAGGATCTCCGCACGGTCCCAGTCGTACAGGCCGTCGGCGATATTGTCGGTGGCAGCCGACAGGTCGGTGCTGGGGAACACCCGCGCCAGTTGCGCGGCGGTGATGCCGCTGCCGGCCAGTTCGTCGCCCTGGTCGACCACGTACGGATAAGGAATGTTCTGCTCGCTGACGCCGACCTCTACCGTGACGGTGTAGTCGTGCATCAAGGGGCGCAGCTGTTCCAGCAGGTAGCTGCGGAACGCGGCAGGCTGGGTGACGGTGACGCTGTAGGTGCCAGCCACCTGGACCTTGGCGTAGGCCCGCGTGGTGGCGGCGACTTCACCGTGGCTGTAGTAGGTCAGGCGCAATGCCGGGTAGCGGAACAGGTCGCGCTCTTCGGCACCTGGCTCGGTACGGTCCTTCAGGTAACGCTTGAGGGCCTGGCTAAGGGCCCCGGTGGCCTGATCATGCAGGGCCGCCAGACGGTCGACGGCCTGTTCGGGGGTATCAACGACTACAAAAGCGTGGCTCACACTGTGCTTCCTGTCTGGACATGCATGTGAACCATCTTGCCTGCGTTTCTTGGCAAATACATCCCCAGTGGTCAGTCCCGGCCTCATCGCCGGCAAGCCAGCTCCCACAGGTACTGCACAGGATTCGACACCGGTGCAGTACTTGTGGGAGCTGGCTTGCCGGCGATAGGGCCATCACAGCCACCTCAACCTGTACAGGTGGGTGTCGCCCTTGCCACCAGGGCCTGCACATCGATACCACGCGGCAGTGCACCGTAAACCCGGCCACCGCCCGCCAACCGGCTGCCAATAAACGCATCACTGACCAGCGCATTCCCCGCCTCCAGCAACAGCTTGGCCTGCAATGCCAAGGCAATATCCTCGGTCAACTGCCGCGCCCGGTACTGCATGTCGCCCGTGTCGGCAAACGCCCCCTTGAGGTTGCCGATATGCGCCGCCAGGCGCGGGTCACCGTGGCCATCCCCCAGTTCGGCAAACAACGCATCCAGCACACCCGGCTCCTTGGACAAGGCTCGCAGCACATCCAGGCACTGCACATTACCCGAGCCTTCCCAGGTCGAATTGACCGGTGCTTCGCGGTACAGCCGCGGCAGGATGCTGTCCTCCACATAACCTGCGCCGCCCAGGCATTCTGCCGCCTCGTTGATCATGGCCGGCGCCCGTTTGCAGATCCAGTACTTGCCCACCGCCGTGACCAGCCGGGCGAAATGCGCCTGCTGCGGGTCGTCGAGCTGCTCCAGTGCCTGGCCCATGCGCAGGCTCAAGGCCAATGCAGCCTCGCTTTCCAGTGCCAGATCAGCCAGCACGTTCTGCATCAGCGGCTGTTCGTTCAGCACCCGGCCACCGACCTTGCGGTGCGCGCAGTGGTGAGCAGCCTGGGTCAGTGCCTGGCGCATCAGGGCGCTGGAGCCGACCATGCAGTCGAAGCGGGTCATGGCCACCATCTCGATGATGGTCGGCACACCGCGCCCCTCTTCGCCGATCATCCACGCCAGCGCGCCACGGAACTCGACCTCGCTGGAGGCGTTAGAGCTGTTGCCGAGCTTGTTCTTCAGCCGCTGGATATAGAACTGGTTGCGGTTGTCGTCCGGGCGATGGCGCGGCAGCAGGAAGCAGCTCAGGCCCTTTTCGGTTTGTGCCAGCGTCAGGAAGGCGTCGCACATGGGTGCCGAGCAGAACCATTTGTGGCCGACCAGCTCGTAGGCCTGGCCCGGCCCCGGCGCCCCGACCGGGTAGGCCCGGGTGGTGTTGGCGCGCACATCGGTGCCGCCCTGCTTTTCGGTCATGGCCATGCCCAGGGTGACCCCGGCCTTGTGCCGGTCGCCGACGTTGCGCGGGTCGTACTCGCAGGCAAGGATCTTCGGCAGCCAGTATTCAGCCAGCTCGGGTTGCAGGCGCAGGGCTGGCACGGCGGCGAAGGTCATGGTCAGCGGGCAGCCGGTACCAGCTTCAGCCTGGCTGTGCAGGTAGGTCATCGAAGCCCGGGCCACATGGGCGCCGGGGCGGGGTTCGGCCCATGGCAGCGACGGCAGGCCGTGCTCTACGGCGGTGCGCATCAGTTCGTGGTAGGCGGGGTGGAACTCGACCAGGTCGATACGATGGCCGTAGCGGTCGTGGCTGCTGAATTCGGGTTTGTGCGCGTTGGCCAGGAAGCCTGCCTGCATCAACGGGCCACCCGCCAGGGCGCCGTAGGCGTCGATCCGCGACTCGGCCCAGCCTGCGCCAAAGCGCCGGGACCACTCTTGCAATGGCAGGTCGAGGCGGTAGAGGTTGGCGCCGTCGAGAGGCGGTGGCTGGTTGGTGACTTCGTGGGTTTCAGCGTACTGGTGCAGGTTCATCGGGGGCTCCTGGATCCGGGTAGGCTTGAGAGACCCAGTGAAGCACTGCTTGCGGGGGAGTCAAAGGGGCATTCGTGACTAAAGGTGGGGTGGTGGGGAATGTGGGGCATGCATCAGAGCTGGAAGGTGCTCGCCAATAGATTTTCACGGGCCATGAGATCGAGCGCCGCGCGGGCGGCGCTCGGTCTCATAGGCGCTAAAAACCTATCGGCGAACACCTTCCAGCCCTACCCAAATCCACGCCCTCAAAGCGACCGCCGCGTCTGCAGGCTACTCACCGGTATCTGCACCTGCGAAACCGCCATGTTCAAACTCAATTCAAACCGGCTCCCCAGGCCCCGCGTGGACTCATGCGCCAACCGCGCCCCCAGCAACTCGCCCATCTGCCGGCAAATCGACAGCCCGATCCCCAACCCGCCATAACGCCGGGTCATCGAGCCATCCACCTGGAAGAACCGCTGGTACAAGGTCGACTGCTCCAGGTCATCAAAGCCGATCCCGCTGTCACTCACCGTAAAGGTCAATGCCAGGTCGTCCGGCCCTACCCGGCGCCCGCGGACCTGGATCATCACCCCGCCCTGGTGGGTGAATTTGAGCCCGTTGTCCACCAGGCAGCCCAGGCAACGCGCCAGCTTCTGCGCATCACCCACCAGCGCGTCGGGCAGATCAGCCGGTATATCCAGGCTCAGGTACAAGCCTTTGCCCAAAGCCTGCCCGGCATAACCCGCACGCAGGCTCTGCAACAGCGTGCGCAGGCTGAACGGCGCAGGCTGCGCCCTCAGGCGCCCCGCTTGCAGCTCGGACAGGGTCAGGATCGCATCAACCATGTCCATCATGCCCTGCGCCGACCCCACCGCCGTACGGTGGTACTGGGCCATCTCGCCTTCCATCGGCAGCGTAAGCATCAGCTCCAGCGACCCGATCACCCCATTCATCGGCGTGCGCAGCTCGTGGGTCACACTGGCCAGGAACTCGTCCTTCAGCCGGTTGCTCCTGGCCAGTTGCAGGTTCAACTGCTCCAGCGTGCGCCCCGTCTCCCGCAACGCCTGCGCCTGCTGCTCGCGCAGGCTGTTGATACGGTCGGCCAGCGCCAGCGACAGCAACGCCACCTCCAGCGCTGAACCCAGCTGGCTGGCATACATGGTGATGAACACGTTCGGCAGGTAGCCCAGCACCATCAGCGTGTTGACCAGCCCGCCAAGCAGGAAGGCCGTCCAGGCGATGATGAACCAGCGCGCCACGCGCAAACCGCGCCACCAGGCGAACAGCCCGGCGCTGAAGATGCTCACGGTAAACAGCAGCGCCAGCAGCGTGGCCATGCGCAGGGCAACGCCGTAGGCCATGCACACCGCCAGCACCATGACCACCGCGCCGCCCAGCATCAATAGCTGCAGAAGCCGGTCAAAGCCACGGCTGATGCTGCCCAGCTGCAGGAAGTGGCGGGCAAACTGGCAGCCAAACAGGCCAGCCGCACCAATGAACAATGGCGTCGAGGCATTTGCCCACCACGGGCTGTCAGGCCAGAAGTAGGCCACACCCGCACCGTTCACCGACACCTGGTAAAAGCCGAACGAAGCGATATAGAGGATGTAGTAGAGGTAGCTGACATCGCGCACGCTAAGGTAGATGAACAGGTTGTACACCAGCATCACCAGCAACACGCCGTAGATCATGCCCAACACATACAGGCGCGTTGGCTGCTCTTCCATATAGGCCTCGGGAGACCACAACGCCAGCGGCGCCTGCACCGACCCCTGGCTATGCAGGCGCAGGTAGGCGGTGGTCACCTGGCCTGGGGGCAACAGCAGATTGAACAAGTAGTTGTTCTGCCGGATTTGCCGGCTGTCGTAGGGCAAGGCATCGCCGGTGCGCTGCGCGAGGCGATATACACCCGTGCTGTCGGGTAGATACAGCTCCAGGTGGTCCAGCGGCGGATAGGCCAGCTCCAGCAGCCATTGCCGTGGCGCGGCACCGGGCGGCGCAACCGGGCGCAGTTCGACCTTGAGCCAGAACACCGAGGTGGAGTAACCGGCGTTCAGCACGTCTTCATGGTGGGGGCGGAAATGTTTGGCGAACCCAGGGGCGCTGACCTGGGCGATGCTGGCACTGCCGTCGAGGTCTTCATAAACCTGCATGACCTTGCCCAACGGAAGATGCCGGGAAGCGTCGTCGAAATCGACCGCTCCGGCCAGCACGGGCAACAAGCCCAGAAGCACAATCAGCAAATAGCGCATACAGCCCCAGCATGGCCTGTCTGGTCGCGTCGCGTTTGCCTCCCATCCGTTTGAGACGACGTGATCCAGCAGCACCCGTTTGTCGAGTTATCCGAGCACTCTAGCATAGCTTCGCAACCTGGCAATCGGCCATATCAAAAACCAAGGAAAAGGCTCTAAATCAATGCTTTCAGAAGATCAACAAACCACAAGCTGACCGATCGATCAGCAAAACTCGTTTGTAGGACGATCCGCCCAAACAGGTTTGGTGGTAAGCTCGCCGACCATGAATACCTACAGCTCCCGCCCCGTTGTCCTCTGTCTCTCCGGCCACGACCCAAGTGGCGGCGCCGGCTTGCAGGCAGATATCGAAGCCCTGATCGCCCAAGGCTGTCACGCCGCGCCCGCCGTGACCGCCCTGACCGTGCAGGATACCGTCAACGTTTCCGACTTCCGCGTGCTCGACCGCGAGTGGGTACTGGCCCAGGCCAATGCCGTGCTGGCCGACTCCACGGTGGCCGCCGTCAAGCTGGGCATGCTCGGCTCGATCGAAATGGTCGACACCGTCGCCGAACTGCTGGCCGCCCACCCGCACCTGCCACTGGTCTGCGACCCGGTACTGCGTGCCGGTGGCGGTGGCCGCCTGGGCAAGGACGAAGTGGGCTACGCCATGCGCGAACGCCTGTTGCCGCTGGCGACCATCGCCACGCCGAACCTGCCCGAGGCGCGCATCCTCGCCGAACTGCCCGAAGGCACTGCCGACGAGTGTGCCGAGAAACTGTTGCCGTTCTGTAGACACCTGCTGATCACCGGCGGTCACGGCGACGAAGACGAAATCCACAACCGCCTGTATACCCAGGACGGCCAGCGCCACACCTGGACCTGCCAACGCCTGCCGGGCAGCTACCACGGCTCGGGCTGCACCCTGGCCAGCGCCCTGGCCGGCCGCCTTGCCCTTGGCGAGCAGCTGGTAAGCGCCGTGCGCAGCGCCCTGGAATACACCTGGCGCACCCTGCGTGACGCCGAGCAGCTGGGCAAAGGCCAGTTCGTGCCGCGCCGCCTGCCCCTGGACTTCTGTTCCTGATGCGAGGCCTTCAATGAAGCTACGCGGTCTGTACGCCATCACCGACAGCCAGCTGCTCGCTGGCCGGTTCCTGTCCCATGTCGAAGCGGCGCTGGAAGGCGGCGTGCGCCTGCTGCAATATCGCGACAAAAGCGACGACGCGGCGCGCCGCCTGCGCGAAGCCGAAGGGCTGATGAAGCTGTGCGAGCGCTACGGCACCCAGCTGCTCATCAACGACGACGCCGAACTGGCCGCACGCCTGGGCGTTGGCGTGCACCTGGGCCAGACCGACGGCCCGCTGACACCAGCCCGCGCCCTGCTTGGCCGCCAGGCGATCATCGGCTCCACCTGCCACGCCAGCCTCGAGCTGGCCGCCCAGGCCGCCAGCGAGGGCGCCAGCTACGTCGCCTTTGGCCGCTTCTTCAATTCCGTCACCAAGCCGGGTGCGCCCGCTGCCAACGTCGAACTGCTGGAGCAGGCACGCGCCCAGGTGAAACTGCCGATCGCGGTGATCGGTGGCATCACCCTCGACAACGCCGCCCCGCTGGTCGCCCATGGCGCCGACCTGCTGGCGGTGATCCACGGCCTGTTCGGTGCCGACAGCGCGCAGGAAGTCACCCGCCGCGCCCGCGCCTTCAACGCCTTGTTCGCATCCTGATTTCGAGAGAGCCTTTCATGTCCCGTTCCGAAGACCTGTTCGCCAAAGCCCAGAAGCACATCCCCGGTGGCGTCAACTCGCCGGTGCGTGCCTTCAAGAGCGTTGGCGGCACGCCGCTGTTCTTCAAGCATGCCGAAGGCGCCTACGTTGTCGACGAGGACGACAAGCGCTACGTCGACTATGTTGGCTCCTGGGGCCCGATGATCCTCGGCCACGGCCACCCGCAGGTACTGGACTCGGTACGCAAGCAGCTGGAGCACGGCCTGTCCTATGGCGCACCAACCGCCATGGAAACCGACATGGCCGACCTGGTCTGCTCGCTGGTGCCGTCCATGGAAATGGTACGCATGGTCAGCTCGGGCACCGAAGCCACCATGAGCGCCATCCGCCTGGCCCGTGGCTACACCGGCCGTGACGCCATCATCAAGTTCGAAGGCTGCTACCACGGCCACTCCGACAGCCTGCTGGTAAAAGCCGGTTCCGGCCTGCTGACCCAAGGCGTACCAAGTTCGGCCGGCGTGCCGGCAGACTTTGCCAAGCACACCCTGACCCTGCCGTTCAACGACATCGCCGCCGTCGAGAAAACCCTGGCCGACGTCGGCCAGACCGTCGCCTGCATCATCGTCGAGCCGGTGGCTGGCAACATGAACTGCGTACCGCCGGCGCCAGGCTTCCTTGAAGGCCTGCGCGAGCAGTGCGACAAGCACGGCGTGGTGCTGATCTTCGACGAAGTGATGACCGGCTTTCGCGTTTCCCTGGGCGGCGCCCAGGGCCATTACGGCATCAAGCCAGACCTGTCGACCTTCGGCAAGATCGTCGGTGGCGGCATGCCGGTCGGCTGCTTCGGCGGCAAGCGCGAGATCATGGGCTGCATCGCCCCGCTCGGCCCGGTCTACCAGGCCGGCACCCTGTCGGGCAACCCGCTGGCCATGGCCGCCGGCCTGACCACCCTGAAGCTGATCAGCCGCCCGGGCTTCCACGCCGAGCTGACCGACTACACCAGCCGCATGCTCGATGGCCTGCAACAACGTGCCGATGCAGCTGGCATACCGTTCGTCACCACCCAAGCCGGCGCCATGTTCGGCCTGTACTTCAGCGGTGCCGACGATATCGTCACCTTCGAAGACGTGATGGCCAGCGATGCCGAGCGCTTCAAGCGCTTCTTCCACGTGATGCTGGACGGTGGCGTGTACCTGGCACCGAGCGCATTCGAGGCGGGCTTCACTTCCATCGCCCATGGCGACAAGGAACTGCAGATCACCCTGGATGCTGCTGAAAAGGCCTTTGCAGCCCTGAAGTGATATTTAGCCTGTACTGGCCCTTTCGCGGGCTTGCCCGCTCCCACAGTTCAAGCGCGTAACCTGTGGGAGCGGGCAAGCCCGCGAAAGGGCCAGTACAGGCAACAATTATTCATGCACAATCAGCTGACTTCCCCAACCAAGCAGAAATTCGAGTAAAACTTTGTAAGGTTGGCGCTGCTTATCCCATAATGTGCCACCAGAGACATTGGCCGCAGCTTTGCAGAGGTAAGTCGATCCCCATGAACCGCACCGGCCGCGCCCTGACCCTGGGCTGCCTGTTGCTTCTTCAGCCCCTGCTGGCCTTGGCGGAGGGCGGTAACTCGTTGCTCATTCCAGCGACGGGCCGCTGCACCTTGAATGTCCAGCCAGAAGACCTGGCAAACGCCCTCAAAGCTTGCGAGCAGACGGCGACGAACGGGGATGCCCAGGCGCAATTCGAACTGGGCGAGTACTACTACACGCAAACGCCAAAAAACCTGAACAAAGCCCTGGACTGGTTCCAGAAGGCCTCGCTGCAAGGCCAGGCCGACGCGCAGTATCGTCTGGGCGCCATGTTCTTCCACGGCGAAGGGGTCAAGGCCAACAATGTACAGGCCTACATCCTGCTGAAGATGGCCGCCGTCAACGGTGCCGAAGATGCACTGGACATGGCTGACGAAGTGACCGAGCAAATGCCCCGCGACGAACTGGAGCATGCCACCCAGGTGCTCGGCCAGATCTTCCGCAAGTACCTGCTGGAACTGCAGAACGCCGAAGGGCGCACGCCGTTCTCGCCACTCCCCTGAGGCTTACTTTTCCGGCATCGGCATCGGGAACGGCATTACATTGCCGCCACCCTTGGCTTCGCTGATCTTGGCCGTGCCCAGGCGCTCCACCTCATCGATACGCACGATCGAGTGCATCGGCACGAAACTGCGCACCACCCCCTCGAACTGGGTCTTGAGCTTTTCCTCGCTCGGGTCTACCACCAGCTGCGAGCGCTCGCCGAAGACGAACTCCTCGATTTCCAGAAACCCCCACAGGTCGCTCTGGTAGATCTGCTTGGCATACATCTCGAAGACCTGCCCCTGGTTGAGGAAGATCACTTTATAGATGGCAGGTTCGCGTTTGCTCATGTTCGGCGGGATAACACATGCGTAAGAAAAGGCAGGCATCATACCTGCACCGGCCCCTTCGCGGGCAAGCCCGCTCCCACAGGTATTGCACCCACCTTCAAACCGGTGCAGTACCTGTGGGAGCGGGCTTGCCCGCGAAGAGGCCAGAACAGGCACTACATACCTTGTGCCAACCCTTGATCGTTTCAGTGCTTTCGCCACTGCCATTCAAGGGTTATTCTTGAGTTCACCTCCATTGCCGTCGAGCGGCTAAAAACGACCTTGAACGCACCCATAGAACCCCATCGTTTCATCCTCGAGCCCTTCGAGGCCCACCGTTTCGCCAATTTGTGCGGCCAGTTCGACGAGCACCTGCGCCTGATCGAACAGCGCCTGGCCATCGAAATCCGCAACCGCGGCAATCAGTTCGAACTGATCGGCGAACCCAAGACCACCTCCGCGGCCGAACAGCTGCTGCGCCGTCTCTACCGCGAGACCAAGGCCACCGACCTGTCGCCGGAGACCGTGCACCTGTACCTGCAGGAGTCGGCTGTCGAGAACATCGACAACCCGGCCGTCAACGAGGTCAGCGTGTCGCTGCGTACGCGCAAGGGCAATATCCGCCCGCGCGGGCTCAACCAGCAGCGCTACGTGAAGGAAATCCTGGCCAACGACATCAACTTCGGCATCGGCCCGGCCGGCACCGGCAAGACCTACCTCGCCGTAGCCTGCGCCGTGGACGCGCTGGAGCGCGAACAAGTGCGCCGCATCCTGCTGGTGCGCCCGGCGGTCGAAGCGGGCGAAAAGCTCGGCTTCCTGCCCGGTGACCTGGCGCAAAAGATCGACCCGTACCTGCGCCCGCTGTACGACGCCCTGTACGAAATGCTCGGTTTCGAGCACGTCGCCAAGCTGATCGAGCGCCAGGTAATCGAGATCGCCCCGCTGGCCTACATGCGTGGCCGCACCCTGAACAACAGCTTCATCATCCTTGACGAAAGCCAGAACACCACGCTGGAACAGATGAAGATGTTCCTCACCCGCATCGGCTTCGGCTCAACGGCGGTGATCACCGGCGACATTACCCAGGTCGACCTGCCACGGGGCACCAAGTCGGGCCTGGCACATGTCATCGAGGTGCTGAAGGACGTTCCGGGGATCAGCTTTACCCACTTCCAACCCAAAGATGTGGTTCGTCACCCACTGGTGCAGCGCATTGTCGAAGCCTATGACCGCTTCGAAGCCCGCCAGGCCAAGCCCGAGGCGCCCGGCAAAGATGCTTGAACTTGATATCCAACGGGCCACGGACGCTGCCGCCCCGGATGACGCCGCCTTCCGCCGCTGGTGCGAACTGGCCCTGCGCCAGCGCAGCGCCGACTCGGAAATGACCATTCGCCTGGTCGACGAAGCCGAAGGCCGTGAACTCAACCACACCTACCGGCACAAGGACTACGCGACCAATGTGCTGTCGTTCCCGGCCGATGTGCCTGACGACCTGCTCGATATTCCGCTGCTGGGCGACCTGGTGATCTGCGTGTCCGTGGTCGAGCGCGAAGCTGCCGAACAAGGCAAGGCGCTTGAAGCCCACTGGGCCCACCTGGTCATCCACGGCTGCCTGCACCTGCTCGGCTACGACCACATCGATGATGAGGAAGCCGAGGAAATGGAAGGCCTGGAACGGGAATTGCTGGCAGAACTGGGTCACCCCGACCCGTATGCCGACGATGAAACCGACTCAATCACACACTGAAACACGAAGGATCACGAGAACCGCCATGAGCGAAGATCGATCGAGCAACGGGCAGAAGTCCTGGCTGGGTAAACTGACCCAGGCTTTTGCCCATGAGCCGAAAAACCGCCAGGAGCTCCTTGAGCTGCTGCGCGAAGCCCATCAGAACAAACTGCTGGACAGCGAAGCGCTGACCATCGTCGAAGGCGCCATCCAGGTCGCCGACCTGCAGGTTCGCGACATCATGGTGCCGCGTTCGCAGATGATCAGCATCAAGGCCAGCCAGTCGCCGCGCGAGTTCCTGCCGGCGGTGATCAACGCCGCCCACTCCCGCTACCCCGTGATCGGCGAAAGCCACGACGATGTGCTCGGCATCCTGCTCGCCAAAGACCTGTTGCCGCTGATCCTCAAAGAAAACGGCGACAGCTTCAACATCAAGGACCTGCTGCGCCCGGCCACCTTCGTGCCCGAGTCCAAGCGGCTGAACGTGCTGTTGCGCGAGTTCCGCGCCAACCATAACCACATGGCCATCGTCATCGACGAATATGGCGGAGTGGCAGGCCTGGTGACCATCGAAGACGTGCTGGAGCAAATCGTCGGCGATATCGAGGACGAGCACGATGTCGAGGAAGACAGCTACATCAAGCCGCTGCCCAGCGGTGACTTCCTGGTCAAGGCGCTTACCCCGATCGAGAACTTCAACGAGTTCTTCGACAGCGAGTTCTCCGATGACGAGTTCGACACGGTCGGTGGCCTGGTGATGAGTGCTTTCGGCCACCTGCCCAAGCGCAACGAAACCACCGAGATCGGGGCTTACAAGTTCCGTATTCTCAACGCCGACAGCCGGCGGATACACTTGCTGCGCCTGACCCCGATCACCCGTTAAGGACAAACATGCGTTGGATCACCCGCCCCGGCTGGCCCGGTAACCTGCTGGCCCTGGCGGCCGGTGCTTCCACCCTCCTGGCCCTGGCGCCGTTCGACATCTGGCCGCTGGCCGTGTTGTCCATCGCCCTGCTCTACCTTGGCCTGCGCGAGCTCAGCCCGCGCCAGGCCATGTGGCGTGGCTGGTGGTTCGGTTTCGGCCTGTATGGCGCCGGCACCTGGTGGATCTACGTCAGCATGAACACCTACGGCGGCGCCTCGCCATTGCTGGCAATCCTGCTGCTGTTGGCGTTCTTCGCCGCCCTGGCCTGGTTCTTTGCCCTGCCCACCTGGCTATGGGCGCGCTGGCTGCGGCGCAATGAAGCGCCACTGGCCGACGCCCTGTGCTTTGCCGCCCTGTGGCTGCTGCAAGAGGCCTTCCGCGGCTGGTTCCTTACCGGTTTCCCCTGGCTTTATTCCGGCTACAGCCAGCTGGACGGCCCACTGGCCGGCCTGGCACCGCTGGGCGGCGTGTGGCTGGTTTCGTTCGCCCTGGCGCTCACTGCTGCCCTGCTGTGCAACCTGCACCGCTTGCTTGCGCGCCCTTCGTTCCTGGCCGTGGGCTGCCTGCTGTTGCTGGCCCCGTGGGCGTTGGGCCTGGCGCTCAAGGGCCACGCCTGGACCAAGCCGGCGGGCGACCCGCTGAAAGTGGCGGCTATCCAGGGCAACGTCGAGCAGGACCTGAAATGGGACCCGGCGCACATCGACGCGCAACTGGCGCTGTACCGTGACCTGAGTTTCAGCTCCAGGCCGGTGGACCTGCTGATCTGGCCAGAAACCGCAGTACCGGTACTCAAGGACCAGGCCCAGGGCTATATCGACGTGATGGGTCGCTTCGCCGCCGAGCGGCATTCGGCGCTGATCACCGGCGTACCGGTGCGGGAAGTGGTGCACCACCAACGCCGCTACTACAACGGCATCACGGTGACCGGCGAAGGCGATGGCACCTACCTCAAGCAGAAGCTTGTGCCGTTCGGCGAGTACGTACCGTTGCAGGACATGCTGCGTGGCGCCATCGAGTTCTTCAACCTGCCCATGTCGGACTTCGCCCGCGGGCCGGAAGATCAGCCACTGCTGCAGGCCAAGGGGTACCAGATTGCGCCGTACATCTGCTACGAAGTGGTCTACCCCGAATTCGCCGCAGGCCTGGCCGCACGCAGCGACCTGCTGCTGACCATCAGCAACGACACCTGGTTCGGCAAGTCGATCGGCCCGTTGCAGCACCTTCAGATGGCGCAAATGCGCGCACTGGAAGCCGGACGCTGGATGATCCGCGCCACCAACAACGGCGTGACCGCGCTGATCGACCCGTTTGGCCGCATCACCACGCAAATTCCGCAGTTCCAGCAGGCGGTGCTGTATGGCGAGGTGGTGCCGATGCAGCAGCTGACGCCATACCTGCAATGGCGTTCGTGGCCGCTGGCGATTGTCTGTGCGCTGCTGCTGGGTTGGGCGTTGCTGGCGGGTCGCATTGCCAAAACCGTCTGAGTTTTCCTGTACCGGCCTCTTCGCGGGCTCGCCCGCTCCCACAGGTATCGCGCTGTTCTCAGGTCCAGTGATATCTCTGTGGGAGCGGGCAAGCCCGCGAAGAGGCCGGCACAGGCAATAATGGGCTCAATAGAACACCCGATACCCCACCAGCCCCACCACCTCATTGAACAACTGCCCGCTCTGCCACATCGCCCGGCTCTCCGGCAGCAACCCGCCAAACGGGCGAGCATGATCACGCCCCAGGAACCCCACTGGCGCCGGCACCACCTCGAACCCCGCCTGCTCGAAGCTCCAGCGCGAGCGCTGCATGTGCCAGGCCTGGGTCACCACCACCACACGGCGAATGCCCAACGGCTGCAACACCTTGGCTGTTAGCTGGGCATTCTCCCAGGTCGTGCGGCTGGCCTCTTCGCGCCACTTCACTTCGACCGAAAAATCGTCATGCAGGCGATCAGCCATCAGCCGCGCTTCACTCGGCGGCGTGCCATAGTGCAACCCACCACTGGTCAGCACCGGAAGGCCTGACGCCTTGGCCAGCTGCGCAGCAAAACGCATGCGTTCCAAAGCCGTGGCCGCGGGCTGGTCGCTGCCGCCCCAGGCGGGGTCGCCACGTTCGCGCCCTGCGCCCAACACCACAATGGCATCCGCCCGCTTCGCAAGGTCGGCCCAGTCGTCTACCGCCAACGGTGGCTCGCTTTCCAGTACATGGGCGGTTTGCTGCACCACCAGCGGCAGGCTCATCAGCCACAGGCCACCAAGCCCCACGGCAAAGCACAGTGCCGCCAGCCGTGGCCGCCGCGCACGCAGCCACCACGCCGCAAGCAGCAGCAGGAACAGGATGCCCGGCGGCATCAGCCATTGTTTGATGAAGAATCGGATCGGCATCGGCCACACCTCCTTGGCAGGCGTGCAGCCTAGAAGGATCGGCGCCGGTCAACAAGGGTGCGACCGGCGCCGATCGTAAGTTGTGTGTAGTCGAAGAACCGGCGCGCCAGCCCGCGCCTGGCGTCCTGGACGGCTAGCGATGTGGCAGCGTCCTGGACCTCGCCGGATTGGCGGGGCGCTTCTTGTCCTTGAGCCAGATGATCTTGGCCGATGTCGGCTCCGCTTGTGGGTAACTGCCGACAGAGGCATTGTGGCGCTCCGGGAGGGATTCCAGGTAGGCCTTGATCACTTCGAACTCTGCGTGGCTCAGGCCACGCAACTCCAGCTCGGCTGGCATCTCGTCGCGCAATCGTACCGAGGTCCTGGCCACTTCCAGTGCCAGGCCAAGCCGGTCGATCAGGCGCTCGTAAAGCTCCGGTTTCATAGCGGGTAGCTGCGTCTCTCCCATCCGTCACCTCAATTGAAGATAAAGAATATCTCCCCCCACACCTGAGCTTAGCGGCGCCATGAAAAGCAGCCGGGCGCTGCGACCAGCGGCCATTCGCAACGAAGGTTTCCCACGATGCGCGGCGCTGCTGTATGCTACGGCGTTCACTCTGAACGACACCGGAGTGCCGGACGCAGCGAGGTTCCGCTGCCTGGAACAAGGTCTCTTCTCTCTCAGCCAAAAGTAGCCATGCACGAACAATACACGCCCCGTGATATCGAAGCCGCCGCCCAGAAGTTCTGGGACGAGCAACAATCGTTCGCTGTTACCGAACAGCCAGGCAAAGACACCTACTATTGCCTATCGATGTTCCCGTACCCGAGCGGCAAGCTACACATGGGCCACGTTCGCAACTACACCATCGGCGACGTGATTGCCCGTTACCAGCGCATGCTGGGCAAGAACGTCCTGCAGCCGATGGGCTGGGAC
This sequence comes from Pseudomonas sp. NPDC008258, assembly GCF_042956345.1. Taxonomy (NCBI): domain Bacteria; kingdom Pseudomonadati; phylum Pseudomonadota; class Gammaproteobacteria; order Pseudomonadales; family Pseudomonadaceae; genus Pseudomonas; species Pseudomonas sp. NPDC008258. The sequence goes on from NZ_JBIBGE010000010.1 coordinate 18,427, forward strand.
GCTTTCGGCATGCCCGCAGAAAACGCGGCGATGAAAAACAACGTCGCCCCGGCCAAGTGGACGTACGAAAACATCGACTACATGAAGACCCAGCTCAAGAGCCTGGGCCTGGCCATCGACTGGGCACGTGAAGTCACCACCTGCAAGCCCGACTACTACCGTTGGGAGCAGTGGCTGTTCACCCGCCTGTTCGAGAAAGGCATCATCTACCGCAAGAACGGTACCGTGAACTGGGACCCGGCGGACCAGACCGTACTGGCCAACGAGCAGGTCATCGACGGCCGCGGCTGGCGCTCGGGCGCGCTGATCGAAAAGCGCGAAATCCCGATGTACTACTTCCGCATCACCGACTACGCCGACGAGCTGCTGGAAAGCCTCGACGAGCTGCCGGGCTGGCCTGAACAGGTCAAGACCATGCAGCGCAACTGGATCGGCAAGTCGCGCGGCATGGAAGTACAGTTCCCGTACGACCAGGCCAGCATCGGCCACGAAGGCACCCTGAAGGTCTTCACCACCCGCCCCGACACGCTGATGGGCGCGACCTACGTTGCCGTTGCCGCCGAGCACCCGCTGGCCACCCAGGCAGCCCAGGGCAACCCGGCGCTGCAGGCGTTCATCGACGAGTGCAAGAGCGGCAGCGTAGCCGAAGCCGACATGGCCACCCAGGAGAAGAAGGGCATGGCCACTTCCCTGCTGGTAGAGCACCCGCTGACCGGTGAGAAGCTGCCGGTATGGGTCGCCAACTACGTGCTGATGCACTACGGCGACGGCGCCGTGATGGCCGTGCCGGCCCACGACGAGCGTGACTTCGAGTTCGCCCACAAGTACAACCTGCCGGTCAAGGCCGTGGTGCGCACCAGCGCTGGCGATGAAGTCGGCACCGAATGGCAGGCCTCCTATGGCGAGCACGGCCAGCTGATCAACTCCGCCGAGTTCGACGGCCTGGACTTCGCCGGCGCCTTCGACGCCATCGAAGCGGCCCTGCTGCGCAAGGAACTGGGCAAGTCGCGTACCCAGTTCCGTCTGCGTGACTGGGGTATCAGCCGCCAACGCTACTGGGGCTGCCCGATCCCGATCATCCACTGCCCGTCCTGCGGCGACGTACCGGTGCCGGAAGACCAGCTGCCGGTCACCCTGCCAGAGAACGTTGTGCCGGACGGCGCCGGTTCGCCACTGGCGCGGATGCCTGAATTCTATGAGTGCACCTGCCCGAAATGCGGCACCGCGGCCAAGCGCGAAACCGACACCATGGACACGTTTGTCGAGTCGTCCTGGTACTTCGCCCGCTACGCCTCGCCTAACTACGACAAGGGCCTGGTAGACCCGAAAGCCGCCAACCACTGGCTGCCGGTCGACCAGTACATCGGCGGTATCGAGCACGCGATCCTGCACCTGCTGTACGCGCGCTTCTTCCACAAGCTGATGCGCGACGAAGGCCTGGTCACCTCGAACGAGCCATTCAAGAACCTGCTGACCCAGGGCATGGTGGTCGCCGAAACCTACTACCGTGTGGCCAGCAACGGCGGCAAGGACTGGTTCAACCCGGCCGATGTCGAGATCGAGCGCGATGCCAAGGCCAAGATCATTGGCGCCCGCCTGAAGACCGACGGCCTGCCGGTGGAAATCGGCGGCACCGAGAAGATGTCGAAGTCGAAGAACAACGGCGTCGACCCGCAGTCGATGATCGAAGCCTACGGCGCCGACACTTGCCGCCTGTTCATGATGTTCGCCTCGCCGCCCGACATGAGCCTGGAATGGTCCGACTCCGGCGTCGAAGGCGCCAGCCGCTTCCTGCGCCGTGTCTGGCGCCTGGCCCAGGCTCATGTCAGCCAAGGCCTGCCGGGCAAGCTGGATGTTGCCGCCCTGGACGACGCGCAAAAGGTCATCCGCCGCGCCATCCACGCTGCCATCAAGCAGGCCAGCACCGACGTGGGCCAGTTCCACAAGTTCAATACCGCCATTGCCCAGGTAATGACCGTGATGAACGTGCTGGAAAAGGCCCCGCAGGCCAGCGAACAGGACCGCGCCCTGCTGCAGGAAGGCCTTGAAGCCGTGACCCTGCTGCTGGCGCCGATCACCCCGCACATCTCCCACGAGCTGTGGCAGCAACTGGGCCACGCCGGCTCGGTAATCGATGCCGCCTGGCCGAGCGTCGACGAACAAGCGCTGGTGCAGGACACCATTACCCTGGTGGTCCAGGTGAACGGTAAACTGCGCGGCCAGGTCGAGATGCCTGCCGCGGCCAGCCGCGAAGAAGTCGAAGCCGCCGCCCGCAGCAACGAGAATGTCCTGCGCTTCATCGATGGCCTGACCATCCGCAAGGTCATCGTGGTACCGGGCAAGCTGGTCAACATCGTCGCCAACTGATGGCAGCGCCCGCTCGCAGTCAGTGCGGGCGGGCGTAACAGGCCCACAAGGGAGCAACAACATGATCAAACGCAATTTGCTGGTAATCGGCCTGGCGGTCATGCTCAGCGCCTGCGGTTTCCAGCTGCGCGGCACCGGCTCTACCGAGCTGAGCGTGAAGGAAATGGACGTCAGCGCACGCAACGCCTACGGCCCGACCGTGGTCGAGCTGCGCAAAGTACTGGAGCGTAGCGGTGTCAACGTACACACCGGCGCCCCCTACCGCCTGGTACTGACCAACGAGCAGGAAAACGAACGTTCCGCCACCTACAGCAGCGGCAACCGTACTGCCGAATACGAACTGACCACCGTGCTGAACTACAGCATCCAGGGCCTGAACAACCTGGAGCTGATGAGCGACAAGCTGGAAGTGCGCAAGATCTATGTGCGTGACGGCTCGAACATCACAGGGTCCGAGCAGGAAGCCAACCGCGCCCGTGAAGAAATGCGCCGCGACCTCGTGAACGCCATGGTCGTTCGCCTGCAGATGCTGAGCCCGTCCCAGCTCGACGAGCTGCAGCGCAAAGCCGACGAACGCGCCAAGGCCGAAGCCGCCGCGCTGGAGGCTGCCCAGCGTCAGCAGGCCGAAACGCCTCAGCAGTCGCCACTGGAAGTTCCGGGCAACTAAGCCCGCGTGGGGCACCTTCGGGTGCCCCGCCTGTTTCCCATGAAACTCGCCCCCGCCCAGCTCAACAAGCACCTGCAAGGCGCCTTGGCACCGGTTTACGTGGTCAGCGGCGACGACCCGCTGCTGTGCCAGGAAGCCGCCGACGCCATCCGCAATGCGGCACGCCAGCAAGGTTTCGACGAACGCCAGGTATTCAGTGCCGATGCCAACTTCGACTGGGGCACCCTGCTCCAGGCGGGCGCCAGCCTGTCACTGTTCGCCCAGCGTCGCCTGCTGGAACTGCGCCTGCCCTCTGGCAAGCCCGGTGACAAAGGCGCCGCTGCACTGATGGAATACTGCGCGAACCCCGCCGAAGACACCCTGCTGCTGGTCAGCCTGCCCAAGCTCGACGGCAGTGCGCAAAAGACCAAGTGGGGCAAGGCGTTGATCGAGGGCGCGCACTGCCAGTTCATCCAGATCTGGCCCGTGGATGTGCACCAGTTGCCGCAGTGGATCAACCAGCGCCTGCAGCAAGCCGGCCTGTCGGCACAACGTGACGCTGTCGACCTGATCGCAGCCCGCGTGGAAGGCAACCTGCTGGCGGCCGCGCAGGAAATCGAAAAGCTCAAGCTGCTCGCCGACGGCAACCAGATCACCGTGGAAACCGTGCAGGCCGCCGTTGCCGACAGCGCCCGCTTCGATGTATTCGGCCTGGTCGACGCCATCCTCAATGGCGAAGCCGCACATGCCCTGCGCATGCTCGAAGGTTTGCGTGGTGAGGGTGTGGAGCCACCGGTGATCCTCTGGGCCCTGGCCCGTGAGTTGCGCCAGCTGGCCGGGCTGGCGCAGCAGTTCAGCCAGGGTGTACCGCTGGACAAGGCCTTCAGCCAGGCCCGCCCGCCGATCTGGGACAAACGCCGACCGTTGGTCAGCAAGGCCCTGCAGCGCCTGTCGGCGCAGCGCTGGTCGCAGTTGCTGCAGGATGCCCAGCGGATCGATGCACAGATCAAGGGCCAGGCCGAAGGTTCGCCCTGGACCGGGTTGTCGCGGTTGGCGCTGCTGATGGCTGGCCAGCGCCTGGCGCTCCCTCCCGAGTAACTGGAGTCCCTGTGGGAGCGGGCGTGCCCGCGAATCAGGCGACGCGGTGGATGGCACCGGCTTCGCCGGTGTTCGCGGGCGCGCCCGCTCCCACAGGACTGCGATCGACCATAAACATAATCAATTGGCCCCACCCTACCCCAAGCCCTACAGTGCGCCCCGAAACTCACCAACCACGGGAACGCCACCATGAGCAAAAAGCCGAAAAAACACGGCCCCAACAAGGCCAAGTCCATCATCGCCCAACCGCTGTTCCGCTGCCGCCAGGAACAACCGAACAAGGGCAAAGGCAGCTACCGCCGCGAAGCCTTCCAATCGAGAGATTGGGAGGCTTCCTACTTTTTGGCAGCTTGAAAGCATCGCAAGCGCAGGCATGGTATGGTCGTCACCTGACCTGCAATTCTGGATCTGTGCATGCTCTTCCGTCTTCTCCCCCGTTGGGAAACCCGCCAGCTGATCGCGGCCTCCAGCTTCATCCTGCTCGTGGCCTGCGCGGAAAAACCCACCGCCGCCGACGCACTGCCGCTGGCCCCTGCGCAACCCGCTCCCGTGGTAACCGTACCCGGCGCAACGCCTGACGTCAGCACCGAAATCCAGCCTCTGCAAACCTTCGCCCAGTGGCAGGCGAACTTCCGCCAACAAGCCCTGCAAGCCGGCATTTCACCCAGCACCTTCGACCGCGCGTTCCTCGGCGTCACGCCGGACATGGACGTGATCAAGGCCGACCGCAGCCAGCCGGAATTCACCCGCCCAGTGTGGGAATACCTCGAAGGCGCCCTGTCGCCCCTGCGCGTGCGCAACGGCAAGAAGCTGCTGGAGCAGAACGCCGAGCTGCTGACACGCATCGAACAACGCTACGGCGTGGACCGCCAGGTGCTGGTCGCGGTGTGGGGGATGGAAAGCAACTTCGGCCAGTTCCAGGGCAACAAGTCGGTGATCCGCTCGCTGGCCACCCTGGCCTACGAGGGCCGACGGCCACAGTTCGCCCAGGACCAGCTGATCGCCGCACTGCAGATCATCCAGCATGGTGACATCCAGCCCGAGGCCATGCGTGGCTCGTGGGCCGGCGCCATGGGCCAGACCCAGTTCATCCCGACTACCTACAACACCCATGCCGTGGACTTCGACGGTGATGGCCGCCGCGATATCTGGAACAGCACACCAGATGCGCTGGCCTCGACTGCGCACTACCTGCAGAGCTCGGGCTGGAAGCGTGGTCAACCGTGGGGCTTCGAGGTACAGGTACCAGCTGGTTTCGACTTCTGGCAAGCCGATGGCGCGCTGCGCAAGCCGGTGAGCGAATGGCTGGCAATGGGCGTGAAACTGCCCGCAGGCACTCAGCTGCCGGCAGGTAGCAACCCGCTGTCGGCCGCCCTGCTGCTGCCAGCGGGAGCACGTGGCCCGGCATTCCTGGTGCTGGATAACTTCCGCGCCATTCTCAAGTACAACAACTCGTCGTCCTATGCGTTGGCGGTGAGCCTGCTGGGGGATCGCTTCAGCGGCTGGGGCTTCATTGCCGGCAGCTGGCCGAAAGAGGACCTGCCGCTGAGCCGCAGCGAGCGTATGGAGTTGCAGAACCTGTTGAACAGCCGCGGGCACGAGGCCGGGAATGCCGATGGCATCATCGGCGCCAATACCCGCAAGGCCATTCGCAATGCCCAGCAGGGGCTGGGGTGGCCGGCAGATGGCTACCCGACCCACAAGTTGCTTGAGAGCTTGCGTAGCCAGTGAGATTTTTGGGGCCGCTGTGCGGCCCTTTGCGGGCACGCCCGCTCCCACAGGTATCGCGCCAACCCTGTGGGAGCGGGCGTGCCCGCGAAGGGCTGCAAAGCAGCCCCTAGAGTCTCAAGCCTTGAACAGGTCCTGCTCCAACACCAGACTCTGCTGATCACTGTCCAGCCGGACGCGAGCCCCCAACGGCAAGCACACATTCGGGTCACAATGCCCGCTGCGCCACCCCGCCAGCACCGGCACGCCCAGCGGCGCAAAGATGTCCACCAGCAACGGCGTCAACGCCGCCGTGGTAATCCCGGCAAAGTCCCCCACCAGCACGCCCTTCACCCCCTCCAGCTTGCCCGCCAGGCGCATCTGGGTCAGCAGGCGATCCACCCGGTACAGCGGCTCGTTCACGTCCTCAATGAACAGGATGCAGCCCTGGGTATCCAGCTCGGCAAGGGTTCCCATGGTCGCGCCCAGCATCGACAGGTTGCCGCCCAGCAGCGGCCCGCTGGCCACACCCGGCAATACACTGCTCAAGGCATGTTCCGCCGGGTGCACGACGTGCTCGCCTGCCCGCACATGCCCACCCAGCTGCGCCAGCAACGACGACTCGGTCGGCGGCAACTTGGCCCCCAACAAGTCGGCATTAAGCATCCCGCCATGGAACGTGATCAGCCCGGCATGCCGGTAGATAGCCGTGTGCAACGCGGTAATGTCGCTGTAGCCGATCAACGGCTTGGGGTTGCGGCGGATCAGGTCAAAGTCCAGCCGGTCGAGCAGGCGCATACTGCCGTAACCACCACGCATGCACAGGATGGCGTCGATAGCCGGGTCGGCAAAGGCATCGTGCAAGTCTTGCAAGCGCTGCTGGTCCGACCCCGCCAGGTAACCTTGCGCCTGAAGCGCACCCGGATACACCCGGCAGCGGTAACTGCGGTCGGCAAACCACTGGCTGACTTTGTGCGTATCCAGCCGCGCTGCGCCAGCCGGGGCAACAATGGCAAAGCAGGCATTACGCGGCAGCGCAGCCGGCAGGCAGGTTTCGAAGGGTTCGGGGCAAATCATCGTGGCTCCTTGCAGCGCGTGGTACACAAACAAAAATGCCGATGCCGCCCTTCGGCGCGCATCGGCATGTTCAACCCTGCGCGTGGCTCAGAGCTTGATCTTGGCTTCGTGAGCCTGCTGGTCGGCGTGGTACGACGAACGCACCAACGGGCCGGAAGCAACGTTCTTGAAGCCCATCTTGTAACCTTCCTCGGCGAACCAGGCGAAGGTGTCCGGGTGAACGAAACGCTGAACCGGCAGGTGGCTGCGCGACGGCTGCAGGTACTGGCCGAGGGTGAGCATGTCGATATCGTGCTCGCGCATGCGGTGCATCACTTCGATCACTTCCTCGTCGGTTTCGCCCAGGCCGAGCATCAGGCCCGACTTGGTCGGTACATGCGGCACCATCTGCTTGAACTTCTGCAGCAGGTCCAGCGACCAGTCGTAGTCCGAGCCCGGGCGCGCTGCCTTGTACAGGCGCGGTACGGTTTCGAGGTTGTGGTTGAACACATCCGGCGGCTCTTGCGCGGTAATTTCCAGCGCAACGTCCATACGGCCACGGTAGTCCGGTACCAGGGTTTCCAGCTGCACGCCCGGCGACAGCGCACGGATTTCGCGGATGCAGTCGGCAAAGTGCTGGGCACCGCCGTCACGCAGGTCGTCGCGGTCCACCGAAGTGATCACCACGTACTTCAGGCGCAGATCGGCAATAGCGACAGCCAGGTTTTTCGGCTCGTCCAGGTCCAGCGGCTTCGGCCGGCCGTGGCCGACGTCACAGAACGGGCAGCGACGGGTGCAGATGTCGCCCATGATCATGAAGGTGGCGGTACCACCGGAGAAGCACTCGCCCAGGTTCGGGCAAGAGGCCTCTTCGCACACGCTGTGCAGCTTGTGCTTGCGCAGCAGTTGCTTGATGCGGTCTACCTCTGGCGATACCGGAATCCGCACGCGAATCCAGTCGGGCTTTTTCGGCAGCTCTTCGGTCGGGATGATCTTCACCGGGATGCGCGCCACCTTTTCGGCGCCACGCAGTTTTACCCCAGCTTCCACCTTCTTCGGCGCTTGGCGCGGGGTGACATCCTGGGTGGGTATCAGGTTCGGCACGGCTTCTTGCACAGTTGTCATATTCAGTCGATTCCGCCCGTGAGGGTCGTCTGCTCAGCGTAGTCGAGGTGCTTGACCAGCTGTCCGCGCAGCCTTGTCCTGACCTCGTCGAGTTCGATCGGACCTGCCAGATCGCGCAGCTGGGTCATGGCCAGCCCCGCATAACCGCAGGGGTTGATTCGGCGGAATGGCGCAAGGTCCATGTCCACGTTCAGGGCAAGGCCGTGGAACGAACGGCCGTTGCGAATTCGCAGGCCGAGGGAGGCGATTTTCGCTCCATCGACATAGACGCCCGGGGCATCGGGCTTGGCCGATGCCTGCACGCCGTAACTGGCCAGCAGGTCGACCAGCGTCTGCTCGATACGGCTGACCAGTTCACGCACGCCAAAGCCCAGCCGGCGCACATCCAGCAGCAGGTAGGCCACCAGCTGCCCGGGGCCATGGTAGGTTACCTGGCCGCCGCGGTCGGTCTGCACCACCGGGATTTCGCCCGGCACCAGCAGGTGCTCGGCCTTGCCGGCCTGGCCCTGGGTGAAGACTGCAGGATGCTCGACCAGCCAGATTTCATCCTGGCTGTCCGGGCTGCGCTGCTCGGTGAAGCGACGCATGGCCTCCAGCACAGGTTCGTAGGGCTGCAGGCCAAGCTCGCGAAAACCGAGACAAGCGGGCATCAGAGCACCATTTTCACGATGCCGGTAGCGCGCAGGGCGCTGTTGATATCGTGCAGCTGGTTCTCGCTTTCGGCAACGATGTGCAATTGCACGGTGGTGTATTTGCCTTCCTTGCTCTGGCGCTCGGCCAGGGTGGAAAGGTCAACCTTCGCGTGCTTGCTGAGGATCTCGATTACCGTGTCCTTGAAGCCGACAACGGTATCGCCGATTACCTTGATCGGGTAATCGTCGCAAGGGAATTCGATTTTATGCGACTTGACGTCTGGTTCGCTCATGGCGGAAACGGCCTCGTAAGCCGTGGCAACAACAACGCCCCCGCGAGATACGCGGGGGCATGCCGGTCACGTGTCAGTTGAACAAGCCATAGAAGAATAGACGGATGCTATCCCACATACGGCGGAAGAAACCACCTTCCTCAACGCCATCAAGGGCGATCAGGTCGGCGCTGTGAACCACTTTCTCGTCCAGCTTGACTTCCACTTTGCCGATCACGTCACCTTTGGCAATCGGTGCGGTGAGCTGCGGGTTCATGGTCATCGAAGCCTGCAGGCGCTTCAATTGGCCTTTAGGCATAGTCATGGTCAGGTCGTCAGCCAGGCCAGCCTTGATCTGGCCGGTAGCGCCCTTCCAGACCGGGGCCTGGGTCAGCTCGGTGCCCTTCTGGTAGAAGGTCTGGGTTTCGAAGAAGCGGAAACCATAGGTCAGCAGCTTCTGGGTCTCGGCAGCACGCGACTGCTCGCTGTTGGTACCGAACACCACGGCGATCAGGCGCTGGCCATCACGAACGGCCGAGGCCACCATGCAGTAGCCGGCTTCGTCGGTGTGGCCGGTTTTCAGGCCATCGACGGTCTTGTCACGCCACAGCAGCAGGTTGCGGTTAGGCTGCTTGATGTTGTTCCAGAAGAACTCTTTCTGCGAATAGATGGCGTAGTGGGCCGGATCCACGGTGATGATCGCACGGGCCAGGGTCGCCATGTCATGCGCCGACGAGTAGTGCTCCGGGTTCGGCAGGCCGGTCGGGTTCATGAAGTGGCTGTTGGTCATGCCCAGGTCGGCAGCCGTCTTGTTCATCATGTCGGCGAAGGCATCTTCGCTGCCGGCGATGTGCTCGGACAGGGCCACCGAGGCGTCGTTGCCGGACTGGATGATGATGCCGTGCAGCAGGTCGCTGACGGTTACCTGGCTGCCCACCTTGATGAACATGCGCGAACCGCCGGTACGCCAGGCGTTTTCGCTGACGGTAACCGGGTCGTTTTCACCGATCTGGCCACGGCGGATGTCCAGGGTGGCGATGTAGGCGGTCATCAGCTTGGTCAGGCTGGCCGGCGGCAGGCGCTCGTCACCGTTGTTCTCGACCAGCACGTTGCCGCTGGACGCGTCCATGAGTACGTAGGACTTGGCTGCCAGTTGCGGTGGCGCCGGCGTCATCTGCTCAGCCGCGAAGGCGGCAGGCGTGATCATCAGCAGTACAGGCAGGCAAAGTCGTTTGGCAAGGTTGGTGATGTTCATCCGTCTCTCGAAAATCGCTAATGGTCTGAGATGTTCCCTGGGCAAGATCGTGTGCCCAGCGCCAGTCAGTCTAGTTTTATGGCCGTTGGCCTGGCCCGCGAAAGTGCGGCTTTATGTCGCTGCGGGCAAAAGCCGTCATTGTACATGCCCACGCCCGGCAATTCATGACAAAACCGACAGTTTGGTGTTGCCTTCTTCGCGGGCACGCCCGCTCCCACAGGGTTTCGCATGCCCCTGTGGGAGCGGGCGTGCCCGCGAAGAAGGCGACGCGGTCAGTCAGCTGTGACCAGCTTGGCCTGCCCCAAGTTCGCCAGGCGGATACTGTCTTGTGCTTGCTGGATCTCGCCCTGGCTGCCAATCGGCCCCAGGCGCACGCGGTGCAAGGTCTGCTGGTTGCGCACGATCGAGCTGATGAACACCGGCGCACTGACCATGGTGCTGAGCTTGGAGCGCAGCAGTTCAGCGGCGTCCGGGTTGGCGAAGGCGCCTACCTGCAAGAAGCTGCCGCCGTTGCCCGCCGGCACGTTGTTGCCACCTACCTGCACCGGCACGACCGGTGCCGCATGCTGCTGTGCCGGTGGGGTCCACTGCTCTACACGCCCGGTATTCGCCGCAATTACCTGGGTCTGGGCCACCTGCGGCTCTTTCAGCACCATCGGCGGTGTCTGGCCACGCTGGGCCCACCACTGCTGCGGGTCGATGCCCTCGACGCGCACATGCGCAGTGCCGATCTCGGCATAGCCAAGCTTTTTCGCCGCCGCGTAGGACAGGTCGATGATACGGTCGGAATAGAACGGGCCACGGTCGTTCACCCGCAGGATCACGCTACGGCCGTTGGCCAGGTTGGTCACCCGCACATAGGCTGGCAGCGGCAGGGTCTTGTGCGCCGCACTCATGCCATACAGGTCATATAGCTCGCCGTTGGCGGTGTTCTGCCCATGGAACTTGGTGCCATACCACGACGCGGTGCCCTCGGCGCGGTAATTGCGCGAGTCCTGCATCGGGTAGTAGGTCTTGCCCAGCACCGTGTACGGGTTGGCCTTGTAGTTGCCAGTGTGCACGGTCGGCGTGGCGTCGGGGATCTTGTTCACATCCACGTCCCACCACGGCGCGCCATCCTTGTGCGCCCGGTTGATGTCCAGGCCCGGTTGGCTGCGCACCACGTTGCCACTGCTTTGCTGGGTCGGGCGGCTGGAAGAACAGCTGGCCAGCACCACGCCAACGGCGAGGCAGGTGAGCAACTTGAACGAATTGGCAGAGATGATTGCGCGCATTACTTGACGCCCCGTACTTGAACCAGCTGTTCCGCAAGCTGATGCACCGCCATGGCATACATCACGCTGCGGTTGTAGCGAGTGATCGCGTAGAAGTTCTTCAGGCCCATCCAGTACTCAGGCCCACTGTCGCCCTCAAGGCGGAAGGCGGTAACCGGCAGATCATCGCGCAGCGAATCATGAACCGACCAACCGAGCGCGCGCAACTCCCCGACGGTTTTCACCGGCTCGATGCCAGTGGTCAGGCCTTCGTCGGCACGTGCGCCCTCCACCCAGGCGCGGCTGACCACGCCGCCACCGGCCACCCAGCCATGGCGCTTGAAGTAGCTGGCGACACTGCCAATGGCATCGTCCGGGTTGTTCCAGATATTGATGTGGCCGTCGCCGTCGAAGTCCACCGCAAAGTTGCGAAAGCTGCTCGGCATGAACTGCGGCAGGCCCATGGCGCCGGCGTAGGAGCCCTTGAGCGTAAGCGGGTCGAGCTGTTCATCACGGGCCAGCAGCAGGAATTCTCTCAGCTCCTTGCGGAAGAACTCGGCCCGCGGCGGGTAATCGAAGCCCAAGGTCGACAGGGCGTCGATCACCCGATAGTTGCCAGTGTTGCGGCCAAAGAAGGTTTCCACGCCGATGATGGCGACAATGTACTGCGCCGGCACGCCGTACTCCTGCTCCGCACGCGCCAGTACCGCTTCGTGCTGGCGCCAGAAGTCCACACCACGGGCGATGCGCGCATCGGTGAGGAACATCGGCCGGTAGTCCTTCCACGGCTTGACCCGTTCGGCCGGGCGCGAAATGGCGTCGAGGATTGCCTGTTTGCGCTGCACTTCAGCAAACACGCCCATCAGTTGCTCAGGGGCAAAACCATAGTCGCGGCTCATTTCGCCGACAAACCGGGCCACCTGCGGCGAGCCTTGGTAATCGCCGGCATGGGCCAGCTGTACAGCGCCGAACAGGCCCACCGCACCGATCCACGGCGCACAACGGGCAGCCCAGTTACGCACTGCTTGCATGAAATTCTTCACCTTATTCAAACCTGCGCGATCCATTTGCGGTGCGTATGGATCGACATCAGAACGCCAAACGCTGACAGCAGCGTCACCAACGATGTTCCGCCATAGCTGATAAAAGGCAGCGGCACGCCCACCACGGGCAGAAGGCCGCTGACCATCCCGATATTGACGAACACGTATACAAAAAAGGTCATGGTCAGGCTGCCCGCGAGCAGCTTGCCGAACAGGGTCTGCGCCTGGGCGGTGATCATCAGGCCACGGCCGATCAGCAGCAGGTAGACGATCAGCAGCAGGCAGATACCGACCAGGCCGAACTCTTCGCCCAGTACGGCGATGATGAAGTCCGTGTGGCTCTCTGGCAGAAAGTCCAGGTGCGACTGGGTGCCAAGCAGCCACCCCTTGCCGAATACCCCGCCCGAACCGATGGCCGCCTTGGACTGGATGATGTTCCAGCCCGTGCCCAACGGGTCGCTTTCCGGGTCGAGGAAGGTCAGCACTCGCTGCTTCTGGTAGTCGTGCATCACAAAGAACCACATCGCCACCGCCACCGGCACCGCTGCGGTCAGCACGCTGAGGATCCAGCGCCAGCGCAGGCCACCCATGAACAGCACGAACGCACCGGAGGCCAGGATCAGCAGCGCGGTACCCAGGTCAGGCTGGCGAACGATAAGAATGAACGGCACGCCGATCAACACCAGGCTTATTGCCACGTGTTTCAGGTGCGGCGGCAGAGTGCGCTTGGACAGGTACCAGGCGATGGTCGCCGGCATGATGATCTTCATGAATTCCGAGGGCTGGAAGCGGATCACCCCGGGGATGTTGATCCAGCGCGTGGCGCCCATGGCGTTGTGGCCCATCACGTCCACCACCACCAGCAACAGCACACCCGTGATATAGGCCAGCGGCACCCAACGGGCCATGAAGCGAGGCTCCAGCTGGGCGATGACGAACATCGACACCAGGCCGATGCCGAACGAAGTGGCCTGTTTGAGCAGCAGGTCCCAGTTCTTGCCACTGGCCGAATACAGCACGAACAGGCTGCCGGCCGCGAGGGTCAGCAGAATGACCAGCAGAGGGCCGTCGATATGGATGCGCTGCAAAAAGCTGGCGCGCCGACGCATCACATCCTCGCTGGAGAGCATGCGATCGAAATTGTTCATCACAGGGCCGATTCCTGGGTAACGGTGGCAGGCGCGAACTCGGATTTGAGCCGGCCGTTTTCGTCGAGCAGCCAGGCGTCCATGATCTGGCGGACCACGGGCGCAGCGACACCGGAGCCGGACTCACCGTTCTCGACCATCACCGAAACCACGATCTTCGGGTCGTCGGCCGGGGCAAAGGCGACGAACAGCGCGTGGTCGCGGTGGCGCTCCTGAAGTTTGTTGCGGTCGTACTTCTCACCCTGCTTGATCGCCACCACCTGGGCGGTACCGCTCTTGCCGGCAATGCGGTACTGGGCACCGGCAGCGGCCTTGCGTGCGGTACCGCGGGCGCCGTGCATCACCTGCTCCATGCCATGGGTGACCTTGGCCCAGTCGGACTTGTCACGCAGCACGATGTTTTCCATGGGGTTTTCGTCCACCGGCGGCTGGCCTTCGATGGTCTTGGCCAGGTGCGGGCGGTTCCACACGCCTTTGTTGGCGATCAACGCAGTGGCCTGGGCCAGTTGTAGCGGCGTTGCCTGCATGTAGCCCTGGCCGATACCCAGAATCAGGGTTTCACCGGGGAACCAGGCCTGGCGGCGAGTGGCACGCTTCCATTCACGCGACGGCATCAACCCGGCAGACTCCTCGAACATGTCGAGGGAAACCCGTTGGCCGATACCGAACTTGTTCATGTAGCTGGACAGCCGATCGATACCCATCTTGTGCGCAAGGTCGTAGAAGTAGGTGTCGTTGGACCGCATGATCGCGGTATCCAGGTCAACCCAGCCATCGCCGGTGCGGTTCCAGTTACGGTATTTGTGGTCGTAGTTGGGCAGTTGGTAATAGCCCGGGTCGAATACCCGGCTGCCGGCATTGACCACGCCACTGTCCAGGCCGGCGATGGCTACCGCTGGCTTGATGGTCGAGCCAGGTGGGTACAGGCCACGCAGCACGCGGTTGAACAGTGGCCGGTCGATCGAATCACGCAGTTCGGCGTAAGCCTTGAAGCTGATGCCGGTGACGAACAGGTTGGGGTCGAAGCTTGGCTGACTGACCATTGCCAGAACCTCGCCGGTACGCGGGTCGAGTGCCACCACCGCGCCACGCCGGCCACCCAGGGCGGCCTCGGCGGCTTCCTGCAGCTTGATGTCCAGGCTCAGCACAATGTCCTTGCCGGGTTTCGGGTCGGTGCGCTTGAGCACCCGCAGCACACGCCCCCGGGCGTTGGTCTCGACTTCCTCGTAGCCGACCTGGCCATGCAGGGCGTCTTCGTAGAAGCGCTCGATACCCGTCTTGCCTATGTGGTGGGTGCCGCTGTAGTTCACCGGGTCGAGCGTTTTCAGCTCTTTCTCGTTGATGCGCCCCACATAGCCCACCGAATGGGCGAAATGCGCCCCCTGCGGGTAATGCCGCACCAGCTGGGCCACCACCTCTACACCTGGCAGGCGGAACTGGTTTACTGCCACCCGGGCGATCTGCTCTTCGTTAAGCTCGAACAGGATCGGCACCGGTTCGAATGGCCGGCGCCCCTGGCGCATGCGCTTCTCGAACAGGGCGCGGTCCTCTGGCGTCAGCTCCAGCACTTCGACGATGGTGTCCAGCACTTCCTGCCAGTTACCCGCACGTTCACGGGTCATCGACAGGCTGAAGCTGGGCCGGTTGTCGGCCACGATCACACCGTTGCGGTCGAAGATCAGCCCGCGCGTCGGCGGAATCGGCTGCACATGCACCCGGTTGTTCTCCGACAGCGTCGAGTGATAGTCGTACTGGATGATCTGCAGGTAGTACAGCCGCGCAATCAGCACGCAAATAAGCAGCATGATCGCCACTGCGCCGACCACGACGCGGTTGCGCACCAGGCGGGCGTCTTTCTCGTGGTCCTTGAGACGGATCGGCTGCGACATCGGACTGCTTACAGGCTCATTTGTGGTAAGGGTGCCCGGACAACACGGTCCAGGCGCGGTAGATCTGCTCGCCGATGAGTATCCTTACCAACGGGTGCGGCAAGGTCAGCGGCGACAGCGACCAGCGTTGCTCGGCGCGCGCGCAAACCTCAGGCGCCAGGCCTTCCGGGCCGCCCACCATCAAATTCACCGTGCGCGCATCCAGGCGCCAGCGGTCCAGCTCGGTCGCCAGTTGCTCGGTACTCCAGGGCTTGCCATGGACCTCGAGGGTGACAATGCGTTCCCCAGGCTGAACCTTGCTTAGCATGGCCTCGCCCTCCTGACGAATCAGGCGGGCGACGTCGGCATTCTTGCCACGGGTGTTCAGCGGGATTTCCACCAGCTCCAGCGACAGCTCGGCGGGCAGGCGCTTGGCATATTCATGCCAGCCTTCCTCCACCCACTTCGGCATGCGCGAGCCGACCGCGATCAGGCGCAAACGCACGGCGCTTTCCTTATTCGCGGTCTTTGAGCTTGTCGGAGTACTCGTGGGCGTGGTCCGGGCTGTGGTGCTTGCCATCGGCGGCACGGCTTTGCTCGGCACCCTGCCACAGGCGTTCCAGGTCGTAGAACTGGCGGGCAGCGGCGGTCATCATGTGGACGATGACGTCGTTCAGGTCCAGCAGCACCCAATCGCTGTCGCCCTTGCCTTCTTCACCCAGTGGCTGGGCGCCCTTGCTCTTCACCGCTTCGCGGACCTTTTCCAGCATCGCGTTGATCTGGCGGTTGGAGGTACCGGTGGCAATGATCATGTAGTCGGTCAGGCTGTGCTTCTCGCGCACGTCGATGACCTGGATGTCCTGGGCCTTGACGTCTTCCAGCGCTGCCTTGGTCAGGGCGACCAGTTCTTCGCCGTAAATTTTCTGCTTGGTCATATAAAACTCGTTCAACTCGTTGGATGAGGCGCCAGAGGCACCATCAGTTAGGCGCACGATACAGTTCGTGCGCCTCTATGTAGGCCAGTACGGCGTCCGGCACCAGGAACCTCACCGATTTGCCGCTGGCCAGCAGCTGTCGGATCTGTGTAGCCGACACCGCAAGCGGCGTCTGCCAGACGAACGAAATATTTCCCGCCGGGCCGGACATGGCGGCGGGATCGCTCTCCGAGCGCGCAGCCAGCAGGTTGCGCAGCTCGTCAGGGGGTTCTACGTCGGCATCCGGGCGTTGCAGCACCAGGATGTGACAGTGTTGCAGCAGTTCTTCCCAGCGGTGCCAGGTAGGCAGGCCACAGAAGGCATCCCAGCCCAGCACCAGGAACAGCTGGTCGTTGCCGGCCAGCTCGGCGCGGATCGATTCCAGCGTGTCGATGGTGTACGACGGCTTGTCACGCGCCAGTTCGCGGGCATCGACGCTCAGGCAGGCAACACCCTGCACCGCTTCGCGAACCATGGCCAGGCGATGCTCGGCGGCTACCTGCGGGGTGTCGCGATGCGGCGGCCGGGCGTTGGGCAACAGGCGCAGCTCATCCAGCCCCATGAACTCGGCCACTTCCAGCGCGCTGCGCAGGTGGCCGATGTGCACGGGGTCGAAAGTGCCGCCAAGAATGCCGATACGCCGGACTGCCTGGGCCTTGCTCAACTCAGCAGGACCCCTGGCCGCGCAGCTGGCCGTCGCCGATCACTACGTACTTTTCGCAGGTCAGGCCTTCCAGGCCGACCGGGCCGCGGGCATGCAGCTTGTCGGTGGAAATGCCGATTTCCGCACCCAGCCCGTACTCGAAACCGTCGGCAAAGCAGGTCGGGGTGTTGAGCATGACCGACGCCGAGTCGACATCAGCCATGAACTGGCGGGCTTCACCCTGGTGTTCGCTGATGATCGAGTCGGTGTGATGCGAACCGTAGTGGTTGATGTGCTCGATGGCCTGGTCGAGGCCATCGACGACGCGGATAGACAGGATCGCGTCCAGGTATTCGGTGTGCCAGTCGTCTTCAGTGGCCGGCTTGGCGTCGATGATCGCCCGGGTGCGCTCGCAGCCTCGCAGCTCCACGCCCTTTTCCTGGAAGCGACGGGCCATTTCCGGCAGGAAGCGCTCGGCCACCTGCTGGTCGACCAGCAGTGTTTCCATGGCGCCACAGATGCCGTACCGGTAGGTCTTGGCGTTGAAAGCCACGTTCCAGGCCTTGTCCAGGTCGGCATGCTGGCTGACATAGACATGGCAGATGCCGTCCAGGTGCTTGATCACCGGCACGCGGGCATCGCGGCTGATGCGCTCGATCAGCCCACGACCGCCTCGCGGCACAATGACGTCGACAAATTGCGGCATGCTGATCAGCGCGCCCACGGCTTCGCGATCGGTGGTTTCGACCACTTGCACCACGGCTGCCGGCAGGCCGGCAGCGGCCAGGCCACGCTGGATGCAGGTGGCGATGGCGCGGTTGGAGTGGATGGCCTCGGAGCCGCCACGCAGGATGGTCGCGTTGCCCGACTTCAGGCACAGGCTGGCGGCATCGATGGTCACGTTCGGGCGCGACTCGTAGATGATCCCGATCACCCCCAGCGGCGCGCGCATCTTGCCTACCTGAATACCCGATGGGCGGTAGCTCATGTCGCGGATGGCGCCGACCGGGTCCGGCAGGCTGGCCACCTGACGCAAGCCGGTGATCATGCCGTCGATGCGTGCAGGGGTCAGCGCCAGGCGGTCGAGCAGCGCAGGCTCCAGCCCGTTGGCGCGGCCGGCGGCCAGGTCCAGCTCGTTGGCAGCCGTCAGCTCGGCACGGGCAGCGTCCAGCGCGTCGGCAGCGGCTTGCAGGGCGCGATTCTTCTGCGCGGTGCTGGCACGGCCGATCACCCGGGAAGCCTCACGGGCAGCGCGACCCAAGCGGGTCATGTAGTCAAGAACGGACTCAGTCATGGGTTCGGTGTCTTGGCGAAGGGGAAATCGGCTGATTATAACTGCCGCGCAGGTGTACGCCCAGCGGCGGGTGGCGGATGGTAGAAAATGGTCAGGGACAATGTGCAGGAAAGATGTAACCGGGGTTATCGAAATTTCTTTCTCCTATTGTGGCCCTTTCGCGGGTGAACCCGCTCCCACAGGGATTTCACAAGGCCTGGGGCTATGCAGTACCTGTGGGAGCGGGCATGCCCGCGAAAGGGCCGGCCCCGCCAACATCACGCTCGATTCAGCCTCGATTAAGCCATTCATTGCTATCATCCCCGCCTCCCCAATCACGAACCGCCCGCATGCCTGCCCTGCCCGACAGCTTTTTCGACCGCGACGCCCAGACCCTGGCCAAGGCCTTGCTGGGCAAGGTAATCCGCCATCGCCAAGGCGACCTGTGGCTGGCTGCGCGTATCATCGAAACCGAGGCCTACTACCTCACCGACAAAGGCAGCCACGCCTCGCTCGGCTATACCGAAAAGCGCAAGGCGCTGTTTCTCGATGGCGGGCATATCTACATGTACTACGCCCGCGGCGGCGACTCGCTGAA
Source organism: Pseudomonas sp. NPDC008258 (assembly GCF_042956345.1). Lineage (NCBI taxonomy): Bacteria > Pseudomonadati > Pseudomonadota > Gammaproteobacteria > Pseudomonadales > Pseudomonadaceae > Pseudomonas > Pseudomonas sp. NPDC008258. The sequence goes on from NZ_JBIBGE010000010.1 coordinate 37,385, forward strand.
CTTCAGCGCCCACGGCCCAGGGAACGCGGTGCTGATCAAGTCTGCCTATCCTTGGCAGGATGCCCGCTCGGGCCCGAACAGCCTGGCGCAAATGCAACTGAACAATCCCGACGCCAGCGGCAAGGTGCGCCCGGATGAACGCCTGTGCGCCGGCCAGACCCTGCTGTGCCGAGCCTTGGGCCTGCAAGTGCCACACTGGGACGCCCAGCGCTTCGACGCCGAGCGCCTGTATGTGGAAGATTGCGGCAACGCCGTACCACGGGTAATCCAGGCCGCCCGCCTGGGCATCCCGCACGGGCGCGACGAGCACCTGCCCTACCGCTTCGTCGATGCCGAGTACGCCCGGTTCTGCACACGGAACCCGTTACGTCGCGGCCAAGTCGAAGGCCGTGACTTCTTCATTCTCGAACAAGGAAGCTGAACATGGGCCAATGGCTCGACGGCCTGACCGGCTGGCTCAGCGCCAACCCGCAGTGGCTTGGCGTGGCAATTTTCCTCATCGCCTGCATCGAGTGCCTGGCCATTGCCGGCATCATCGTGCCGGGCACCGTGCTGCTGTTCGCGGTCGCGGTTTTGGCCGGCAGTGGCGCCTTCACCCTGGGCGAAACGTTGCTGCTGGGCTTTCTTGGCGGCCTGCTGGGCGATGCGTTGTCGTACACGGTGGGCAAGTACTTCCACCAGAACATCCGACGCCTGCCACTAATACGCCACCACCCAGAGTGGATCAGCAGCGCCGAGACCTACTTCCAGCGCTACGGCATTGCCAGCCTGCTGGTAGGCCGCTTCATTGGCCCGCTGCGGCCGATGCTACCGATGGTTGCCGGCATGTTCGACATGCCTTTGCCACGCTTCATCGCCGTCAGCCTGGTGGCAGGTGCTGGCTGGTCGGTAGCCTACCTGCTGCCAGGCTGGGCCACCGGGGCGGCCATGCGCCTGCCGCTACCGGAAGGCTTCTGGCTGGATGCCGGCATCATCGCCGGCACATTGGCAGTCATCATCGGGCTGAGCCTGAACAGCAGCATTCGCGATCAGCGCCATGGCACCCGATTGGTCGCGGGCTTGAGTTTTCTGGCATTGGCCGGGATCTTCCTGGGTTGGCCCTACCTGCACGAGTTCGACCAGGGCGTGATGACGCTGGTTCAGGAACACCGCAGCCAAGCCATTGATGGCACTGTGGTGCTGGTCACTCGCCTGGGCGACTTCAAGACCCAGTTCTTCCTCGGTGGCTTGCTGACGGGCTTGCTGCTGCTTGCCCGGCAATGGCGCCATGCCCTGTTCGCCGGTGGCGCACTGATAGGTACGGCGCTGGCGAACGGCAGCCTCAAATGGCTGTTTGCCCGCGCCAGGCCTGAAGTACTGACTGACCCGCTCACCAGCTACAGCATGCCCAGCGGGCACAGTTCGGCGTCGTTCGCGTTCTTTCTGGTATTGGCGGTGCTGGCGGGGCGTGGCCAGCCGCCGCGCATGCGCCTGACCTGGGTGATGCTGGGCTGTATTCCGGCACTGGCGATTGCGCTATCGCGGGTGTACCTGGGGGCACACTGGCCGACCGACATCCTCGCCGGGGCCCTGCTGGCATGCTGCGTGTGTGCGCTTAGCCTGACGCTGGTGCAACACCGGCAGACGTTGCCGGCATTGCCGCAGCGGGTGTGGTGGCTGGTGTTGCCAGCGTGTACCGCGCTGCTGGCGTTCTTTGCCATGCATGCGCTGCCACAGGCTTTGTTGCGTTATCAATATTGATGATGCATGTGCGGGCCTCTTCGCGGGCTTGCCCGCTCCCACAGGTACTGCACCAGCCTTGCAGCGAGTGACATACCTGTGGGAGCGGGCAAGCCCGCGAAGAGGCCCGCACTGGCACTAGAGAACCTTCAGGCGAACAACTCACCCTGAATCCGCTCCAGCAGCTTCTGGATCTCGCCCAGCCGCTGCTGCGGCGAGTCAAGGGTCAGCAAGTCCAGCTTGTCTTCTTCCATGAACGGCAACAGGTAAGCCAGCTGGTTGGCCAGCGCCTGGCGCCCGTCCACCGGGCGCGGCATGTCCAGCGCCTCGACCATGGGGTGTTCGCCCAAGGCCACCAACAACGCCAACAAGTCATCATCTGCCTCAAGCAACGGGCTGTCCGCCTGCTCCGGCAACCATTGCACCTGGCCCACCAGCAACTGGTCCTTCTGCACCTCGGTGCTGTCCAGGTTGAAGCGCCGCACACCTTCGACGCGAATGCCCAGCAAGCCATTATCCTGCTGCACGAAGTCGCGAATCACCGCTTCACAGCCGATCGAGGCGACCATCGGTGGCGCCTTGCCAACCTGCTCGCCCTCCAGGATGCAGACCACGCCAAAACCTGCGCCCTGCTTCATGCAGCGCCCGATCATGTCCAGATAACGCGCCTCGAAAATCTGCAAATCGAGAAAGCAGCCCGGGAACAGCACGGTATTGAGCGGAAACAGCGGTAGTGTCATCACAACTCCTCAAGCCACCAGGCTGACCGCCAACGGCAGGAACACTGCCGTGGCTACCCCCATCAAGCTCATCGCCAGCGCGGCAAAAGCGCCGCATTCATCACTTTCCTGCAGGGCAACCGAAGTGCCCACCGCATGCGCTGTAATCCCCAGCGACATGCCGCGCGCCTCGGGGCTGTGCACGCCAAAGCGGCTCAGCAGCGCCGGGCCGAAGATTGCGCCAATCACCCCGGTGATCAGTACGAACACTGCCGCCAGGGCCGCCACACCGCCAATCTGCTCTGCCACCAGCATGGCGATTGGCGAGGTCACCGACTTGGGTGCCATGGTCATCAGGATCATGTGTTCTGCACCGAACCACCAGCCTAGCAACAGGCAGCAGAGCGTAGCGAACAGGCCTCCGACTACCAGCGTAGTAAATGTGGGCCAGAACAGCTGCCGGATACGCCGCAGGTTGAGATACAGCGGCACTGCCAGCGCCACGGTGGCGGGGCCCAGCAGGATGTTCATGATTTCGGTGCTCTTGCGGTACTCGCTGTATTCGATGCCGCATACCAGTAACACGCCAATTACCAGCAACATCGACACCAACACCGGCTGCAGGAAGATCCAGCGGGTTTTCTCGTAGGCTGCCAGCACCACTTGATAAGCCCCCAGCGTAATGCCGATGCCGAACAAGGGATGATGCACCACCGCGGCGACCGCGCCTTGCCAGTCGAGCATCATGGCTGCTCCTCGCGCTTGCCCTGGCGGTGGATGAGCTTCTGCATCAGCACACCGACAAACACCAGTGTCAGCAAGCAGGAAATCAGCAAGGCACCGACGATTGCCCAGAAGTCGGCGGCGATGTCCTTGGCATACACCATCACCCCTACCGCCGGCGGCACCAGCAATAGCGGCAGGTAGCGCAGCAGGCTGCTGGCGGCTTCATTGAGTGGCTTGCCGACTTCACCGCGCGCCATGAGGAAGCACAACAGCAGCACCAGGCCGATGATCGGCCCCGGCAGAAACGGCACCAGCAAGTGATTGATCGCCGTCCCCAGCAGCTGGAACAGCACCAGCCAGGTCAAACCACGCAACAGCATAAGCATCTCCCTCGGGCATGGCCGCCATTATAAGCACGCACGGCTATAGATCGATATTCGCCGAAAAGCGGACAACTTGACTGAAACGGTTCGCCGTGCTGATCTAGCACTTTCGTACCAACTGACAACCTGGAGAGTCAGCGATGCCCTATGTACCGGTTACAGAGCTTTCGCAATACGTTGGTAAGGAACTGGGCCGCTCTGCCTGGCTGAAGATCGACCAGCAGCGCATCAACCTGTTCGCCGAGGCGACGGGCGATTTCCAGTTCATTCATGTCGATCCTGAAAAAGCCGCAAAAACCCCGTTTGGCGGCACGATTGCCCATGGTTTCCTGACATTGTCACTGATCCCCAAGCTGATCGAGGACATCCTGGTCCTGCCGCAAGGGCTGAAGATGGTGGTGAACTATGGGCTGGACAGCGTGCGGTTCATCCAGCCGGTCAAGGTCGACAGCCAGGTGCGGTTGAAGGTGGACCTGGCCGAGGTGACAGAGAAAAAGCCGGGGCAGTGGCTGCTCAAGGCAATTGCCACCCTGGAAATCGAGGGTGAAGAGAAGCCTGCTTATATAGCCGAGTCGCTTTCGCTCTGTTTTGTCTGACACATTGATGATCGGGCTCATGGCCTAATCGCCGGCAAGCCAGCTCCCACAGGATTTGCATAGGCCCAAAGCAATTCGCGAACTCTGTGGGAGCTGGCTTGCCGGCGATTGGGCTGCGCAGCAGCCCCGACTCAATCCACCCTATTCAATCCACAAACTCTCTGCACTCGCGTAAACTGCCAGCCTTCGCGCAGCCTAGGGCTGCCCTCTGTCGATTTACCAAAGGTGCCCGCCATGCCCTGGCTGCAAGTACGCCTGGCCATCAGCCCGGAACAAGCCGAAACCTACGAAGATGCCCTGCTTGAAGTAGGTGCCGTCTCGGTCACGTTCATGGACGCCGAAGATCAGCCGATCTTCGAACCAGACCTCAACACCACCCCGTTGTGGTCGCACACCCATCTGCTGGCCCTGTTCGAGGCCGATGCCGAACCTGAGCAGGTGTTCTCCCACTTGCGCCTGCTGACCGGCGCCGAGTTGCCCGAGCACCAGGCCGAAGTGATCGAGGACCAGGACTGGGAACGCAGCTGGATGGACAACTTCCAGCCGATGCGTTTCGGCCAGCGTCTGTGGATCGTGCCGAGTTGGCATGACGCCCCGGAAAAGGACGCCGTCAACCTGCTGCTCGACCCAGGCCTGGCCTTCGGCACTGGCACCCACCCCACCACCGCGTTGTGCCTGGAGTGGCTCGACGGCCAGCAAATGGAAGGCACCCAGGTGCTGGACTTCGGCTGCGGTTCGGGCATCCTGGCCATCGCTGCGCTGTTGCTGGGCGCACGTGAAGCAGTGGGTACCGACATCGACGTGCAGGCCATCGAGGCTTCGCGTGACAACGCTCAGCGCAACGGCATCGCCGACGAGAAACTGGCGCTGTACCTGCCCGAGCACATGCCGGCCATGCAGGCCGATGTGCTGGTCGCCAACATCCTGGCCGGCCCACTGGTCTCCCTGGCGCCGCAGTTGTCCGGCCTGGTCCGCCCAGGTGGTCTGCTGGCACTTTCGGGCATCCTTGCCGAGCAGGGCGAGGAAGTGGCAGCCGCCTACGCCGCCGACTTCGAGCTGGACCCGATCGTCGTTCGCGATGGCTGGGTGCGCATCAGTGGTCGCCGCCGCTAAGCGGGCCTAGAATATTTCTCTGCACAGCTCCCGGATCGCCGCATGACCGACAGTTTCGTCACCCAGTGCCCGCATTGCCAGACCAGCTTTCGCGTCACCCACCACCAGTTGAGCGTGGCCCGCGGCGTGGTGCGCTGCGGCCATTGCCTGCAGGTGTTCAATGCCGCCAGGCAACTGCTGGAACAAAGCCGTGCCAGCGCACCTGAGGTGCCGGTACCGGCGCCTGTGCCAGCGGCACCTGCCGAGCCAGTAGTCGAGCCGTCGATCACGCCCGAACCTGCCAGCCGCGAGCGCAGCATCACGCCTGACGAGGACTGGGCCCTGACGGCCCAGGCGCTGGACGCACTCGACCTCGACCAGGAACTGGCGCGCCTGGAGCAGCGCGGCCAGCCGGCACCGGCACGCCCCGCCAACCAGGATGACGGGTTGCAGGCGCGCCGTGACGAGCTGCACCCGGACGAGCATGCGGACGACTTGTTCGGCAACGCCACCGACGAGCCCTTTGAGCCGCAAACGCCAGCAGAGCCCGCCCCGGTGCTGCTGGAACCGCAGCCCCTGGAGCTGGACCTGGAGCCAGAACCCGGCGAGCGCACCGAGCCGACCCTGGGCAGCAGCCTTGACCTGGACATCGATGACGAGCCGCCCGTACGCCACGCCGCCGTAATCGATGACCAGCCCGCATTCAACGAGCCATTGCGTGCCAGCGATGACGAAATCCCGGTGCAAGGCCTGAGCGCCCGCGACGATGAGCCGCTGGCATTGCACCTGTCGGCGCGCGACGACGACGCTGTCGAGCCCTTGCCCGGTGAGCGCCTGGAACCGGGCCTTGCCGGTAAGCCCGAGCGCCCGGTGCGCAAGGAGCCGCTGGTTGACGTGGTCGACGACCCACTGCAACTGGGCTGGGAAAAGCCCGCACCCAACTGGGGCAAGCGCCTGCTGTGGGGTTTTCTGACCCTGCTGGCCGCCGGCCTGCTGCTGTTCCAGTACGTGTGGTTCCACTTCGACGAAATGGCCCGTCAGGACCAGTACCGGTCAATCTTCCAGCAAATCTGCCCGATGGTCGGGTGCGAGGTGCCAACCCGCGTTGATATCGCACGGATCAAGAGCAGCAACCTGGTGGTGCGCAGCCACCCGGACTTCAAGGGCGCGCTGATCGTCGATGCCATCATTTACAACCGGGCACCGTTCGCCCAGCCGTTCCCGCTGCTGGAGCTGCGCTTTGCCGACCTCAATGGCCAACTGATCGCCAGCCGGCGCTTCAAGCCCAGCGAGTACCTGTCCGGCGAATTGGCCGGGCGTGGCGACATGCCAAGCCAGACGCCGATCCATATCGCCCTGGACATCCTCGACCCGGGGCCGAAGGCCGTGAACTACAGCCTGAGCTTCCGCTCGCCGGAATAGTCAGCACAACCCTGTGGGAGCGGGCATGCCCGCGAACACGGGCAAAGCCCGTGCCATCCACTGCGGCGCCTGCTTCGCGGGCACGCCCGCTCCCACAGGGTCCGCGCGATGCCCGGATCTTTGCTCATACCAAAAGTCATAAGCCGACAACTGTTCAGATTTTATCCAAATCCATCTTTATCCGGTCACCGAGAGCGGGTATCATGCCAACCCTTTTTCGAACTCCAAGATTCGGCCCCACAACAGGGATCACCTATGTCGGCGGTACGCATCGGCCAATACACACTACGTAACAACCTGATCCTCGCGCCCATGGCCGGGGTCACGGACCAGCCTTTCCGTACACTTTGCCAGCGCCTGGGCGCAGGCATGGTGGTATCGGAAATGGTCAGCAGCGACATGAGCCTGTGGAACAGCCGCAAGTCGAGCCTGCGCCGCATCCATGAAGGTGATCCCGAGCCACGCTCGGTTCAGATCGCCGGTGGTGATGCGCAGATGATGGCAGCGGCGGCAAAGGCCAACGTCGAAGCGGGTGCCCAGATCATCGACATCAACATGGGCTGCCCGGCAAAAAAAGTCTGCAACAAAGCTGCAGGCTCTGCTTTATTGAGAGATGAAGCCTTGGTCAGCGAAATCCTCCACGCCGTAGTCGGCGCCGTGGACGTACCGGTGACCCTGAAGATCCGCACCGGGTGGGACCGGGCGAACAAGAACGGCCTGAACGTGGCGAAAATCGCTGAACAGGCTGGTATCCAGGCGCTGGCGGTGCATGGCCGCACACGCGCCGACCTGTACACAGGCGAAGCCGAATACGACACCATCGCTGCCATCAAGCAGGCGGTGTCGATTCCGGTTTTTGCCAACGGCGATATCACTTCGCCAGAAAAGGCCCGGGCGGTGCTGGATGCCACCGGGGTCGATGGCCTGCTGATCGGCCGGGCTGCCCAAGGGCGGCCATGGATCTTTCGCGAGGTCGAGCATTACCTGCGCACTGGTGAACACCTGCCAGCGCCGCAACTGGATGAAGTGGAACGCATCCTGCTTGAGCACCTGGCCGCGTTGCATGCCTTCTATGGCGATGTGATGGGCGTACGTATCGCCCGCAAGCACGTTGGCTGGTACCTGGCAACACGACCCGGCGGCAAGGAGTTTCGCTCCCGGTTCAACGCTTTGGAAGACACACAAGCGCAGTGCGCCAACGTTCGCGCGTTTTTCAGTGAACGTCGACAGAGCCTTGAGACAGAGGACGGACAAGGGGTGGCCGCATGACGATGATGACCGAGACATTTGTGAGTGGAACAACGCCCGTGAGCGACAACGCCAACCTGAAACAGCACCTCAACACGCCGAGCGAAGAGGGCCAGACCCTTCGCGACAGCGTCGAGAAGGCGCTGCACAACTACTTCGCCCACCTGGAAGGCGCGACCGTCACGGACGTGTACAACCTGGTGCTCTCCGAAGTCGAGGCGCCCCTGCTCGAATGCGTGATGAACTACGTGAAGGGCAACCAGACCAAGGCCAGCGAGATGCTCGGGCTGAACCGAGGCACCCTGCGCAAGAAGCTCAAGCAGTACGACTTGCTGTAAGCCAGAATCCCAACCAGAAAAGGCGGCTCCCTGAACAGAGGCGCCTTTTTTGCTGACTCCACCGCGTTATTGGAACCCGAAATGACCGACCAGACTACCCGCCTGCCAGTCCGCCGCGCCCTGATCAGCGTCTCCGACAAGACCGGTATCCTCGAATTCGCCCGTGAGCTGCAGCAGCTCGGTGTCGAGATCCTGTCCACCGGCGGCACCTACAAGCTGCTCAAGGACAACGGCGTGAACGCGGTGGAAGTGGCCGACTACACCGGCTTCGCCGAAATGATGGATGGCCGGGTCAAGACCCTGCACCCGAAGATCCACGGTGGCATCCTCGGCCGTCGCGGCACCGACGACGCCATCATGAACGAGCACGGTATCAAGCCGATCGACCTGGTCGCGGTCAACCTGTACCCGTTCGAGGCAACCATTTCCAAGCCTGGCTGTGACCTGCCGACGGCCATCGAGAACATCGACATCGGCGGCCCGACCATGGTCCGTTCGGCTGCCAAAAACCACAAAGACGTGGCCATCGTGGTCAACGCCAGCGACTACGCCGGCATCGTCGAAGGCCTGAAGGCCGGTGGCCTGACCTACGCCCAGCGCTTCGATCTGATGCTCAAGGCGTTCGAGCACACCGCTGCCTACGACGGCATGATCGCCAACTACATGGGCACCATCGACCAGGCCAAGGACACCCTGAGCACCGAAGCGCGCAGCGAATTCCCGCGCACCTTCAACAGCCAGTTCGTCAAGGCCCAGGAAATGCGCTACGGCGAGAACCCGCACCAGAGCGCGGCGTTCTACGTAGAAGCCAAGAAAGGCGAAGCCAGCATTTCCACCGCCGTGCAGCTGCAGGGCAAGGAACTGTCGTTCAACAACGTGGCCGACACCGACGCCGCGCTGGAATGCGTGAAGAGCTTCGTCAAGCCGGCCTGCGTCATCGTCAAGCACGCCAACCCGTGCGGCGTAGCGGTTGTGCCTGAAGACGAGGGCGGCATCCGCAAGGCTTACGACCTGGCCTACGCCACCGACACCGAGTCGGCATTCGGCGGCATCATTGCCTTCAACCGCGAACTGGACGGGGAAACCGCCAAGGCCATCGTCGATCGCCAGTTCGTCGAAGTGATCATCGCCCCGAAAATTTCCCAGGCTGCGCGCGACGTGGTGGCTGCCAAGCAGAACGTCCGCCTGCTGGAATGCGGCGAGTGGCCTGCCGAGCGCGCTGCCGGTTGGGACTTCAAGCGCGTCAACGGTGGCCTGCTGGTGCAGAGCCGCGATATCGGCATGATCACCGCCGATGACCTGAAAATCGTCACCAAGCGTGCACCGACAGAGCAAGAAGTCCACGACCTGGTGTTCGCCTGGAAAGTGGCCAAGTTCGTCAAGTCCAACGCCATTGTCTACGCCAAGCAGCGCCAGACCATCGGCGTAGGCGCCGGCCAGATGAGCCGCGTCAACTCCGCACGCATTGCTGCAATCAAGGCCGAGCATGCTGGCCTGCAGGTGCAGGGTGCAGTCATGGCTTCGGATGCGTTCTTCCCGTTCCGTGATGGCATCGACAACGCGGCTAAAGTGGGTATCAGCGCCGTGATCCAGCCGGGTGGTTCGATGCGTGATGCTGAGGTGATTGCTGCCGCTGATGAAGCTGGCATTGCAATGGTCTTCACCGGTATGCGCCACTTCCGCCACTAATTACGCGGATCCCTGGCAAGCGGAGATCCTGTGGGAGCGGGCGCGCCCGCGAATACGATGGTGCATGCACCGCCGCATTCGCGGGCACGCCCGCTCCCACAGTGTTCGGCGCAAGCCCGAGGATCACCTGAATCGAGGTTTTGACATGAAAGTTTTGATCATCGGCAGCGGCGGCCGTGAGCACGCCCTGGCCTGGAAAGTCGCCCAGGACCCACGCGTCGAAAAAGTCTTCGTTGCCCCAGGCAACGCCGGCACCGCCATTGAAGCCAAGTGCGAGAACGTCGCCATCGACGTCTGCGCCCTGGAGCAACTGGCCGACTTCGCCGAGAAGAACGTCGACCTGACCATCGTCGGCCCGGAAGCGCCACTGGTCATTGGTGTGGTCGACCTGTTCCGCAGCCGTGGCCTGGACTGCTTCGGCCCAACCAAGGGCGCGGCCCAGCTGGAAGGTTCCAAGGCTTTCACCAAGGACTTCCTGGCGCGCCACAAGATCCCGACCGCCGACTACCAGAACTTCACCGAAATCGAGCCTGCACTTGCCTACCTGCAAGAGAAAGGCGCACCGATCGTGATCAAGGCCGACGGCCTGGCTGCGGGCAAAGGCGTGATCGTGGCCATGACCCTCGAAGAAGCCGAAGCCGCGGTACGTGACATGCTGGCTGGCAACGCCTTCGGCGAAGCAGGCTCGCGCGTGGTGATCGAAGAGTTCCTCGACGGCGAGGAAGCCAGCTTCATCGTCATGGTCGACGGCCAAAACGTGCTGCCCATGGCCACCAGCCAGGACCACAAGCGCGTTGGCAACCAGGACACCGGCCCGAACACGGGCGGCATGGGTGCCTACTCCCCTGCCCCGGTGGTCACCGCCGACGTTCACCAGCGCGTGATGGACCAGGTCATCTGGCCGACCGTGCGCGGCATGGCCGAGGAAGGCAACGTCTACACCGGCTTCCTTTACGCTGGCCTGATGATCGACAAGGCGGGCAACCCCAAGGTCATCGAGTTCAACTGCCGCTTCGGCGACCCGGAAACCCAACCCGTCATGCTGCGCCTGGAATCGAGCCTGGTGCTGCTGATCGAAGCCGCCTTCGCCAAGGCGCTGGACAAAGTCGAAGCCCAATGGGACCCGCGCCCGAGCCTGGGCGTCGTACTGGCGGCTGGCGGTTACCCGGGCGATTACGCCAAGGGCGACGCCATCAACGGCCTGGACGCTGCTGCCAAGATCGAAGGCAAGGTATTCCATGCCGGCACTTCGCTCAAGGACGGCCAAGTGGTTACCAACGGCGGGCGCGTGCTGTGCGCCACTGCCATGGGCAGCACCGTTGCCGATGCACAGCAGCAGGCTTACCGCCTGGCCAAGGAAGTGAGCTGGAACGGCAGCTTCTACCGTACCGACATCGGCTACCGGGCCATCGCCCGTGAGCGCGGTGAGCACCAGCAGTAAGTTGTACCGGAACACCGTGCTGCCCGGGGCTGTCAAACGCCCGGCGCATGGTATCCGGCTCGTCGACAAGGCCCGGCACGGGCCTTGCCTTCGACTTGGCGCGCCGCGCATAGTTAACACCCGGCACATCGGCTAAGAAGGGATCTCGTAGTGCGTCGGCTTCGGATTGCCTCAGCTCTGATCGTCAGCTTGCTGACCTTGCTCTGCCTGTTTCCGGCTGCTGCCGAAACTGACGGAGGCTGGACCGTTCTGCTTGATGAACAGGCCAACCTGCAACTGAGCGATGTACGCTCCGAACGCTACCGTAACCAGTTCAGCCCGCTGGTGCTTGCCGAGCTGGATGCTGCCCCACCAGAACAGGCCTTGTGGCTGCACTACCGCCTGGCGCCAGGCGACCAGGAGCAACTGCTACGGGTATTCGCACCCGACCTCTCTGGCCTTGACCTCTACGCCCTCGATGGCGACAAACTCCTGCGTCAGCTGCACCACGGGCGCCTGGCCGGCAATGCCAGCCCGACCCTGCGGGGAAGCGACCATGTACTGCCCCTGCCCAACAGCAAGCAACCGCTGGATATCTACCTGCGCCTGGTCTCCGAACATCAGTTGCGCCCGGCTATCAGCCTGGAGCCTGCAGCCGTAGCCGCCTCGGACCAGAGCCAGCCACTGCTGTTCGGCATGCTGTTTGGCGGTTTGGTGATGCTGATCCTGCACAACCTGATCCGCTTCCTCTACAGCCGCTCCACCACCACCCTGATCCTGGCGCTGTACCACGGCCTGATGCTGCTCAGCGGCCTGATTTTGCTGAACCTCAGTGGCCCCTGGTGGCACGTGTGGCACAACGCGCAAACCCCGGCCGCCTACCTGACGCTGGTTCTGGCGGGCCTGGCCGGGCTGTATTTCACCCAGCATTTCTTTTCCCCCTGCAACTCACCGCGGCTTAACCGCCTGCTGCAAGGTGAAATGCTGGTGGTCGGGGTCAGCGGCCTGGTGCTGCTGTTTGTCGATACCCTGCCCCTCAACCTGATGACCTACGCCTTGCTGGCCCTGGGCAGCGTAAGCATGCTGCTGGTCAGCAGCTACCACTGGTACCGGGGCTATGCACCCGGGCGCCTGTTCAGCCTGGCCATGGTGGTGTTCAACCTGGGCGGGCTGGTGCTGCTGCCGGCGCTGTTGGGCCTGACCCGCACGTCCACGCCTTGGCTGCTGTGCATCCTGCTGGGCCTGACGGTGGCCAGCGGCTTGTTGCTCAACCTGGCCGTCAGCGAACGCCTGCGGCGCATGAGCGAAGAGCGCTTCAGCGCCAGCCGCGCACTGGCCGCCAGCGACGCCGAAATCAACGCCAAGGCCGAGTTCCTGGCCAAGATCAGCCACGAAATCCGCACCCCCATGAACGGCGTGCTGGGCATGACCGAGCTGCTGCTGGGCACACCACTGTCGGTCAAGCAGCGTGACTACGTGCAGACCATCCACAGTGCCGGCAACGAACTGCTGACGCTGATCAACGAAATTCTCGACATTTCCAAGCTGGAGTCCAGGCAGATCGAACTGGATGACGTGCAATTCGACCTCAACGCACTGGTCGAGGACTGCCTGAACATCTTCCGCGCCAAGGCCGAGCAACAGAACATCGAGCTGATCAGTTTTACCCAGCCGCAGGTGCCGCAGGTTATCAGCGGCGACCCGACGCGCCTGCGTCAGGCGCTGTCGAGCCTGCTGGAAAACGCCTTGAAAAATACCGACCAGGGCGAGATTCTGCTGGTAGTGGCGCTGGACCAACGCGGCGAAACACCGCGCCTGCGCATTGCCGTGCAGGACAGTGGCGAACCCTTGCCCGCCGCCGACCGCGAAGCCTTGCTACAGGCCGAACTGCACAGCCACCACTTCCTTTCCAGCAGCAAGCTGGGCGGCCACCTCGGCCTGGTCATCGCCAAACAGCTGATTGGCCTGATGCAGGGCGAGTTCGGTATCAAAAGCAGTACCGGCATGGGCAACACCCTGTGGCTGACCCTGCCGCTGGACCCTTCGCGCCTGGAACAGCCACCGGCCGACCTCGACAGCCCGCTGCGCGATGCCCGCGTGCTGGTGGTGGACGACAACGACACCTGCCGCAAGGTGCTGGTGCAACAGTGCAGCGCCTGGGGCATGAATGTGAGCGCGGTGCCGTCGGGCAAAGAGGCCCTGGCCCTGTTGCGTACCAAGGCGCACCTGCGCGACTACTTCGACGCCGTGCTGCTGGACCAGAACATGCCGGGCATGACCGGTATGCAGCTGGCTGCGAAGATCAAGGAAGACCCAAGCCTGAACCACGACATCCTGGTGGTGATGCTGACCGGTATCAGCAATGCCCCGAGCAAGGTCATCGCACGCAACGCCGGGGTCAAGCGGATACTCGCCAAGCCGGTCGCCGGCTACACGCTGAAGACTACCCTGGCCGAGGAACTGGCCCAGCGCGGCCGCGAGCAGGCAGTGCCTGCCAGCTTGCCTGGCATCCCGCAAGCGCTGGACCTGCCAGGCGACTTCCGGGTGCTGGTAGCCGAGGACAACAGCATTTCGACCAAGGTGATCCGCGGGATGCTCGGCAAGCTCAACCTTGAGCCGGACACTGCCAGCAATGGCGAAGAGGCGCTGCAGGCGATGAAAGCACAGCGCTATGACCTGGTGTTGATGGATTGCGAGATGCCGATACTGGACGGGTTCTCAGCCACCCAGCAGTTGCGCGCCTGGGAGGTGGCCAACCAGCGCCAGCGCACCCCGGTGGTGGCGTTGACCGCGCACATTCTGGCTGAGCACAAGGAACGCGCACGGCTGGCGGGCATGGACGGGCACATGGCCAAGCCAGTAGAGCTGTCGCAGTTGCGCGAGCTTATCCAGTACTGGGCCAACCAGCGCGAAGCCAAGGTGAACCCGGCGCATATTTCCTAGCGACAACGACTTCCCGTACACGACCGCATATTTGCCAAGGACCAGCGCCCATGCTCCATGAGTTATTCAGCGTCTACCTGAAAATGCTCGTCCTCTACAGCCCGTTCTTCGTGCTGTCGTGCTTCATCAGCCTGACCCGTGGCCACTCCAGCAAGGAGCGTAAGCAACTGGCCTGGAAGGTAGCCTTCGCGGCACTGGTCGCCAGCGTGCTGTTGTACCTGTTCGGGCGGGTAATCTTCGGTATTTTCGGCATCACCGCCGACGCCTTCCGCATCGGTGCCGGCAGCGTGCTGTTCATCTCCGCCCTGGGCATGGCCCAAGGCAAGCCGGCAGTGCAGGCCGACAACGTGCAGCAGGATGTGACCATTGTTCCGTTGACCATCCCGCTGACCGTCGGCCCTGGCACCATCGGCGCCCTGCTGGTGATGGGCGTCGGCCAGCCGCACTGGGACGACAAGCTGCTGGCCATCATCAGCATCGCTTTGGCCAGCTTTACCGTCGGCCTGGTGCTTTACCTGTCACACGGTATCGAGCGCATTCTCGGCGACCAGGGGTTGCAGATCGTCAGCCGGCTGATGGGGTTGTTCGTCTGCGCCCTGGCCGCGCAAATCATCTTCACCGGCATCAAAGGCTACATGGCGCCTTAAACGCCGTAATCCAGAATGCGCCGTAACGACACCTGCACCACGCGCTCCTGCACCTTGGGCAAGTAACTGTTTTCAAACGCCAGCAGATTGAAGCGCACCAGTTCTGCCCGCACGATTTGATGGCTGCGCTTGTGGCTGATGAAGCCTGCGCTGAACGCCGCGCGAATATCGACTTCGTGGTAAAGCACCATATCGACCCGGTTGGCACCCGCTGGCGCACAAGGTAACAACTGGAAGTGCTGACGCTCATAAGCACGGCGTTCGAGTTCACCCAGGGCCGCCGGGCTGGATAGCAGTTCTTGCATGGCGAGGCTGGTTGCTGAAGCAAAATGCTCACCGGCGGTGGCGGAAATGGTTTCCAGAACCTGATCGGTCTGTTTGTTGCGGCGCTCGTCGGGCCAATGAATTTGTTCGGCCGAAACCGAGTCCCAACCCATGAACTTGAGCTGATTGCGATAATACGTAAACCAGTCTTGTATCAACCCTTCCTGGTACGCCGTTTCAGTAGCCCGCTCGGCCATCGCCAAGGCCAGCTTCACCTTGTTTGCCTGTAGTGAGGAAATACCCGGCAGGAACGAAACGATACCTGCGCCGATCACGGCGGATGCGGTCTCAGTCATGATTTGCTCCTGCTTGCGAAGCGTAAGGGTCAAACCGGTAGTCACCCTGCGCGTCCTTGGCATTCATCAGCGCCTGGAGCTCTTCCCGCTGGCGTTGGAAGCGCCCGTTATCCAGCGCCAGGGAAACCGCACTGAACTCGGCTTCTTCCCCAGGCACCTGTTCACGCATGAGCGTGTTCAGCGAAACGCCCGAAACCGGCGTGCCGGTCTGCAGCGTGATGCAGCAAAGGTCCAGCACCGGCCCTGGCTTGAGTATGCCGAGCTCGATCACCAGCTTCGAACCTTGCGCCTGGTCAAGCGAGCCAAATTTCAGCAGGTGAGGAAAACCTGCCTCAGATCGCCCCAAACCCGCCTTTATCGACGCCAGCACCGCCTCAGCGCGAATCGAGCGCATTTTCAGCCAGGCTTCAAGGGGCTGTATCTGCGCACTGCGCACAGGCTGCCCCAACACTTTCAGGTCATGCGTGCTGGCCAGCTTGATCCAGCCTAACTGGCGATAAGCGTCGCGATAGGCGGCATACCATCGTTCGTCATCATCGAAGCGTGACCCTGCGTTCTTGTTGGCCACCAACTGTGCATAGAGTATCGAGTCGAATGCCGCCTGGCGTTGCTCAACAACTACTCCAGGGGAATACAAAACGGCCGTTCCGCCAATCAACATCAGTTGTTCAACTGCTCTGTCCATTGTGTTGCCTCATTACCGGGAAGCGGACAAGGCGGCGTCGCTAAAACGCCGCACTGCGGTCAGATGTCGTATTGCAGAACGTTTTCGACACTGCGCACGCCAAGCTTGTTTTCCACGGTTTCGCGCACCTTGTCGTAAACAAAATTGTTGAGCGTGAGTACGGCCGTGCCGGCGTAGTAGTGGGTTTTGTCCAACTTCCACTGAATGCCGAG
This sequence comes from Pseudomonas sp. NPDC008258, assembly GCF_042956345.1. Taxonomy (NCBI): domain Bacteria; kingdom Pseudomonadati; phylum Pseudomonadota; class Gammaproteobacteria; order Pseudomonadales; family Pseudomonadaceae; genus Pseudomonas; species Pseudomonas sp. NPDC008258. Next base: position 53,844 of record NZ_JBIBGE010000010.1, read on the forward strand.
GATGTCATCATCCAGTTGCGGAGCGGATGCCTGAATGCAATTCACCACCATGACTACATCGTTGTTCCCGGTTTCGATGCAGGCGGCCATACCGACCATGCCCCGGGCCTTGTTCTTGCGCTTGTGGTCGAGCACCTTGGCGTCGTTTTCGAGGGTGGTCAGCTTGTCGAACGCGGTCTTCGCCAGGTCACCCAGCACCGAGCCCCCCAGCACGGCATTGCCAATAGCGCCAATGGTACGGACTGCCACGGCCCCTACGGTGACTGACAGCTCTGCCGAGGTTTCCAGCTCGAAGCTGCGCTGCGGAATGGTAAAGCCAAGATCACGCATGACATCAACGAATTTGTCGTACCACTCCCGGCTCTGTTTCTCGGCATCGAACGCCTTGTCGGCCACCAAGGTGGCGAAGTGGAAGGCATTCTTCACATCGTGACGGCTTTGCGCAGACATGCCTGCGCCGCAGGCCAGCAGGTTGCCTTCGACCAGGATGGCGGCGTCTGTAGTGGTGGTGGTTTGTATCTCGGACATGTGGAAACTCCTTCATGGTTGCCCCTTGGGTCAGGGGCAACCACCTTAGCCAGCGCGCTCGCCAGGCAACGCGCTGAAGGGTTTCCGGAGCAATCAGTCGGCCGAAGGGTACCAACGGGGCGTGTAGGCCCACACCCCACCTGCCAGGCGAGGAAACACGCAGGTTGTAGAGGAACCGACCAACACCATGGTGCGCATGTCGACCATTTCTGGCACCAGTTCGGCCAAGGTGACTACCTTCAGCGCCTGCCCCGGCCTACCGATGTCACGGCCAAGTACTACAGGCGTGTTCCCGTCGCGATGTCGGCGCACGACTTCCAGTGCCACCCCCAGTTGGTGCGGTCGGGACTTGGAAATCGGATTGTAGAAGGCCAGTACCAGATCGGCCTGAGCGGCCAGGTCCAGGCGTTTCTCGATGATCGACCAAGGCTTGAGGTTGTCCGACAGCGACATCACGCAGAAGTCGTGGCCCAGCGGCGCCCCCGCCTGGGCGGCGGTTGCGAGCGAGGCCGATACGCCGGGCAGGATTTCGAGATCCACGCGATGCCAGGCCGGGTCGCTGGATTCATGCAACGCTTCAAGCACTGCGGCAGCCATGGCAAACACGCCCGGGTCACCCGACGATACCACCACCACCGAACGGCCTTGGGCCGCCAACTCGAAGGCATGCCGGGCGCGCTGCATTTCTTCACGGTTATCGGTGCAGTGCAGCACCTGCTCGTCACGGAACGGCCCGGCCATGCGCACATAGGTTTCGTAGCCCAGTACATCTTCGGCCTGCGCAAGCTCGGCCTTGACCGCTGGCACCATCAGTTCGGCAGCACCCGGGCCCAGGCCGATGACCGCCAGGCGACCGCGGCGGCGGCCAACCCTCGCCACTTCGACCGGTGCAGGTGCCACTGCGATGACCACGTCACCCTGCTCGATCAACTGGGCATCGGGCAATGCCCCGGCAACCATGCCCGTCACATCGTGCGGCCTGGCAGCGAAGCGCAAAGCGACACCCAGGGCCTGTGCGGCCTCGTGCAGGGCGTTACTGGCCATGGCGTGTTCATCCGCCAGCACGCAGGCCAGGGATGGCTCGGCAACACCAGCCAACTGCAATGCGGCACGAATACTGTGCAAGTCGCCGTCGGCAACACCTACCACTACCGAACGCGGGTGAATCAACAGCTCGTCGCGGCTGGCCGGGCGCGCCTGGTGCCCCACATGAATGGTGCGCTGGGCAGCCTCGCTGGAGGGCAGTTGCGCCTGTTGCAGCCACGGTGCATCACCTTCGACGCGCACCGACTCACCGGCCAGCAAATCGGAGACAAACCGCTTGCCTTGCTCGATGTCCGCCAGGGCATAACCCTGCGGCGGGTTCAGCAGGCAGGTGCCAAAACGCAGCTCGCCACTGGTGGTAATCGCAGCAGCAACACCCAATGCCTCTGCGATCTCACGTGCCATCACGTTCACGCCCCCCAGGCCACCGAGCAACGGCACTACCGCACTGCCATCTTCCGCCACGGCCAGTACCGGCGGCTCCGTGCCTTTCTCGCAGAGCAGGCTGGCCAGGCTGCGAATGACGATACCTGCGGCGCACAGGGCGATAATGGGCGTGTCCTGTTCGTACAGCCCACGCAAGGTATCGCCAAACGCGCTGTAATAGAGGTCGGCACCCTCGACCCGGCCTTGCAGGCCATGGATCGACGCCTGTGGATAACACTGCTGGATACGCTGCGCGGTGGCCAGGCTGCCCGGACCAAGGATGACGATTGCCGGTGCCTTGTGCATGTTCATCCCTGCCATTTTTCCCCCGGCACGATGATCAGCGAGAAGTACGGCGACGACTGCGGGTCGACCTGGTCCAGCGGCACGATCTTCTGGTTGGCCATGGTCGCCCGTTCCACATACAGCGCACGCCCCTCCAGGCCCAGCTCGGTCAGCACTTCGCGCACCTTGGGGAAGTTACGCCCAAGCTTCATGATCACCGCTGCATCGGCGTCGGCCAGGCGGCGTTTGAGCTCTTCGGCCGGCAATACGCCCGACAGCACCGACAGGCTCTGGTTGCGGTACACCAGCGGCGCACCCAGCACCGAGGCGCCACCCAGCATCGAGCAGACGCCCGGGATCACTTCGGCCTCATAGCGCTGCGCCAGGCGGTCGTGCAGGTACATGTACGAGCCGTAGAAGAACGGGTCGCCTTCGCAGATCACCGCCACATCACGGCCGGCATCCAGGTGTTCGGCCACCTGCACGCTGGCTTCGTCGTAGAAGTCGCTGATTACCTGCTCATAGGACAGCGGCGCTGGCAGGGCCTCGGTGGTTACCGGGTAGACCAGCGGCAGCAGTGTCTGCTCGGGCTGCAGGTGTGCCTCGATAATGCCGAAGGCATTGCCACGCTTGCCCTTGGCCACGAAGTAGCCGACCACCGGCGCCTCGCGCAGCAGGCGCAGGGCCTTGAGGGTGATCAGCTCAGGGTCGCCCGGGCCCACGCCCAGGCCCAGCAGTCGTCCACGCGGCGCCATCATTCCACCTCCGTGGCCAGGGCGTTGACCGCGGCGGCGGCCATCGCGCTGCCGCCCAGGCGGCCTTGCATGATCACGAACGGCACGCCACGGCTGTCGGCAGCGAGCATCGCCTTGGACTCGGCAGCGCCAACGAAGCCAACCGGGAAGCCGAGGATCAGGGCCGGCTTGGGTGCGCCGGCGTCAATCATCTCCAGCAGGTAGAACAGCGCAGTAGGCGCGTTGCCGATCACCACCACGCTGCCTTCCAGGTACGGGCGCCACAGTTCCAGGGCCACGGCGGAACGGGTATTGCCGGCGTCCTTGGCCAGGCCTGGCACACTTGGGTCGCGCAGGGTGCAGATGACTTTGTTGTCTGCCGGCAGGCGTGCCCGGGTGATGCCTTCGGCCACCATGTGCGCGTCGCACAGGATCGGCGCGCCGTTGAGCAACGCCTCGCGCCCGGCGCGGCCGGCGCCTTCGGAGAACTGCAGGCCATCAATGGCATCGACCATGCCGCAGGCGTGGATCACGCGTACGGCGAGCTTTTCGAGGTCTGCGGGGATCCGCTCGAGTCGGGCTTCCTCACGGATGATCCGGAAGGAATTGCGATAGATCTCCTGACCATCGCGGATGTAGTCAATCATCAAGGTGCTCCGTCGGCAGGTCGAGCATGGCGCCTGCTTCATTCAAGGTAAGGTCGGTGGCGCGCAGGGTACCGAAGCCCGGTTGGCGCGCATCACGCAGGTACAGGTCATAGCGGCCCGGCGAGCGGGCCAGCAAGGTGGCCGGGGCAACATGGGCCACGGCGCAGGAACGGGGGCAGCCAGACAGGTGCACGCTGGCGGGTGTACCAGGGCCCAGAAGTGCGGCCAGGACAACAGCGTCGGCCTTGGTTTCGCCAAGGGCCTTGGCGCAGCCGCTGGCACCCGTGCAGGCGCTGATGCGCGCCAGGGGTTCCTGGTCGTGGCACAGCAAGCCCAGTGCAGACAACCCGGCTTGGGCCTGATCAATGCGTTGCGCTTGCAGGTTGGTCAGCACCAGACTTTGCCAAGGGCTGAAGCGCAGGCTGCCATCGCCCCATTCACGGGCAATACGTGCGACGCCGCGCAGCATGGCCGGGGTCAGGCGGCCTTGCGGCGGGGCAACGCCAAGGGCAAGGCCTTGAACCTGAGCCAGCTGGCCCAGCCAAAAGGCACGGTGGTGTTCGCGTCGCCACGCGAGCACGGTGGCATCCCGGCGGATGTCCAGCCCGAGCCCGTCGACGAAATCGCCTGGCGGGCACACCTCAAGTAGCTGGCGCATGCGCGACTGCGCAGGGGTTGCCAGATCGAGAAAGCGTTCCAGCACGGCACGCACCAGTGCCAGGCCCTGCTCCAGCGGCACTGCGCCGAGCACCTGGCCGTCCACCGGGCAACCCGCCAGGCCGAATGCCAGCCAGGTCTGCTGCTCCAGGCGCAGGGCCGACAGCCACAGGTCGTGCGGGTGTTCGAGCATGGCCAGGCGTTCGCCGGCGTCCAGCTGCACGGCGAACTTGGCCGACAGTTGATGGAAGCGCGGTGTGCTTTCCAGCATGTCGAGGATCTGCCCGGCCAATGGCCTGGCATCCAGCAGCATCGCCGGGTCGTGCCCGGCCAGCGGGCTGAGCATCAGGTTGCGCACATCGTCACCGGCCGCATCACGCGGGCCAAGGCCGGCATCGAGCAAGGTGTCGATCAAGGCACGATGAGCGTTGCCGATGCCACGGATCTGCAGGTTGCCACGGTTGGTGGCCTCGATCACACCGCCAGCAAAACGCTCGGCCGCCGCCGCTACCGCCTCGGCTTGATCGGCCAGCAGCAGGCCGCCCGGCAGCTTGATGCGGCAAATGCCGCCATCACGGGCACTGACAATGCGCCACAACCCCGGGCAAGCCGAGGGACGGGGCGAAACGTTGGGGGCATGGGCCTGCGTCAAAGGGGCGTCCGGCAATCTGTGAAAATGCGCTTGAGTGTAGAAGGCGCGGTATTATGCCTGCTTTGTCCGGCGGCATGAAAAGCCGGTGGTCGAGCATCCTCAGCGATTGCGTAGAAATTCAGGACCGTGTCGCCTTCTTCGCGGGCTTGCCCGCTCCCACAGGATCATCGCAGGCCGTAATTGCTGCACTGTACCTGTGGGAGCGGGCGAGCCCGCGAAGGGGCGCGCAGCGGCCCCCAAAATGGCGGAATGAAATACATGACCCCTTGGCTGACAGTAGTAGGCATCGGCGAAGACGGCTTCAGTGGCCTGGGCAAACAGGCCCGGCGCGCGCTGCTGGGCGCTGCGCGGATCTTTGGCAGCCCGCGCCAGCTGGCCTTGCTGCCACGCTGCGTACCCGGCGAACGGCTGGGCTGGCCAAGCCCGTTCTCGCTGGCCCCGGTGCTGGCCCTGCGCGGCGAGCCGGTGTGCGTGCTGGCCAGCGGCGACCCGATGTTCTACGGCGTCGGCGCCAGCCTGGCGCGCCAGATGCCTGCCGATGAAATGCGCGTGCTGTCGATGCCCTCTTCCTGCGCCCTGGCCGCTGCGCGCCTGGGCTGGCCGCTGCAGGACGTGCAAGTGGTGTCGCTGGTCGCCCGTCCGTTGGCTGCGCTCAATGCCCATCTGCATAGCGGTGTGCGTTTGCTGGTGCTGAGCAACGATGGCGACAGCCCGGCGGCCGTTGCGGCATTGCTTTGCGAACGTGGCTTCGGGCCAAGCCGCCTGCGGGTTTTCGAGCACCTCGGTGGCCAGGAAGAGCGCGCATTGGCCGGCACCGCCCAGGACTGGCCGCACGCCGATATCGCAGCGCTCAACCTGATGGCCATCGAATGCCTGGCCACGCCCGAAGCGCCACGCCTGCACCGCCTGGCCGGGCTGCCAGACAGTGCCTTCCGGCACGACGGCCAGCTGACCAAACGCGATGTCCGCGCCATCACCCTGGCGCGCCTGGCACCCCAGCCCGGCGAACTGCTGTGGGACGTGGGTGCAGGCTGCGGCTCGATCGGCATCGAGTGGATGCGTGCCCACCCGGCCTGTCGCGCGCTGGCCATCGAGGCCGATGAAGGCCGCCAGGGTTTCATCGAACACAACCGTGATGTGCTGGGCGTACCCGGCCTGCAACTGGTCTGCGGCAAGGCGCCAATGGCACTGCAAGGCCTGGAGCAGCCCGATGCCATCTTCATCGGCGGCGGTGTCACCCGTGAAGGCGTGCTGGACCTGTGCTGGGCAAGCCTGCGCCCCGGCGGCCGGCTGGTGGCCAACGCAGTGACCTTGCAAAGCGAGCTGGCCCTGGCGCATTTCCGTGAACAACACGGCGGTGAACTGACCCGCCTGCATGTCGCCCATGCCCAGCCCCTGGGCACATTCGACACCTGGCGCCAGGCGCTGCCGATCACCCTGCTGGACGTGGTAAAACCTGTCGATGCGTGAAGAAACCCGCGAACAGCCCGCTCCCCTGCGCAGCGGCCTGACCACCGGCAGCTGCGCCACCGCCACCAGCCTGGCAGCTGCCCGCCTGCTGCTGCGCGGTGAAAGCAGCGATGCCGTGAGTATCACCCTGCCCAAAGGCAAGGTGGTACAGATGCGCCTGGAGTTCTGCCGCCTGGCCGGCGAAGGGGCTGAAGCCGGCACACTCAAGGATGCGGGCGACGACCCGGATGTCACCCACGGCGCCCTGCTTTACAGCCAGGTGCGCCTGCGGACTGAACCGGGTATCCGTTTTATCGCCGGCGCCGGCGTTGGCACAGTGACCCGCCCGGGGCTGGTGCTGGCGGTGGGTGAGCCGGCCATCAACCCGGTACCTCGGCGCATGATCAGCGAACACCTGCAACGCCTGGCTGACGAATGCGGCTACCTTGGCGGTTTTGAAGTCACGGTCAATGTGCAGGGTGGCGAGCAACTGGCCCTGAAGACCATGAACCCGCGCCTGGGCATCCTTGGCGGGCTATCGATCCTCGGCACCAGCGGCATCGTGCGGCCGTTCTCCTGTGCCGCTTACATTGCCTCGATCCACCAAGGCATCGACGTAGCCCACACCAACGGCTACACGCACATCGCTGCCTGTACCGGCAACGCCAGTGAAGACACCATGCGCCGGGTCTACGGCCTGCCGGAAATCGCCCTGATCGAAATGGGCGACTTTGTCGGTGCGGTGCTCAAGCATTTGCGCAAAGTACCGGTGCCACGCCTGACCCTGTGTGGGGGCTTCGGCAAGATCAGCAAGCTGGCTGCCGGGCACATGGACCTGCACAGCCGTCATTCCAGCATCGACCTGCCGCAACTGGCCGGCTGGGCTGCTGATATAGGCGCTGACGCAGCGTTGCAGGCGGCCATCATCAATGCCAATACCAGCCAGCAAGCGCTCGCACTGGCGCATGCGGCTGGCGTTGCCCTGGGTGACGCGGTATGCGCCCACGCCCTGGCCTTCGCCCGCAGCGTGGTGCCGGCACAGGTGCACGTGGAAGTGTTCGCCATCGACCGCCAAGGCGGCATCGTTGGCCGGGCGGGTGTGCAATGACTGCGCGCATCCTGTTGCTGGGCGGCGTCACTGAAGCCCTCGCCATCGCCCGTCGCCTGGGCCCACAGCATGTCTATAGCCTGGCCGGTATCGGCCGCGTTCCGCAGGACCTGCAATGCCAGGTGCGGGTCGGCGGATTTGGCGGTGCTGAAGGCCTGGCCAGCTACTTGCGCGAGGCGGGCATCACCCTGCTGATCGATGCCACCCATCCCTATGCCGCACAAATCAGCCGCAATGCTGCCAGTGCTGCGCGTAGCGCTGGCATCCCGTGCTGGGCCCTGCGCCGCCCGGCCTGGCAGGCGCAAGCGGGGGACGACTGGCGCGAGGTCGAGGACTGGGCAGGGTTGATCGAAGCGCTCAAGCCGTTTCGCAGGCCACTGTTCACGCTGGGGCGGGAGCCGCTGCAACATCTGGACGAGATTCCGGCGGAGCAGTTCTGGACGTTGCGGGCGCTGGAGGCATGCCCTGGCAACGAGCGTTGCGAAGTGATTGGTGCACGTGGGCCATTTCATATCGAGGATGAGCGGGCGTTGTTCCAGCGCCGCAGGATCGATGTGCTGATCAGCAAGAACAGCGGCAGTGTGGCGACCGAGCCGAAGCTGGAAGTGGCGCGGGAGATGGGGGTGCCGGTGTTGATCCTGAAGCGCCCGGCGTTGCCGGATGTGGAGCGGGCATTCGAATCGCAGACCGATATAGCCGCAGCACTCAACCTGCAATAAAAACTCTCGCAAGTTCCCCAGAGACCCCTGTGGGAGCGGGCAAGCCCGCGAACACCGGCGAAGCCGGTGCCATACACCGAGTCGTTTTCTTCGCGGGCTCGCCCGCTCCCACAGAAGACCGCGCCAGTCTTAAAATACCCTACAACCCTTTCGGATTTTTCTTTCTCCCCCGCAAGTGGCCTAGGCCGTCCTGCTGCCTTAAACTCAGCTCCTCCCCCCGGAAGGCGCTACCCATATGGAAATGCAATGGTGGATCTGGCTGGTCTTCGGCATCGCGCTGATCCTGCTCGAACTGGTCCTGCCGACGTTCTTCATCCTCTGGTTCGGCATCGGTGCCGTGCTGGTCTCGCTCATCTCCCTGGCCGCCCCCAGCCTGCAACTGGACATGCAGGTGCTGCTGTGGGTGTTGCTGTCGTCGGTCACCACCGCGTGCTGGTTCAAGCTGTTCCGGCGCAAGCAGCCGGATGTGCGCTGGACAGCCGACAGCGTGATCGGCGAAGTCGGCTTGCTGACTGCCGGCGTTTCGGAGTTCCAGAAAGGCCGGGTACGCTTCCAGAAGCCGATCCTGGGTAACGAAGAATGGACCTGCATCGCCGACAGCGAGATCCCGGCCGGCGAGCGGGTGCGCCTTACTGCCATCGAGGGGAACACCGCCCGCGTCATTCGGGCCTGAACCTGCACTAAAAGGAATTTAGCATCATGACCAGCCTCATCGTCGTCGCTGCCATCGCCCTGTTCGTCCTGATCACCGTGTTCAAGGGGGTGCGTATCGTGCCCCAGGGCGAGGAATGGATCGTCGAGCGCCTGGGCCGCTACCACAGCACCCTGAAGCCCGGCCTGAACATCCTCATTCCGTACATGGATGTGGTCGCCTACCGCCTGCCGACCAAAGACATCATCCTCGATGTGCAGCAGCAGGAAATCATCACAAAGGACAACGCGGTGATCGTCGCCAACGCCCTGTGCTTTGCCAAGGTGGTCGACCCGCAGAAGGCCTCCTACGGCGTACAGAACTTCTCGTTTGCCGTCACCAGCCTGACCATGACCTCGCTGCGCGCCATCGTCGGTGCCATGGACCTGGACGAAGCGCTGTCCAGCCGCGAGCAGATCAAGGCTCGCCTGCGCGACGCGATGTCCGAGCAGACCGAAGACTGGGGCGTGACTGTGCGCTCGGTGGAAATCCAAGACATCAAGCCTTCGGAAAACATGCAACTGGCCATGGAACGCCAGGCTGCCGCCGAGCGTGAGCGCAAGGCAGATGTGACCCGCGCCGAAGGTGCCAAGCAAGCGGCGATCCTTGAAGCGGAAGCACGCTTGCAAGCGGCCAGGCTGGATGCCGAAGCACAGATAAGCCTGGCCGAGGCCTCGGCGCGGGCGATTTCGCTGGTCAAGGAAGCGGTGGGCAATGAGACCGTACCGGCCATGTACCTGCTGGGCGAGCGCTATGTCGGGGCCATGGAGAACCTGGCGGGCAGCAGCAATGCCAAGGTGGTAGTGTTGCCGGCGGACCTGCAGGAGACCGTGCGTGGGCTGATGGGCCGTAACAAGGCTTGAGAATGCCGGGGGCGCTTTGCGCCCCTATCGCGACACAAGGCCGCTCCCACAAGAGTACGCATATCCCTGTGGGAGCGGCCTTGCGTCGCGATTGGTCTGCAACGCAGCCCCCGAAACCAGCACGACCTGCGTCACTTCACCGCACCCCGCCATTTTTACCTATACTCCGCCTTACAATACCCACCACGATTCCTGACCGGATCTCTCCATGCCCCCACGTCGGCACATCGCCTGGATAGCCTGCCTTGCAGTGCTGTTCAACCTGCTGGCCATGCCGCTGGCCTCTGCCGTGCCCAAGGGCCCGGCCGAGCAGCTGCTGTGGGGGGCTTTCTGTTCAAGCATGGCCAACAAGGCCAAAGTCGATGTCCAGGCCCTGGCCAAGATCGACCTCGGCCCGCAAAGCGACGACAGCGCCAGCATGATGAATTGCTGGTGCTGCTCGGGCGCCGCACCGCTGCTGGCCCTGCCCGGCTACCCGCCGCAGTTGCACAACCCGCCGACACTGCTCGCCGGGCGACTGCCGCCACCTGCCAACTACCAACCCACGCCGCGCCATTTATGGCCTGCGCTCAATCCCCGTGCCTCTCCGCTGGCCTGAGTTCATCACGCTGTCTGCCTGAACCTGAACAGAACGGAGATTCACCATGCTCAAGCACGCCCTCGTCATGGCCGCCCTGCTGCTGCCCGGCGCCTTTGCCAATGCCCACGAATACAGCGTGGGTGACCTGCACATCGCTCACCCCTGGTCGCTGCAGTTACCCCCTAACGCGCCCAATGTCGCCGCCTATTTCGTGGTGCACAACAACGGCAAGGCCGACGACCGCCTGCTGAGTGTCGACAGCCCCATCAGCGATGACGCCCAACTGCACGAGCATGCCATGAGTGCCAGCGGCGCCATGAAGATGCAGCAGGTGCCTAACGTGGTGGTGCCTGCCGGCAAGGACCTGACCTTCGCCCCCAGCGCCTACCATGTGATGCTGATGCAACCCAAGGACCGCAGTCTGCTGGTCGACGGCAAGCGCTTCCCGTTGACCCTGCACTTCGAAAAGGCCGGCGACATCACCGTCGAAGTGGCCGTGCAGAAGCAGGCGCCAGCGGACCAGCCGCAAGCCCACGAACACGCGCACTGACACCTGCTGACAGGCACTCGCCATGAGCCTGCCGCGCAACAGCATCAGCCGTACCACCCGCCCTGACCGCAGGCGCGCCGGTGGCGGATGGCTGAGCCTGTTCGCCATGTGGATGATCTTCATCGGCCCGCTGATTTCCCAGTCGATGCCGATGGACCACCACGCCGGCATGAGCATGCCGATGGACATGCCGATGGCCGCTGCCCATCAGCATGGGGGCGACACCCATCACGGCCACGGCGGCGATGGCCAGCTGCATGTGATGTGGGAAAAGTGCGGTTACTGCAGCCTGTTGTTCAACTGCCCGGCCCTGCCCCAGGCCCTCAGCCCGCTCAGTGCCGGCAGCGTTATCCCCACCAGCCACCTGCTTGCGCCAACGCACCAGGGCCATGCCCGGCAGGCTGTATTCCCCGGTGCGCGCAGCCGCGCCCCGCCTTCCTCGATCTACGTCTGAAAACACGTTTTGCGCACGAAGCCAGGAGGCTTCGCGCTAACCCATGACTGATCGACTGGAATCATTATGTCCGGCTGCCCCCCTTTGTTTGCCTTGTCCCTGCGTGGGACCCTTGCCGCCGTGTGCGGCTCGCTGCTCGCGCCCGTAGCCCTGGCCGCCGACCCTGGCCATGAAGGCCATGCGCACGACGCACCCGAGTTGAGCCCGACGGTGATCACCGCCGTGGCCCCGAGTTCGCCGCTGACCGTGGTCACCAACCCGAAAGACCCGCGCCAGCCCGTGCCGGCCAGCGACGGCGCCGACTACCTGAAGACCATCCCTGGCTTTTCGGCGATCCGTGCCGGCGGTACCAACGGCGACCCGGTGTTGCGGGGCATGTTCGGCTCGCGCCTGAACATCCTCACCAACGGCGGCCTGATGCTGGGCGCCTGCCCCAACCGCATGGACGCGCCCACCTCATACATTTCGCCAGAAACCTATGACCGCCTGACCGTGATCAAAGGCCCGCAAAGCGTGGTCTGGGGCCCGGGCGGCTCGGCAGGCACCATCCTCTTCGAGCGTGAGCCCGAGAAGTTCGGTACCCTCGGCAGCCGGGTGAACGCCAGCCTGCTGGCCGGCTCCAATGGCCGCTTCGACAAGGTGCTGGATGCCGCTGCCGGCAACAGCCAGGCTTACGCCCGCTTCGTCGGCAACCAGTCACGCTCGGATGACTACCACGACGGCAACAACGACACCGTGCCGTCGCGCTGGGAAAAATGGAACGGCGATGTCGCCCTCGGCTGGACGCCCGACCAGAACACCCTGCTGGAGCTCACCGCCGGCAAGGGCGATGGCGAGGCCCGCTATGCCGGGCGTGGCATGGACGGCTCGCAGTTCAAGCGCGAAAGCCTGGGCCTGCGCTTTGAAAAGTCCAACCTCGGCGAGGTGCTCGACAAGGTCGAAGCCCAGGTTTACTACAACTACGCCGACCATGTGATGGACAACTACAGCCTGCGCACGCCCTCGGGCAGCGGCATGATGGGCATGCCGATGGTCAGCAACGTCGACCGCCGCACAATGGGGGCGCGCCTCAAGGCCACCTGGCGCTGGGCCGACGTGCAACTGATCAGCGGCATCGATGCCCAAACCAACGAGCATCGCCAGCGCGGCGGCATGGGCGTGGACGAGCACAAGGGCCAGGCCTGGACCAAAGACGCCGACTTCCACAACTACGGCGCCTTCAGCGAACTGACCTGGTACGTCAGCGGTGAAGACCGGCTGATTACCGGTGCCCGCCTGGACCGTGCCTCAGCCCGCGACTTCCGCGCAGCCAGCGCCACCAATGGCGACACCCGCGCCGATACGCTGCCCAGCGGCTTCGTGCGCTACGAGCACGACCTGGCAGCCATCCCGGCCACCACCTACATCGGCCTCGGCCATGCCCAGCGCTTTCCCGACTACTGGGAGCTGTTCTCGCCCAGGCTGGCACCACCCGGGGCGGCCAACGCCTTCGACGGCATCAAGCCAGAGAAAACCACCCAGCTCGACTTCGGCATCCAGTACCGCACCGAGCGCCTGGAAGCCTGGGCATCGGGCTATGTCGGCCAGATCCGCGACTACATCCTGTTCGACTACCAAGGGATGAGCTCCCAGGCCCGCAACGTCGACGCCCGCATCATGGGCGGCGAACTGGGCGCGGCGTACCAGCTGACCGAAAACTGGAAGGCCGACGCCACGCTGGCCTACGCTTGGGGCAAGAACAGCAGTGATGGCAAAGCGCTACCGCAAATGCCACCCCTGGAAAGCCGCCTGGGCCTGACCTACAGCCGCGATGTGTGGAGCGTCGGCGCCCTGTGGCGGCTGGTAGCGGCGCAAAACCGCATCGCCGAAAACCAGGGCAACGTGGTCGGCAAGGACTACGAAGAAAGTGCCGGCTTCGGCGTGTTCTCGCTCAATGGCGCCTACAAGGTGAGCAAAAACCTCAAGCTCAGCGCGGGGGTCGACAACCTGTTCGACAAAACCTACGCCGAGCACTTGAACCTGGCCGGGAACGCCGGGTTCGGCTACCCGGCTACCGATCCACAGCCGGTGAACGAGCCAGGCAGGACCTTCTGGACCAAGGTCGATTTCAGCTTCTGACAACAACAACGGGCGCAACTTCGGTTGCGCCCATCAGCTGGTCACACAGGAGGTTCCCATGAGAGGAACACGCATCAATTTCTATAACCTGGCCTGGCGTTGGCACTTCTATGCGGGGCTGTTCGTGGCCCCGTTCATGATCCTGTTGGCGATCACCGGGATCATCTACCTGTTCAAGCCACAGCTCGACCCGCTGCTGTACCGCGACCTGATGGTGGTCGAAGCGGGCCACCACCGACAGGGCGCCGATGCGATGTTGGCCGAGGTGCGCCAGGCCTACCCCAAGGGGCATGTGGGGCAGTACCTGCCGCCAGTCAACCCCGAGCGCAGTGCGCAGTTCGTGGTGCATGACGGCGGGCGCGAGCTGAACGTGTTCGTCGACCCTTACAGCGGCAAGGTCCTCGGTGAGCAGGATGGCAAGCAGAACCTGCAGGCCATCGCCCGTGCGCTGCATGGCGAACTGATGGTCGGCACGGTCGGTGACCGCCTGGTGGAGCTGGCGGCTGGCTGGGGCATCGTGCTGGTAGTGTCCGGCCTGTACCTGTGGTGGCCACGCGGACGCAATGGCGCTGGCGTGCTGTGGCCACGGCTGAGTGCACGCGGCCGGCTGTTGTGGCGCGACCTGCACGCGGTGACCGGTTTCTGGGGCTCGGCCCTGCTGCTGCTGATGCTGGTCAGCGGCATGACCTGGACTGGCCTGTGGGGCAAGCAGTACGCCGATGTGTGGAACCGCTTCCCGGCTGCCATGTGGAACGACGTGCCCAAATCGGACCAACAGGCCGGTGAATTGAACAGCGCTCACCGCCAGACCGTGCCCTGGGCGATGGAAAACACACCCATGCCGCAGTCTGGTGCACACGCCGAACACGCCGGCCACCACATGATGTCGGACATGCCCGCAGCGCCCCAGGTGAGCGTGCAGCAGGTCGAAGACATTGCCACCTCCCGCCAGGTCGAGCCGGGCTACAGCATCACCCTGCCCACCACCGCCGACGGTGTTTTCACCATTGCCGTGTTCGCCGACGACCCACGCAACGACGCCACCCTGCATGTCGACCAGTACACCGGCAAGGTGCTGGCCGATGTGCGCTGGCAGGATTACAGCCCGGTCGCCCGGGCCACCGAGATGGGCGTGATGCTGCATGAAGGCAAGATGTTCGGGGCGTTCAACCAGATCATCATCTTGCTGGTATGCCTGATGATCCTGCTGGGCTCGGTGAGCGGGCTGGTGATGTGGTGGAAGCGCCGGCCCGAAGGCGGCCTGGGCGTGCCGCCGCTGCGCCATGACCTGCCGCGCTGGAAGGCGGCGGTGGGGGTGATGCTGGTGCTGGGGGTGATGTTCCCGCTGGTGGGGGTGTCGATGGTGGTGATGTGGGTGGTGGATAGCCTGGTGGTGAGGCATCGCCGGGTGGTGGCCAACGCTTGATATCTGCACTGGCTTCTTCGCGGGCTTGCCCGCTCCCACAGGATTGCGTTGCCCTCAGGCTTTGCGCAGTACCTGTGGGAGCGGGCAAGCCCGCGAAAGGGCCGGTACAGGCGAAATGCTGCTACCCAAAAGTAGAGTCGATCTGTCGCGCCCCGAACGGGAACCCGCGTGTTAGCCTAGCCGGCTACCTCTGACAAGAAGACTGACCTTACAAGGGAATGCAGCCTATGACGCAAACCTCACCCACACCACCAGAAGAGCAGCACCTGCAACGCAACCTGACCAACCGCCACATCCAGCTGATCGCCATCGGTGGCGCGATCGGTACCGGCCTGTTCATGGGCTCGGGCAAAACCATCAGCCTGGCCGGGCCATCGATCATCTTCGTCTACATGATCATCGGCTTCATGCTGTTCTTCGTCATGCGCGCCATGGGCGAACTGCTGCTGTCGAACCTGAACTACAAGTCGTTCATCGACTTCTCCGCCGACCTGCTCGGCCCCTGGGCCGGTTACTTCACCGGCTGGACCTACTGGTTCTGCTGGGTGGTTACCGGCATTGCCGACGTGGTCGCCATCGCAGCCTATACGCAGTTCTGGTTCCCCGACCTGCCGCAGTGGATACCGGCATTGACCTGTGTCGGGCTGCTGCTGTCGCTGAACCTGGTCACGGTGAAAATGTTCGGCGAAATGGAGTTCTGGTTCGCCCTGGTCAAGATCGTCGCCATCCTCGGCCTGGTCGCCACCGGCCTGTACATGGTCATCACCGGTTTCACCTCGCCCAGCGGGCGCACTGCCCAACTGGCCAACCTGTGGAATGACGGCGGCATGTTCCCCCATGGCCTGATGGGCTTCTTCGCCGGTTTCCAGATTGCCGTATTTGCCTTTGTCGGCATCGAGCTGGTGGGGACCACCGCCGCCGAGGCGAAGAACCCGGAGCGCACCCTGCCGCGGGCGATCAACTCGATCCCGATCCGCATCATCGTGTTCTATGTGCTGGCGCTGATCGCGATCATGGCGGTGACACCTTGGCGCGACGTGGTACCGGGCAAGAGCCCGTTCGTCGAGCTGTTCGTATTGGCCGGCTTGCCGGCAGCGGCCAGCATCATCAATTTCGTGGTGCTGACCTCGGCGGCCTCGTCGGCCAACAGCGGCGTGTTCTCCACCAGCCGTATGCTGTACGGCCTGAGCCAGGAGGGTGACGCACCCAAGGCGTTCGAGAAACTGTCGAGCCGCTCGGTGCCAGCCAACGGCCTGTACTTCTCCTGCACCTGCCTGCTGCTAGGGGCGGTGCTGATTTACCTGGTGCCGAACGTTGTCGAAGCGTTCACCCTGGTGACCACGGTTTCGGCGGTGCTGTTCATGTTCGTCTGGACGCTGATCCTGCTGTCGTACCTGAAGTACCGCAAAAACCGTGCGGCACTGCACCAGGCGTCGAAGTACAAGATGCCGGGCGGGCGCTTCATGTGCTACGTGTGCCTGGTGTTCTTTGCCTTCATCCTGGTGTTGTTGAGCCTGGAGGCAGATACCCGTTCGGCGCTGGTCGTCACGCCTATCTGGTTCTTGCTGCTGGCAGTGACCTATCAGGGCGTGCGTAGCCGCCGTCATCCGCGTTCGGCTGTGCGTAACGGCTGATGGCCTCGGGGCCGCACAGCGGCCCCAATCCTGTGCACACAAATTCCACGGGCACCAAGCTGGACCTAAAAAGCGCCCCAACACCTCGCACAACCCCTCTATCCCGCCCCTTTTGCCACTAGGCACACCCCTTGCAACGCCCCTCCCCGCTTGCCCAACACAAAAAAACCCAGCGGAGAGAGCACATGAAGCGTCGCAGTCTGATCAAGGCCTTTACCCTTAGCGCATCGATTGCCGCAATGGGCCTGAGCTGGAGTATCCAGGCCGCCGAAACCATCAAGGTCGGCATCCTGCATTCGCTTTCCGGGACCATGGCCATTTCCGAGACGTCGCTCAAGGACATGGCGCTGATGACCATCGAGCAGATCAACGCCAAGGGCGGCGTGAACGGCAAGATGCTCGAACCGGTGGTGGTCGACCCGGCCTCCAACTGGCCGCTGTTCGCCGAAAAAAGCCGCCAGCTGCTGACCCAGGACAAGGTGGCGGTGGTATTCGGCTGCTGGACCTCGGTGTCGCGCAAGTCGGTGCTGCCGGTGTTCGAAGAGCTCAACGGCCTGCTGTTCTACCCGGTGCAGTACGAGGGTGAAGAGATGTCGCCGAACGTGTTCTATACCGGCGCCGCACCCAACCAGCAAGCCATCCCGGCGGTGGAATACCTGATGAGCGAAGACGGCGGCAGCGCCAAGCGGTTCTTCCTGCTGGGCACCGACTATGTCTACCCGCGCACCACCAACAAGATTTTGCGGGCCTTCCTGCACAGCAAAGGCGTGGCCGACAAGGACATCGAAGAGGTGTACACACCGTTCGGCCACGCCGACTACCAGACCATCGTTGCCAACATCAAGAAGTTCTCTGCCGGCGGCAAGACGGCGGTCATCTCCACGGTCAACGGCGACTCCAACGTGCCGTTCTACAAGGAACTGGCCAACCAGGGCCTGAAGGCCACCGACGTGCCGGTGGTGGCGTTCTCGGTGGGTGAAGAAGAGCTGCGCGGTATCGACACCAAGCCGCTGGTGGGGCACCTGGCGGCGTGGAACTACTTCGAGTCGGTGGATAACCCGGTCAACCAGAAGTTCGTTGCCGACTGGAAGGCCTACGCCAAGGCCAAGGGCCTGCCGGGCGCCGACAAGGCAGTGACCAACGACCCGATGGAGGCCACCTACGTGGGCATCCACATGTGGGCGCAGGCGGTGGAGAAAGCCAAGTCCACCGACGTCGACAAGGTGCGTGAGGCGCTGGCCGGGCAAAGCTTCAAGGCGCCTTCGGGCTTTACCTTGACCATGGACAAGACCAACCACCACCTGCACAAGCCGGTGATGATCGGCGAGATCCAGGATGACGGGCAGTTCAGCGTGGTGTGGGAAACCGAGCAGCCGCTGCGGGCGCAGCCTTGGAGCCCGTTCATTCCGGGGAATGACAAGCGGCCAGACTATGCGGTGAAAGGTAACTGAGTGCATTGGGGCTGCATTGCAGCCCATTCGCGGGCAAGCCCGCCCCCACAGGGCCTGTGGTGTACCTGTGGGAGCGGGCATGCCCGCGAAGAATCCACCGCCGATTTCCAGGATTGCCCGCATGCTCAGACTCCTGCTCACCCTGCTCCTGCTATTCCCCCTGGCCACCCAGGCCAACGAGGGCGAATTCTTCCTCACCGCCAAGCCCGCCGAGCAAGCCCGCCTGCTCGAAAGCTGGGCGGCGCAACCCGATGCCGCGCGCCTGCCACTGCTGGACAACCTGCGCCAAGGCCGCATCGCCGCCGACGACACGCGCAAGCTGCGCCTGAACAATCGCCTGCGCGGCCTGATCGACAACGCCCTGGCCAGCCATCAGTTGCTCAGCGACAACAGCGAAACGCGCCTGGCCGCTGCCCAACAGCTGCAAAAAAGCGCACAACCGGCGCAAATGGCCTTCCTCGACCGACGCTTCGCCAGCGAACCGGACGCCGCCGTGCACGCCGCCCTCGGCCTGGCCCTGGCCAACCTGCAACTGGGCGCCAGCGAGCCAGCGGTACGCCTGGCCGCCGTGCGGCTGCTGGGTGAAACAGGCGACCCGCTGGCCCGCACCCGCCTTGAAGCGTTGCTGCAACCCGATGCAGAAAGCGACACAGGCGTACGCACCGCGGCCGAAACCAGCCTGGCCCAGGTCAAGCGCAAGCTGCTGGTCGGCGAACTGCTCGGCCAGGCCTTCAGCGGCCTGTCGCTGGGCTCGATCCTGCTGTTGGCGGCGCTGGGCCTGGCCATCACCTTCGGCCTGCTCGGGGTGATCAACATGGCCCACGGCGAAATGCTGATGCTCGGCGCCTACAGCACCTACATGGTCCAGGTGCTGTTGCAGCGCTACGCCCCGGGTGCCATCGAGTTCTACCCGCTGATTGCCCTGCCGGTGGCCTTCGCCGTCAGTGCCGGGGTCGGCATGGCGCTGGAGCGCACGATCATTCGTCACCTGTACGGTCGCCCGCTGGAAACCCTGCTGGCTACGTGGGGCATCAGCCTGATACTGATCCAGGCCATTCGCCTGCTGTTCGGCGCGCAAAACGTCGAGGTCAGCAACCCGGCGTGGTTGTCGGGCGGTATCCAGCTGTTGCCCAACCTGGTGCTGCCGTACAACCGCCTGGTCATCATCGGCTTCGCCCTGGCCGTGGTGCTGCTCACCTGGCTGCTGCTCAACCGCACACGGCTGGGCCTTAACGTGCGAGCCGTTACCCAGAACCGCAACATGGCGGCTTGCTGCGGTGTGTCCACCGGGCGCGTCGACATGCTCGCATTCGGCTTGGGCTCTGGCATTGCCGGGCTCGGCGGCGTGGCCCTGAGCCAGGTCGGCAACGTCGGCCCGGACCTGGGCCAGAGCTACATCATCGACTCGTTCCTGGTGGTGGTGCTGGGTGGCGTCGGGCAACTGGCCGGCAGCCTCTGGGCCGCCTTCGGCCTTGGCATCGCCAACAAGCTGCTGGAGCCGCAGATCGGTGCGGTGCTCGGCAAGATCCTCATCCTTGCGTTGATCATTCTGTTCATCCAGAAACGCCCGCAAGGCCTGTTCGCCCTCAAGGGACGGGTAATCGACTGATGAACCAGCCACTGCTTGTCACCGCTACGCAAAAGGCCGGGCCCCGCCTGACGCTGGCCATCGGCGCCGTCGTCATCCTGCTGCTGGTCGCCCTGCCACTGCTGTCGTTGCTACCGGCGGACCATGCCCTGCAAGTGTCGGCCTACACCCTGACCCTGGTCGGCAAGATCCTCTGCTACGCCATTGTCGCCCTGGCCCTGGACCTGGTCTGGGGCTACGCCGGCCTGCTGTCGCTGGGGCACGGCCTGTTCTTCGCCCTGGGCGGCTACGCCATGGGCATGTACCTGATGCGCCAGGCGGCCGGTGATGGCCTGCCGGGCTTCATGACCTTCCTGTCATGGACCGAACTGCCGTGGTACTGGGCCGGTACCCAGCACTTTGCCTGGGCCCTGTGCCTGGTGGTGCTGGCGCCGGGCTTGCTGGCGCTGGTGTTCGGCTGGTTCGCCTTCCGTTCGCGGATCAAGGGCGTGTACTTCTCGATCATGACCCAGGCCCTGACGTTCGCCGGCATGCTGCTGTTCTTCCGCAACGAAACCGGCTTTGGCGGTAACAACGGCTTTACCAACTTCCGCACCATCCTCGGCTTCGACATTACCGCGCAAGGCACCCGGGCCGTGCTGTTCCTGCTCACCGTCGGGTTGCTGCTGGCCAGCCTGTACCTGTGCTGGCGCCTGACCCGCAGCAAGTTCGGCCGCCTGCTCACCGCCGTGCGCGACGCCGAGAACCGCCTGATGTTCTGTGGCTACGACCCGCGTGGCTTCAAGCTGCTGGTGTGGGTGCTCAGCGCCGTGCTGTGCGGCCTGGCGGGCGCGCTGTACGTGCCGCAGGTGGGCATCATCAACCCCAGCGAGATGTCGCCGACCAACTCCATCGAAGCCGCCGTGTGGGTGGCCCTGGGCGGGCGCGGCACACTGATCGGCCCGCTGCTCGGCGCCGGCCTGGTCAATGGCATGAAGAGCTGGTTCACCGTGGCCTTCCCGGAGTTCTGGCTGTTCTTCCTTGGCGCACTGTTCATCCTCGTGACCCTGTACCTGCCCAAGGGCGTGGTCGGCCTGTTGAAGAAAAGGAGCCAGCCATGAGAGGCGTGCCCCCGGTACACCCGGAATTCATGCTGGAACCGGTGTTCGACAACCTCGGCGCCGGCCGTGACGCCATCGGCCTGGGCCAGAGCCGCAAGGCCGGCCTCGACACCCGTCACGGCACGGTGCTGAGCCTGGAAGACATCAGCGTCAGCTTCGATGGCTTCAAGGCGCTCAATGCGCTGAACCTGTACATCGGCGTGGGCGAGTTGCGTTGCATCATCGGCCCCAACGGCGCCGGCAAGACCACGATGATGGACGTGATCACCGGCAAGACCCGCCCCGACACGGGCAGCGCCTACTTTGGCGACACCCTCGACCTGACCCGCATGAGCGAATACCAGATCGCCCAGGCCGGCATCGGCCGCAAGTTCCAGAAGCCCACGGTGTTCGAGGCCCTGACGGTGTTCGAGAACCTGGAGCTGGCCTTGAAGACCGACAAGTCGGTGTGGGCCAGCCTGGCAGCTCGCTTGAGCGGTGAACAGCGCCAGCGTATCGAAGAAGTGCTGACCACCTTGCGCCTGTTGCCCCTGGCCCAGCGCCAGGCAGGATTGTTGTCGCACGGGCAGAAGCAGTTCCTCGAGATCGGCATGCTGCTGGTGCAGGAGCCGCAATTGCTTTTGCTGGATGAACCGGTGGCCGGCATGACCGATGCCGAGACCGAGTTCACCGCCGAGCTGTTCAAGGGCCTGGCTGGCACGCATTCGCTGATGGTGGTGGAGCATGACATGGGCTTTGTCGGCAGCATTGCCGACCATGTGACCGTGCTGCACCAGGGCAGTGTGCTGGCAGAGGGGTCGCTGGAGCAGGTGCAGGCGGATGAGCGGGTGGTCGAGGTTTATCTGGGCCGCTAGACAAGGAAACCTGTGCCGGCCCCTTCGCGGGCTTGCCCGCTCCCACAGGTACTCCACAGGGCTCGAAAATTGCGAGTTTCCTGTGGGAGCGGGCGAGCCCGCGAAGAGGCCGGCACAGGCACAGCAACCCTTTCAGGAATACCAACATGCTCAAGATCGACACCCTGCACCAGTACTACGGCGGCAGCCACATCCTGCGCGGCCTGTCTTTCGAAGCCAAGGTCGGCGAAGTCACCTGCCTGCTCGGCCGCAATGGCGTGGGCAAGACCACCCTGCTGCGCTGCCTGATGGGCCTGGTACCCGCCCGCGACGGCAGCATCACATGGGAAGGCAAGCCGATCACCGCCCTCAAACCGCAGCAGCGGGTGCACGCGGGCATCGCCTACGTGCCCCAGGGCCGCGAAATCTTCCCGCGCCTCACAGTGGAGGAAAACCTGCTGATGGGCCTGTCGCGCTTCCCCGCCCGGGAAGCCCGCGAAGTGCCAGCGTTCATCTACGAACTGTTCCCGGTGCTGGAGCAGATGAAGCAACGCCGCGGCGGTGACCTGTCTGGCGGCCAGCAGCAACAACTGGCTATCGGCCGCGCCCTGGCCAGCCGCCCGCGCCTGCTGATCCTTGATGAGCCGACCGAAGGCATCCAGCCCTCGGTCATCAAGGAAATCGGTGCAGTCATCCGCCGCCTGGCCGAGCGCGGCGACATGGCAATCTTGCTGGTGGAGCAGTTCTACGACTTTGCCGAGGAACTGGCCGACCAGTACCTGGTCATGGCCCGTGGCGAGATCGTGCAGCGTGGCCGTGGTGAAAACATGCAAGCCGAAGGTGTGCGTGGGCTGGTAACCATTTAATCTGCCAACAACAACCCTGCGAGACGCTGTCATGAGTTACGAAATACGCGACGCCCTGCCTACCGACGTGCCGGGCATCCTTGATATCTACAACGACGCGGTGCGCAACACCACGGCGATCTGGAACGAAACCCCGGTTGACCTTGGCAACCGCCAGGCCTGGTTTGAAGCACGGGCGCAGCAGGGGTATCCGATCCTGGTGGCAGTGGATGCCACCGGTGTGCTGGGCTATGCCTCGTTTGGTGACTGGCGGCCGTTCGAAGGGTTTCGCCTGACCGTGGAGCATTCGGTGTATGTCCGGGGTGACCAGCGTGGCAAGGGGCTGGGGCCAGTGTTGATGGCGGCGCTGATCGAGCGAGCGCGGCAATGCGGCAAGCATGTGATGGTGGCGGCAATCGAAAGTGGCAATGCGGCGTCGGTGCGCATTCATGAGCGGCTGGGCTTTGTGGTGACCGGGCAGATGCCGCAGGTGGGGGTGAAGTTTGGCCGCTGGCTGGACCTGACTTTCATGCAGCTGGTGTTGAACCCGGGGGCTGAACCCAGCTGAGTTCCGTGTGACATTCTTCGCGGGCTTGCCCGCTCCCACAGGTACACCACAGGCCTCGAAACCTGTGATGTACCTGTGGGAGCGGGCGCGCCCGCGAAGAGGCCGGGCCTGCAACCCTTACATCTGGGTAAACCTGCCCAGCCTCTGCTTCAGCATGCTGTTCTCACTGCGCAACTGCTGCACTTCCTGCAACAGTTCCAGCGCCAGCGCCACCCCTTCCCACTCCAGTTCCAGCTCGTGGTGCAGCTTGGCCGCACGCCGGGTCAGCAGCGGCGCCTGATCGTCGAACAACCAGTCCTCAGGCGTTCGCCCAGAGGGTTCGACAATGCCGTGCTCGACGATTTCGATCACGCAGTCCGCCGTAACATCGGCTTCCTGACACAGGGTACGCATGTCCAGTTGAACGATCAGGGTGCTGCTCATGATCACTTACTCCATTGTGTCCTCGGGTTGAACGCCGCCTTCTCGGAAAGCTGGGTCCACAGTTCGCGGGCAGCCTCATCGGAGCTTGGCGGCATGACCACCTTCAGTTGCGCGTAAAGGTTGCCGCGCTCGCCGCTCTTGTTGGCCAGGCCCTTGCCCGGCACGCGCAGGCGCTGGCCGCTCTGGCTGTCGGGGCGGATGGTCAGGTTGATCTTGCCTTCCAGGGTCGGCATCGCCACCTTGGTGCCCAGGGCTGCTTCCCACGGTGCCAGTGGCACAGTGATGATCAGGTCATGGCCTTCGACATCGAACAGCGGGTGCGGTGCCATGCGGATGGTCAGGAACAGGTCGCCATTGGCCCCGCCGCCACTGCCCGGTGCGCCCTGGCCCTTGAGGCGGATGCGCTCGCCGTCGGTCACACCGGCCGGAATCTTCACGTTCAGGGTCTTGGTGGTGAACCCGGTGCGTTGGCCCATGGCATTGGTTTGCGGCACCTGGAAGCTGATCTGCTTGGACTCCTTGCTCAGGGTCTCTTCAAGGAATACTGCCAGTTCAAGCTCCACGTCCTGCCCTCGCCTGCCGGCACTGCGTTGCTGCTGCCGGGCGCCACCAAAGGGGTTACCACCCCGGCTACCAAAGATCGAGCTGAAGAAGTCGGAGAAGTCGCCGCCCTCGAAGCCGCCGCCACCGCCGCGGTTTTCCCAGCCTGGTGGCGCCTGGAACGGCCGGCCATGCTGGCCCCCGTACTTGCGGATTTCGTCGAATTCGGCACGTTTCTGCGCGTCGCCCAGCACTTCGTAGGCCTCGTTGGCCTCCTTGAACTTGTCCTCGGCGTCGCGCTCCTTGCTGACATCGGGGTGATACTTGCGCGCCAGCTTGCGGTACGCGGCCTTGATCGCCTTGTCGTCCGCCGTTGGCTCTACGCCGAGTATCTTGTAATAGTCTTTGAAGTCCATCTGTGGATCACCAATGTGAATGTGCGTGTTGCAACTGAAGATAGGGGTCAAGCATAGCCTTTCAAGGCCGCCTTGGGTTTGCCCCATGGCAGACGACTGGTCTTGATTCTGTAGCCAACTGGCATACACTGCGCGGCCGTTTTGCCTCCGGAAGCTCATTCCCCATGTCTGACGTATCCCCGGCCCGCGCCCTGGGCATCGACTTTGGCACCTCCAACTCCACGGTCGGCTGGCACCGCCCTGGCGTGGAATCGCTGATCGCCCTGGAAGACGGCAAGATCACCTTGCCCTCGGTGGTGTTCTTCAATATCGAGGAACGTCGCCCGGTGTATGGCCGCCTGGCGCTGCACGAGTACCTGGAAGGCTACGAAGGCCGCCTGATGCGCTCGTTGAAAAGCCTGCTGGGCTCCAAGCTGATCAAGCACGACACCAGCGTGCTGGGCAGCGCCCTGCCATTCAAGGACCTGCTGGGCATGTTCATCGGCGAGCTGAAAAAGCGCGCCGAAGCTACCGCGGGCCGCGAATTCGACCAGGTGGTGCTGGGCCGCCCGGTGTTCTTCGTCGACGAAGACCCGGCTGCCGACCAGGAAGCCGAGGATACCCTGGCCGAAGTAGCACGCAAGATCGGCTTCAAGGACGTGTCGTTCCAGTACGAGCCGATTGCCGCGGCCTTCGACTACGAGTCGGGCATCAGCCGCGAAGAGCTGGTGCTGATCGTCGACATCGGCGGTGGTACGTCCGACTTCACCCTGATCCGCCTGTCGCCCGAGCGCCACCTGGTAGCCGAGCGCCAAAGCGACATCCTCGCCACCGGCGGCGTGCACATCGGCGGTACCGACTTCGACAAGCAGTTGAGCCTGCAGGGCGTGATGCCGCTGTTCGGCTACGGCAGCCGCATGAAGAGCGGCGCGCTGATGCCCACCAGCTACCACCTCAACCTGGCCACCTGGCACACCATCAACGCCCTGTATTCGCAAAAGTCGCAGCTGGCGCTGGGCAGCATGCGCTATGACATCGAGGACAGCTTCGGCATCGACCGCCTGTTCAAGCTGATCGAGCAACGCGCCGGGCACTGGTTGGCGATGGAAGTCGAGGCCAGCAAGATCGAGCTGACGGACCGTGAGAGCCGCCACATCGACCTGCGCCGTGTCGAGCCGGAGCTGACCGCAGAACTGACCCGCGTGCTGTTCGAAGACGCGATTGAAGGGTTGCTGGAACGTGTGCGCGGGAGCGTGACCGAACTGCTGGCCAAGGCTGGCGTGAGCGAAGGCCAGGTGGACACGGTGTTCTTCACGGGGGGTTCCAGCGGTATTCCGGCACTGCGCAACAGCGTTGCGGCGATGCTGCCGAATGCGCGGCATGTGGAAGGCAACATCTTTGGCAGCATTGGCAGCGGCCTGGCCATCGAGGCGCGCAAGCGGTACGGCGTTTAGCCTGTACCGGCCTCTTCGCGGGCTTGCCCGCTCCCACAGGTACTGCACAAGTCTTGAGATCTGTGCGATCCCTGTGGGAGCGGGCAAGCCCGCGAATAGGCCGGCCCTGGTCAACTACCTGATCAGACCAGTTCGGCCCGCTTCAGCTCACTCTTCAGGTAGGCATAGTAGACCGGCCCCGCCACCACCCCAGGCAGCCCGAACGCCGCCTCGAACACCAGCATCGCCAGCAACAGCTCCCACGCCTTGGCACTGATCTGCCCGCCCACGATCTTCGCGTTGAGGAAATACTCGACCTTGTGGATGACGATCAGATACCCCAGCGCTGCCGCCGCCACCCAGATCGACAGCGACAAACCGACGATGGTGATCAGCGTGTTGGACATCAGGTTGCCGATCACTGGCAGCAAGCCCAGCAGGAAGGTCAGCACGATCAGCGTCTTGGTCAGCGGCAAGTGCACGCCAAACAGCGGCATCACCACCGCCAGGAAGATGCCGGTGAAGGCCGTGTTCAGCAGCGAAATCTTGATCTGCGCGAAAACGATGTTGCGAAACGCCTTCACCAGCAGGTTCAGGCGCTCGAACAGCGCCGCCGCCAGTGGCTTGCGCCGTGATACATCAGGAATGCGCTGCAAGGCGATGATGGCACCGAGGATCATGCCGATCAGCAGCGTCACGAACATGTGCGCCATGCCCTTGCCCACCAGCTGCAAATCGCTCAGGTGGCTCTTGATCCAGTCGCCGATGGCCACCTTGAACTCTGCGGCACTGGCGGGCAGGTAGCCCTCGATGAACGGCGGCAGCTGGCCGCGTGCGCGCTCGACCAGGGCCATGAACTTGTCCAGCGAGGCGCCGGGGTTTTCCGCCTCGTGCAGCAAAAAGCTGAAGGCGCCGGCAATCAACAGCGTCAAGGTACTGACCACCAGCGTACCGAGCAGCGCCACGGCCAGCCAGCGGGCCCGTTGGCCGGCCAGCAGCGGTTGCAGGCGCGGGGTCAGCATGTTGACCAGTTCGAACACCAGCAGGCCGGCAAGCAGGCTGGGCAACAATTTGAGGGGCAAAGCCAGCAGCAGCCCGGCCATGACAATGATCAGGCTGGCCAGCGTGATCTGACGGGGGGTAAAGGTCATACAGCCTCGACGGCAGACAGCGGGAATGCCCGCAGTCTGCCAGCCTTATGCCTGCAGGCATAGGCGCAGGTCATTTCTTCTTCAGGCAGTCGCTCATGAACGCTTTGCGCTCGTCTCCCTTGAGGGTCTTGGCAGTAGCGTCGGCGTTGCAGGTTTTCATCTTGTCTTGCTGGGTTTGTGGCACGTCTTTCTTCAGGCAAGTACTCATGAAGGCTTTGCGCTCATCGCCTTTGAGGGCTTTGGTGGTGGCGTCGGCATTGCAGGTTTTCATCTTTTCCTGCTGCGCGGTATTGGCGGCGAAGCCTTGGGCGCTGAACAACACCGCCAACACCAGCAATGGGATTTGCAGCACTTTCATGGAGTGGTCTCCTTGGCTCCGCGCCCGATGCACGGGGGTCGAGCTGAGTGTAGCCAAGAATTCTCAACGCCCTGCCCGCGCCTGCCGGCGATATTGCTCGGGCGTACACTGGGCCTGGCGCTGGAACATGGCAATGAACGCAGATGCGCTGCTGTAGCCCAGGTCGAAGGCGATGGCCTGAATCGGCAGGCCGGCCTCCAGCGCTTCGATGGCACGCAGAAAGCGCAGGCGCAGGCGCCATTCACCAAAGCTCATGCCCAGCTCGCGCAGGAACTGGCGGGCCAGGGTGCGCTCGCTGACATGTACCTGCGCGGCCCAGTCAGCCAGTGGGCGGTTGTCGCCCGGTTCGGCGCCAAGGGCATCAAGTACCAGGCGCAGGCCATCGCTGTGGGCAAACGGCAGGTAGCAGGCCTGGGTGGGCGCCAGCAGCAACTGGTCGAGCAGTACCTGCACCAGGCGCTGGTCGCGCGCGTCCTCGGCCACCTTGAGGTCGCGCCGGGCGAAGTCGCCGAGGATGGCTTTGAGAATATCGCTGATCATCAGGCTGCACGGTTGCTGCCCCAGCGCGGCACACAGGCTGCGGTCCAGGTAGATTGAGCGGTAGACAATGGCCTGGGGGTTGTAGCAGCCATGCTCGGTGTCGGGCGGCACCCACACGGCGTAGTGTGGTGGCGAAAGGAAACGCTGGCCGGCCACGTCCAGCTGCATCACGCCATGAGCGGAATAGTTGAGCTGGCCCCAGGTGTGGCGGTGCGGGGCGCTGAGGGTGTCGGCACCGAACTCGTCGTGGCGAAAGTACACCGGGGCCGGGAGCTGGGTGAATCGGGGGATGTCGAGGTGTTTGGGCGGCATGCTGACTGTTTGGCGGGGTGGGTTGTCTGTATAGGAGTATAGGCTTGTGGACGGACAACCGATAATACAGGCCTATCGAGGGCCTGCTTTGCAGGCCTTCGCGGGCGCGCCCGCTCCCACAGGATCCGCGTCAGCCTCCAGATTCCTGTGGGAGCGGGCATGCCCACGAAGGGCTGCAAAGCAGCCCCAATCAGCCCAAAACGAGTACCCCGCTACATGAACTACCTGTTCCCCCTCACCGCCATCCTCATCTGGGCCGGCAATACCGTGGTCACCAAGATGTCCGCCGGTGCCATCCACCCCGCCGAAATCGGCTTCTACCGCTGGCTGCTGGCCGGGCTGCTGTTCACCCCGTTCCTGCTGCCCGCCGTGTGGCGCAACCGCGCAGCCATTCGCCCGCACCTGGGCAAAGTATTCGTGCTGGGTGTGCTGGGCATGGCGTTGTACCAGAGCCTGGCCTACTTCGCCGCCGGCATCACCAGCGCCACCAACATGGGCATCATCCTCTCGCTGATGCCATTGATGTCACTGGCCCTGTCCATCGCCTGGCTGGGTCAGCGGCTGAGCTATGGCGCACTGCTGGGTGCAGTGGTTTCATTCTTCGGCGTACTGGAAGTGGTCAGCGCCGGGCACCCCGCCAGCCTGCTGGAACAAGGCCTGAACAGCGGTGACCTGTTGATGCTGGTGGCCACCCTGGCCTATGCGCTGTACAGCTTCCTGCTGAAGAAATGGCAGCTGCGCTTGCCGCCCCTGCAATTGCTTTACCTGCAGGTGCTGGTGGCGATCGTGGTGCTACTGCCGCTGTACCTGCTGTCGGACAAGACCGGCCTGAACAGCCACAATATCGGCCTGGTGCTGTATGCCTGCGTGCTGGCCTCGATGATTGCGCCGCTGGTATGGATGCAGGCGGTGCACCGCCTGGGGCCAAGCCGTACCACGCTGTTCTTCAACCTGCTGCCGGTGGTCACTGCGCTGATCGCCGCCATGGTGCTCGACGAGCAACTGGCCCGTTATCACCTGATCGGCGGCGTGCTGACCCTGGCCGGGGTGGTGCTGGCCGAGCGCTGGACCACGCCCATCCGTCGCTAAAGCCCTGCAGCCTTGAGCCGGGCGGCATGGTCGGTGAACAGCCGCACCGGCTCGGCGCCTTTGCCCACGGCGCCAAGCGACTGGTTGACGATGTCCAGATGGTCGAGCGGATAGTCGTCGCCAATTACTTGCCCCAGGTGCGAGCTGAAGCGCCCGACCATGCCGTCGCACTGGCCTTTCTCCTTGACGAAACTGCGCGCAAACATGCGACAAAAGCGGTTGCTACCGTCAAAACGGTTGCGGCCTTGGTCAGTCAGGCCGGGCTGCAAGGTGCCGGACCAGGAGTAATAGCGCACGCCGTTGACCTCATAGGCACCTTCACCGCCCCAGGCCTGCGGCAGGCCGTGTGGATAAGCCTGGTTGAACAGCGCTACCCCGGCGCTGGTCAGCGACTGGTGCGAGGCGTGCACATCGACCGGCAGCGGGTGGCGGCGCCAGCCGGTTTCCAGCCACACCAGCATCAACGCAAAACCATGCAGCACGGCCTTGAGGATGCGTCCCTGGGCAGAATCGCCGGGCGCCGTGCGTTCCAGGTGGTCCGCCAGTTCCGAACCGTGATTGGGGCCAGCCACCGAGGTGACCGAAGCCACGCGATCCGGCCGCCTGGCCGCAGCGTAGCGCGCGCTCAGGGCACCCTGGCTATGGCCGATGAGGTTGACCTTGTCGGCCCCGGTGCGCTGGCAAATGTCTTCGATAATCGCCAGCAACTGCTCGCCACGCACCTCGCTTGAGTGCAGCGGCGAAACCTGCACCGGGAACACCTGTGCGCCGCCCTTGCGCAGGGCCGGCACGATGCCGAACCAGTAGGGATAGAGCACCAACCGGACAAACCCGAGCATGCCCGGCACCAGCACCAACGGGTATCGCGTGGCCAATTCCTGCTGCATTGCCCCAGCCCCTTTCCGTGGACGACCGGCCAACACTACAGCGGCCATCATGACCATCGCAATCGAACTCCCGGCGCGCGCTGTGGTTCCAAACCACACAGACCCTTTGCAAGGAGCGGGACCATGTACAAGCAGACCCTGGCAATCCTTCTGGCAAGCGCCACCCTGGCCGCCTGCGGCAGCCGCCCGGAAAACCCGGTGGACTACGTCACCTACCGTGACGAGCCGCTGGTCAAGCAGGTGGAGCATGGCATGACCATGCAGAAGGTCATCGCCATCGGCGGCAGCCCGTCGAACGTGATCGACCTGCCGCACGGGGGCACCTGCAACGACTACATCCTCAACCGCGACGGCAAGCAGCAGCCTTACTACGTGCGCTTCGACGCCACCGGCCATGTCGATGCCAAGGGCTTCAAGACCTGCAAGCAACGCCAAGAGGACAGCGACGCCGTGCATGGCGCGTAAGTCCCACCTTCACCTACCGTCCTGACCCGCCTGGAGATAACCATGAGCAACGTTGAACTGACCGATGTGCAAACCCTGCGCAAGCGTGCCCGCCAGCATGTCGAGCAAGGCGCGGTGACCGAGGGCTATCACGCCGATCGCAAACAGATCCTGCGCCTGCTGAACGAGTCACTGGCCACCGAACTGGTGTGTGTGCTGCGCTACAAGCGCCACTACTTCATGGCCAGCGGCATCAAGGCCAGCGTGGCTGCTGCGGAATTCCTGGAGCATGCCAACCAGGAAGCAGAGCACGCCGACAAGCTGGCCGAGCGCATCGTGCAGCTGGGCGGCGAACCGGACTTCAACCCCGATAACCTGACCAAGAATTCCCATGCCCAGTACGTGGCGGGGGATTCGCTGAAGGAAATGGTGCTGGAGGATCTGGTGGCGGAGCGGATTGCGATTGATAGCTACCGCGAGATCATTCAGTACATCGGCGATACAGACCCGACAACTCGCCGTATCTTCGAAGACATCCTGGCGCAGGAGGAAGAACACGCGGACGACATGTCCGACTTGCTGCAAGGGCTGTAATCGCAAGGGGCTGCTCTGCAGCCCATCGCCGGCAAGCCAGCTCCCACAGGGGCCGCACAGAATTCAAGGCCTGTGCAATTCCTGTGGGAGCTGGCTTGCCGGCGATGGGCCGCAACGCGGCCCCTGTCATTTCTTGCCTTTCACCGCAGCCGGCGCCTTGCCCGCCTTCATCTGCTGCAACAGCGGCGTGCACTGGTTGGGATCATCCCCACTGCTGGGCGCAATCAGCGCCAGCAACCCCGCCGCCGGCCCGGCCACGACACCGAGCGCCACCATTCCCGCACCACGTAGCGCCAGCGGCAACGCCTGCACCCCGGCACCGGGCTTGGCAAACGGCCCGCGCACATACAGCGGCGACCGCAGCGAGAACAGCCGCAGCCCTTTCGATTCCGGCGTGATCTTCAAGTCCAGCTGCTCGCTGGCGAAATTGGCCGTGCCGTTGATGTAGATGATCGCGTTCTCGGTATCGAAGATGAACAGGCGCGTCGTCGCCAGGCCATCCTTGATACCCACGTCAGCCGCCGCGCAATTGATCTTCACATCCTCGTCACCAAACAGTTTGCCGACCACGTAGTTGCCCACATTCAGACCGGCAATCTCCATCAGGCTGCGGCTGATGGCGCCATCGTTGATCAGCATGCGCAGGTCACCATTGGCCGTGCCCAGCAAAGCCGCTACCGAGTTGCCACGGCCGCTGATGTCGGCATCACCGTTCAACTCGCCAAAGCTGGTCTGCATCGGTGCAAAGGAAGGGAACAGTTGCTTGAGCTTGAAGCCACGTGCAGTCAGCTGGGCACGCCCCTGCAAAGGCACGTTGCGCCCGTCCAGGCGGATTCTGGAGGCCAGGTTGCCACCGGCCACGCCAAACCGCAGGGGCTCCATGCGCAGCAGGCCGTCTTCGAGGATCACATGCGCCGACAGGTCATTGAACGGCAGTTGCGTGCTGTGCACGATGCGCTTGCCGGCAAAGGTGACGTCAGCGTCCATCGCACGCCAGCGCTCGGTGCGGAACTCCTCTACCGGCAACACCTTGCCTGCCGGCTGCTTGCTGGCACCCCCCCGAGCCTTTTGCTCGGCGTTGGAGTCGGCGCCAATCAGCGGTGCCAGGTCCTTGAACAGCAACTGGTTCGACACCAGGGTGCCGGACAGCTTGGGCCGTGGCTGGCTGGCAACGAAGGCCAGGTCTCCGTGGATATCGCTGTCACCGATCTTGCCGTTGAAGCCCTGATAGTTGAACGTCGCGCCTTGCGCCGCATGCAGGTTGGCGCTGAGCCGGCCGTCGGTCGAGTAGGCCGGGGTGTCCGGCAGGGTAACCCCGGTCAATGGGTAGAGGTTGCCCAGGCTGGCACCGGAAAGGCGCAAGCGCAGGTCGAGGGCACCGAGGTTGCGAGGGTCGGTCAGGGTGCCGGCGAGCACCACATGGATATCGGCGATACGCACGTCGGCCTGCAAAGGGAACGGCTGGCTGGCGTCCTGCAGGGCCAGCAGGCCGCCGATCTTGCCAGTGCCGGACACTGGCTGGCCCTTGTAGCGGCCCTGGGCCTTGAGCCCGAAGGCGTAGTCCTGTGCACCGCCAGCCTTCTCGGCGCTGGCCTTGCCGACGATGTCGCTGAACGGGATTGGCTTGCCAAGCGGGTCTATCTGCACCTTCATGCTGGTTTTCAGGGTTTGGTCGTCGAAGCTGACATTGCCCTGATCGAAGCCGATTGCACCGATATCCAGCTGCCATTTGGAGGGTTCTGCGTTTTCATCCTTGGGGCCGAAGTCGAACGTCCAGTTGGCACGGCCATCAGCCAGGCGAGTGAGGCTGGCTGTGGGCTTGGTCAGGTCAATGCGCGGAATGCTGATCTGCTGGAACAGCAGCGGCAACGGCGCCAGGCGGAACTCCACGCGCTCCAGGCCAACCATCTTCGGCTCCTTGAGCCACTCAGGATTGCCCAGGCTCAGGTCCTCGGCAATAAAATGCGGCCATGGCACCCAGGCGCGCCAGCCCCCCTCTTCAGGCTCGGTGCGCCAGTGAAGGGCAAGGTTGCCGTTGATTGCGAAGGGCCGGTGCAGGGCCTCGGAAACCTTTTCGTTGAGCAGCGGCTTGACGCGGTTCCAGTCGAAGGTGGCGATCACCACCACCAGGATTGCCAGCAGTGTCAGCAGGCTGGTGAAAGTCCAGATGAGGATTCTGGTGGGACGCGTCATTGCGTGGTTCTCCTTGCGGCATGGCACAAAACGGGCACAACGTTGGCACTCAATATGTCGGACTTGCGAAAACCCGCAGGGTTTTATCGATGGCGCCATGATAGCGAAGTTTTTCCTGGCCTTTTGCTCAGCAATTTGTCGTGCCAGGCCCTACATGTTACCCATAACCGGCAGGGTCAAATTGCCACCATTCGGCCTGCAACAGGCTGAATAGAGACGTTGCTAACCTCTATCAACGCGGTCGATTGTTACCATTACCCGTATGAACTTCTCTCTGGCGTTACGCGGCGTAGCATTGGCTCCGTACCCACTTTCCAGCCCCCGAGAGGAGCACCGAAATCATGAAACGCCATCTGCTGACCCTGACCCTGTCCATCCTGGCTGCCAACGCTTTTGCCCTGCCAGCTGCCGAACAACACCTGACCGCTGAATCGCGCTCCAGCGCTGCCGAAATCGCCCAACCGCTGAAAACCGTAGCCGAAGGTGGTTCCGATCGCCTGATCGAACGCAGTGGCCGCGTCGCCGAAGGTGGCTCTGATCGCCTGATCGAACGCAGTGGCCGCGTCGCCGAAGGTGGCTCTGATCGCCTGATCGAACGTAGTGGCCGCGTTGCCGAAGGTGGTTCTGACCGCCTGATCGAACGCAGTGGCCGCGTTGCCGAAGGTGGCTCTGATCGCCTGATCGAACGCAGTGGCCGCGTTGCCGAAGGTGGCTCTGATCGCCTGATCGAACGCAGTGGCCGCGTAGCTGAAGGTGGTTCGGATCGCCTGGTTGAACTCAGCCGTGTGAGCTGATAGCCATGGTCGAAAAGAACAACTCATGTCACAACGCTTGCTCCCCTCCAGGCCCGGTCATTGACCGGGCTTTGTTTTTTTAACTAGAGTGCCCAGCCTTACCGCCACAGAAGCCCGCACCATGCTGCCGCGCGCCGAACAGAAGCTACAGACCCGCCAGGCCCTGCTCGATGCCGCCTGCCTGCTGATGGAGAGCGGCCGTGGTTTCGGCAGTATCAGCCTGCGCGAAGTGGCGAAAACGGCAGGCATCGTGCCCACCGGGTTCTACCGGCACTTTTCCGACATGGACGCCTTGGGCCTGGCCCTGGTAGCTGAAGTCGATACCACGTTCCGCCAGACCATCCGCCTGGTACGGCAAAACGAATTCGAACTGGGTGGCATCACCGACGCCTCGGTGCGTATCTTCCTCGATGTGGTGGCCGCCCACCGTGCGCAGTTCCTGTTCCTGGCCCGCGAGCAATACGGGGGCTCGCAGGCCGTGCGCCAAGCCATTGCCCGCCTGCGCCAGGACATCAGCGACGACCTGGCCACCGACCTTGCGCGGATGAAACGCTGGCAGCACCTGGACAGTGCAGCGCTGACGGTAATGGCTGACCTGGTGGTGAAGACGGTGTTCGCTACCCTGCCCGAACTTATCGACAGCCCGGAAGCGGGTTATCCACAGGCGCTGACGGCGCAGGAAAAGATTACCCAGCAGCTGCGCTTCATCTTTGTCGGGGCGCGACATTGGCAAGGGCTTGGCAACCCGGGCTGATGGGTAGCCTGTGCGGGCCCTTTCGCGGGCACGCCCGCTCCCACAGGTAACCCACATTGCCGGGGCGTGTGGTGCTCATGTGGGAGCGGGCGCGCCCGCGAAAGGGCCCGCACAGGCTACCGAGAACCCCAGTTCTGCTACCATGGCGCCCTGCCCGACAGCGACGAGCGCCGAAATGTCCAACCCCCGCCCCACCCTGCCCGAACTGGCCCGTTTCAACCAGCATTTCGCCGAGCGCATCGTGCCGATGTGGCAAGGGCCAGGCTGGAACGCCGACATGGCCCTGCCCTACGAGGCGCTGGACGATCAGCATCAGCCATTGCCCGTGCAGCGCTACCGGGCCATGGCCTGCGCCCGCCAGCTGTACCTGTTCAGCAGCCGCATCGGCCAACCGGGCGCAGCCGAGCGCGCAGCCGCCCTGTTCCGCTCCCTGCAAAAGCACTTCCACGACGCCGAGCACGGTGGCTGGTTCTACAGCATCGATGCCCAAGGCAAGCCGCTGGACCGGCGCAAGGACCTGTATACCCACGCATTCATCGTCTTCGCCTGCGCGCACTACTGGGGCAAGGTGCGCGAAAGCCTGGTGGAGTCCACCCTGAACGCCGCGCTGGACATCATCGACCAGCAGTTTGCCCGTGACGACGGCCTGTACGAAGCCAGCCTGGGCGAAGACTGGGCCGACCTGGGCAGCGGCCCGCTGCAGAACCCGCAGATGCACCTGGCCGAAGCGTTCCTGCAAGTGCTGGCGGTGCGTGATGACGAACATACCCGACAGTCACTGCTGCAACTGTGCGGAGCACTGCAAACCTGCTTCATCGAACCGGCCCACGGCCTGATGCTGGAAAAGCCACTCGGGGCTGTGGATAACTGGTTCGAGCCAGGGCATCAGTTCGAGTGGTTCTATTTGCTGCATACCTCGCCGCTGCTGCGTGATACGCCACTTCATGCGTCCATCGACCGGGCTTTCGGCTTTGCCGAGCAGTATGGGGTGAAGGATGGGGCAGTGTTGGCCATGCTGGATGTGGATGGCAAGGTTATCGATGCTACACAGCGGGTCTGGGCGCAGGCGGAGTACCTGAGGGCGCTGGTGTTGCGAGCTGGAGGCGAGGCGAAATTGCCAGAGCAGTTGCAGGTGCTGGAGGCGCGGTTCCTGCGTGAGGCGGGCTGGTATGAGTGCCGGGATGGTGGAGGCAGTGTCAGCCGGCATGACATGCCTTCGACTACCCCCTACCACTTGGCGACTTGCCTGGAAGGGTTGCAGCGCCTGGCCTGACGCTTTCGCGGGCACGCCCGCTCCCACAGGGATAGCGCCGACCTTGAGGGCGGCAAATTACCTGTGGGAGCGGGCGTGCCCGCGAAGAGGCCCTCGGATCAGCCCTTGACCGAGCGGTCTATGGAGAACCCTGCCCAATCCTGGCTCACCGGCATCAGCTCGAGGCTGTTGATATTGATGTGCGCCGGCTGGTTGAGGATCCAGAAGATGGTCTCGGCAATATCCTGCGGCTGGATCGGCTCGGCACCCGCATAGGTAGCGTCGTACTTGGCCTGGTCACCACCAAAGCGCACCAGCGAGAACTCGCTCTCGCACAGGCCCGGCTCGATGTTGCTCACCCGCACGCCAGTACCGCGCAGGTCGCAGCGCAGGCTCAGCGAGAACTGGCCGACAAAAGCCTTGGTGCCGCCATACACGTTGCTGCCCGGGTACGGGTAGTTGCCCGCCACCGAACCCACGTTGAGGATCGATGCACCACGGCCGTGGGCGATCAGGCGTGGCAGCAGCAACCGAGTGGTGTACATCAGGCCCTTGATGTTGGTGTCGACCATGGTTTCCCAGTCGTCCAGGCTGCAGTTCTGTGCCGCGTCCACACCCAGTGCCAGGCCAGCGTTGTTCACCAGGCCCTGAAGCTTGTCGAAGCCGGCCGGCAGGGTGGCAATGGCCTCTTCCATCGCCTTGCGGTCACGCACGTCCAATACCAGGCCATGCACTTCGGTCTTGGCCGACAGTTCGGCACACAGGGCATCCAGGCGCTCCTTGCGACGGCCGGTGAGCACCAGCTTCCAGCCGGCTTCGGCGAATCGGCGGGCGGTGGCCTCGCCAAAACCGGAAGTGGCGCCAGTGATGAATACGGTGGACGTCATGCTCTGTTCCTCACGGTAGGTTGTCATCGGCAGCTTTGCAGCATGCCCGCGCCGGGCGCTGGCAGCAAGCCGTTCATGGCACTGTTCATTTTTTGTACATAAGCGGCAAACCCTTGCGGCAGAGGGCCCGGCGCCAGCTATGCGCATGTTATCCACAAGGCTTTCCCCACGGATTGGGGGCAACTTGTCTGCTGAGCGGAACCCTTTCAGCGAAAGGTGGTCGGTGGATATCTTTTCAGTGATGGCGCAAGGCTTTCAAGCATGCCGCTTGCAGCGCTCTATCCAAGGTTTTTTCACAGACTTATCCACAGGCCTTTCGTTGCTCTGCGAATGAATGCAGGGCTTTGAAAAGCCTGGGAAAATCATCCACAAGGGGATTGTGATCAAAAAATAACCATACCCCTACAGGGCTTGGTATCAAAGGGCTTGAGCGAGATGCCACCATGTTTTCCACAGGCGGTTCCACATTATCCGTGGAAAAGATCTGGCCTGTGGAAACAAGGGCTTGGGATGGGATGGTGATGCGTATGGCGAGAGGTGCGCGACAAGTTGTCCACATTTGGAATGGGGCTGCTTTGCAGCCCATCGCAGGCAAGCCAGCTCCCACAGGTACTGCGTTGCTCTCAGGGCTTGTGAGATTCCTGTGGGAGCTGGCTTGCCTGCGATGGGCTGCAAAGCGGCCCCGAATTCAACTCAATGCCCGCCAAGATAGGCGTTACGCACCTCTTCGTTGACCAACAGTTCCTGCCCGGTCCCGGTCATGCGGATCTGCCCGTTGACCATCACATACGCCCGGTCCGACAGCTTCAGCGCATGGTTGGCGTTCTGCTCCACCAGGAAGATGGTCATCCCGCTCTTGGCCAGCTCACGCAAGGTCGAAAAGATCTGCTTGACCACGATCGGCGCCAGCCCCAGCGAGGGCTCGTCCAGCAGCAGCAACTTCGGCCGGCTCATCAGCGCACGGGCGATGGCCAGCATCTGCTGCTCGCCCCCGGACATGGTCATGGCCCGCTGGTTGCGCCGCTCCTTCAGCCGTGGGAACAACTCGTACATGCGCTGCATGTCTTCGGCGGCATGTTTGTCGCCGATGGGGATGGTGCCCATCATCAGGTTCTCCTCGACGGTCATGTCGGGGAACACCCGGCGCCCTTCCGGCGACTGGGCAATGCCGTTGGAGGCAATGTAGTGCGACGACTTGCGGGTGATGTCGGTGCCGCGGTACACAATGTGCCCAGCGGCCGCCCGCGGCTGGCCGAAGATCGACATCAGCAAGGTCGACTTGCCGGCACCGTTGGCACCGATCAGGCTGACCGTCTCGCCCTCGTTGATGTGCATCGACACCTTTTTCAGCGCCTGGATCGGCCCGTAGAACACGTCCAGGTCTTTCAGCTCGAGAATGGGTGCACTCATACCAGTTCCTCTTCGTCTGCACCCAGGTAGGCGGCGATCACCGTCGGGTTGTGGCGGATGTCCTGCGGGGCGCCTTCGGCAATCACGTTGCCGTGGTCCAGCACCACGATATGGTCGGAAATGCTCATGACCATGCCCATGTCGTGCTCGATCAGCACCACGGTAATGTCATGCTCGTCCCGGAGCACCCGGATCATGCGGCTGAGGGCTTCGGTTTCCTGCGGGTTCAGGCCGGCTGCCGGTTCGTCCAGGCAGATGATCTTTGGCCGCGTGCACATGGCCCGGGCAATTTCCAGGCGGCGCTGCTGGCCGTACGACAACTCGCCGGCCAGGCGGTTGGCACAGTCGACCAGGTCGACCACTTCCAGCCAGTAGAAGGCGTGGTCCAGCGCATCGCTCTCGGCCTTGCGGTAGGCCTTGGTGTTGAGCACCCCGGCCAGCAGGTTGCGGTTGACCCACATGTGCTGGGCTACCAACAGGTTCTCCACCACCGACATTTCCTTGAACAGGCGAATGTTCTGGAAGGTGCGCGCCAGGCCTGCGCGGTTGACCAGGTGAGTACCGCCGAACATCTTGTAGTACAGGCGGTTGGCAAAGCGCGCCGGCGACACGAAGTCGGCCGCCTGGAAGCGCTCGCCAAGCAGCTGGATGACGTTGGTGTGGCTGCCGCGTACGTTCAGCTC
The DNA here is from genome assembly GCF_042956345.1 of Pseudomonas sp. NPDC008258. Classification (NCBI taxonomy): domain Bacteria; kingdom Pseudomonadati; phylum Pseudomonadota; class Gammaproteobacteria; order Pseudomonadales; family Pseudomonadaceae; genus Pseudomonas; species Pseudomonas sp. NPDC008258. The sequence continues at coordinate 92,933 of NZ_JBIBGE010000010.1, forward strand.
GATACGCCCGCCGCTGGCCTTGTAGAAGCCGGTCAGGCAGTTGAACACGGTGGTCTTGCCGGCGCCGTTGGGGCCGATCAGGGCGAAGATCTGGTTGCGCTTGACCTTCAGGCTGACGTCGCTGAGCGCCTTGATGCCGCCGAACTGCATCATCAGGTTGTCGACCGAGAGAATGATTTCGTCGCTCATGGCGCCACTCCTTTACGCGGGGTCACACCGGTACGGCTGATGCGGATCAGCCCACGCGGTCGCCAGATCATCATCAGCACCATCAACACACCGAACAGCAGTACCCGGTATTCGGAGAAGCTGCGCAGCAGCTCCGGCGCCACGGTCAGCACGAACGCTGCGATCACCACGCCCACGGTCGAGCCCATGCCGCCCAGTACGACGATGGCGAGGATCAGCGCCGATTCGAAGAAGGTAAACGACGACGGGTTGACGAAGCCCTGGTAGGTGGCAAAGAACACCCCGGCCAGGCCGGCGGTGGAGGCACCCAGGGTGAAGGCCGAAAGCTTGACCAGTACGTGGTTCAGGCCCATCGAACGGCAGGCGATCTCGTCTTCGCGCAGTGCTTCCCACGCCCGGCCGACCGGCATGCGGGTCAGGCGGTGCTTGATGTACAGCACCGCCAGCACGACCAGGAACAGCACCGCGTAGATGAACACGAACTTGAGGTTGGCGTTGTATTCAAAGCCGAAGAACTCATGGATCGGCACCCCGCCGTCCTTGGCCCGGCGGCCGAACTCCAGGCCGAAGAAGGTTGGCGACGGCGCCGGCATGCCGTTGGGGCCACCTGTGAACGACAGCCAGTTGTTCAGCACCAGCCGGATGATCTCGCCAAAGCCCAGGGTCACGATCGCCAGGTAGTCACCGTGCATCCTTAGCACCGGGAAGCCGAGGATACACCCCGCCAGCGCTGCGGCGATGGCTGCCAAGGGCAGTACGCTCCAGAAGCCCAGGCCGAGGTACTGGTAACCCAGCGCCAGGCCGTAGGCGCCAATGGCGTAGAACGCCACGTAACCCAGGTCGAGCAGGCCGGCCAGGCCGACCACGATATTCAGGCCAAGGCCCAGCAACACGTAGATCAGGCCGAGGATGACCACGGTCAGCAGGTACTTGTTGGCGAAGATCGGGAAGACGATGGCAATCACCACCAGCGCGGGGATGATGTAGCGCAAGCGCGACTTGTAGTCCGGTGCGTTCACATGCACGCCCGAGCCGCCGCTATCGAAAACCTGGAGCATGCGCGCACCAGCGGCGGTCTGCAGGTACAGGCTGAGCAGGAAGCGCCCCAGCATCACCCCACCTACCAGCCAGGCCACGCGGCGCGGCTCGGCATTGAAGCTGTAGCCGTCGAGCACCACGCCAACGACCGGGCCAAACACAATGAGTGCCAGCAGGCCGGCGACGATGGTCTCCAGCAGGCTGCGTTTAAGGTCGAAACCCTTGGTTTCGGAAGCAGAGGCAGTTTTGGCAACGGACATGTTCACACCTTAGCCACGAGCGGGCGACCCAGCAGGCCTTGTGGGCGGAAGATAAGGATCATCACCAGCAGCGAGAAGCTGAACACGTCCTTGTAGTCGGAGTTGATCAGGCCAGAGAACAGCGACTCGGAAATCCCCAGGATGATGCCGCCAAGCATGGCGCCAGGCAGTGAGCCGATACCACCGAGTACGGCGGCGGTGAACGCCTTGATGCCGATGATGAAGCCGGCGTAGAAGTCGAAGGTGCCGTAGTTCATGGTGATCAACACACCTGCCAGGGCGGCCATTACCGCACCGATGACAAACACGTACGAAATCACCCGGTCGGTGTTGATGCCCAGGATCGAGGCCATCTTGCGGTCTTGCTGGGTGGCACGGCACATGCGGCCGAGCTTGGTGTACTTGATCACGTAGGTGAGCAGCCCCATGCCCACGAAGGCGGCAATCAGGATGAAGATCTTGGTGTAGGTCAGTTGCACGAAGCCGGTACCGACTTCGACGCGCAATGCCCCTTCAAGCAGGGTCGGCACGCCTTGCTGGCGGGCACCCTGGCTGATCTGTGCGTAGTTCTGCAGGATCAGCGAGATGCCGATGGCACTGATAAGCGGTGCCAGGCGGGTGGAGTTACGCAGGGGTTTGTAGGCGATGCGCTCGATGGTGAAGCCGTACACGCCCGTGACGACGATGGTGAACAACAACGTGCCCAACATCAGCAGGGGGAACGACTCGATACCGAAATAAGCCAGCAATGCCAGGCTGATTGCCGCGAGGTACGCGGAAATCATGTACACCTCGCCGTGCGCGAAGTTGATCATGCCGATGATGCCATAGACCATTGTGTAGCCGATGGCGATCAGGCCATAGACCGACCCGAGGGTCAGGCCGTTGACCAGTTGCTGCAGGAAAATACCATCCATAACGCAATCTCACCTGAGTGAGACTGCACGGGCGCCGGCCACGGATGAAGCGGCCCCAAGCGGCGCAGAACCGTGCAGATCTCCGAAATAAAGACAGGTACCGCGGGGCTTGGGCCCGAGCATCAGCCCGGGCCGTGGGCCGTTATTATTTTTGTTTTTCCAGCTGGTGGTATTTACCGTCCTTGTCCCACTGGTAGACCACGTAGTCGGAGACGGTCAGGTCACCCTTGCTGTCCCACTTCTTCTCGCCCATTACGGTCTGCACCGGGTTGGCCTTCAGCCACTTGGCAGCGTCTTCGCCCTTGTTCGACTTGGAGCCGTTGAAAGCAGCGGCCAGGGCCTGCAGCGAGGCATAGGCGTACAGGGTGTAGCCTTCAGGTTCGGTACCGGCCTTGCGGAACTCTTCCACCACCGCCTTGCTGTCTGGCAGCAGGCGCGGGTCGGCGCCGAAGGTCATGTACACGCCATCGACGTATTGCGCGCCGCCGGCCGTGGCCACCAGTTCGTCGGTAACGATGCCGTCATCGGACATGAACTTGACGTCCTTCAGGCCCTGCTCGCGCAGCTGGCGTACCAGCGGGCCGGCCTCTGGGTGCAGGCCACCGAAATACACCACGTCGGCACCGGTGGAGCGGATCTTGGTAACCACGGCGCTGAAGTCTTTCTCGCCACGGGTCAGGCCTTCGTACAGCACAGGCTTGACGCCGCGTTTTTCCAGCTGCGCCTTGGTGGCGTCGGCCAGGCCTTGGCCGTAGGTGTCCTTGTCATGCAGCACCGCAACTTTCTTGCCCTTGAGCACATCAACGATGTAGTCGCCGGCGACGATGCCCTGCTGGTCGTCACGGCCACACATGCGGAACATGGCGCTCAGGCCGCGCTCGGTAACCTGTGGGTTGGTCGAGCCTGGGGTGATGGCGATGACGCCCGCCTCGTCATACACCTCGGACGCCGGAATGGTGTTGGAGGAGCAGAAGTGCCCGACCACACCGATCACCTTGTCCTGGTCGACCAGGCGGTTGGCCACGGCCACGGCCTGCTTCGGCTCGCAGGCGTCATCACCCTTCACCAGGACGATTTTCTCGCCATTCACGCCACCGGCGGCGTTGATCTTGTTGGCCGCTGCCTGCGCACCTTTCATGTACTGCTCGCCAAACGCTGCGTTCGCCCCGGTCATGGGGCCCGCTACACCGATCTTGACGTCGGCCTGAACATACGAAGAAACACCCAGTGCTGTAGCCACGGCCAGAGCCAGGAAACCTTTCTTGTAAAACGTCTGCGACATGAGGTGGTGCTCCTAGAGTTTTTTTTGGTTGGCACTACAACTTCTCAACCCTGTGCTCAGAGCAAGGGCCGTGCCATAGGTTTTGTCTTCCGGGAAAACACACTGTGACGGGCGCCAGCAAGCGACCGACGGCCTTTTCTTTATTGAGCGTGCAACCGTCTGCCACGCGGCAGGCGCCACCACACGTACAGACAAGGAGCAACCGTACGGTGCCATCATTGCAACCCCGACAAGTGTTTACGTGCAACCAGCCTGTAACAGCGGACGTCACCGAAGTGCACACCGCTGGTGCGCGACTGCTACAGGCGGCACCGTTTCAAGGCTAGCCGGTGCACGGAAAAACACCTCTGTTTTGGCTGTTCCGGCCTCTTCGCGGGCTTGCCCGCTCCCACAGGTAGCGCAACACCCTTGGGCCAAGTGGGGTCGTTGTGGGAGCGGGCGAGCCCGCGAAAGGGCCGGAACAGCCACACAAGGTATAAAAGGCTGGCACAATGTCCGCCATTCGCCGCTTCCGGAGCCCCCTTTGATGAGCGAGAGCGCATTCGCCGAGCGCATCGTGCACAACCTGCTCGACACCGACTTCTACAAACTCACCATGATGCAGGGCGTGTTGCACAACTACCCGGACGCTGACGTCGAATGGGAATTCCGCTGCCGCAACGGCGAGGACCTGCGCCCTTACCTGGGCGAGATCCGTCACCAGCTCGAACTGCTCAGCGACCTCACGCTGGATGATGGCCAACTGGCTTTCCTCGAACGCATCAGCTTCCTCAAGCCCGATTTCCTGCGCTTTCTGCGGCTGTTTCGCTTCAACCTGCGCTACGTACGCGTCGGTATCGAAAACGATCAACTGTTCCTGCGCCTGAAGGGCCCGTGGCTGCACGTAATCCTGTTCGAAGTGCCGCTACTGGCCATCATCAGCGAAGTGCGCAACCGCCAACTGCACCCGCACATGCGGCTGGCCGAAGCCCGGGACCAGCTGTACCGCAAGTTCGACTGGCTGCGTGCGCATGCCAGTGACGATGAACTGGCCGACCTGCAGGTAGCCGACTTCGGCACCCGTCGGCGTTTTTCCAGCCGCGTGCAGGAAGAAGTGGTGCGGGTATTGCGCGACGACTTCCCGGCCCGTTTCGTCGGCACCAGTAACGTCGACCTGGCATGGAAACTGGATATCAAGCCACTGGGCACCATGGCCCATGAGTGGATCATGGCCCACCAGCAGCTCGGCCCGCGCCTGATCGACAGCCAGATCGCCGCGCTGGACTGCTGGGTACGCGAGTACCGCGGGCTGCTCGGCATCGCCCTGACCGATTGCATCACCATGGACGCCTTCCTCGGCGATTTCGACCTGTACTTTGCCAAGCTGTTCGACGGCCTGCGCCACGACTCGGGCGAGCCGGTGGCCTGGGCAGAGAAGGCCATAGCCCACTACCAGAAACTGGGTATCGACCCCATGACCAAGACCCTGGTGTTCTCCGATGGCCTCAACCTGACCCGCTCGCTGGAGATATTCCGTGCCCTGCGCGGTCGCATCAACGTCAGTTTTGGCATCGGCACCAACCTGACTTGCGACATACCGGGTGTGGCCCCGATGAACATCGTGCTTAAAATGACCGACTGCAACGGCGCGCCAGTGGCCAAGATCTCGGACGAAGCCGCCAAGACCCAATGCCGCGACGAGAACTTCGTCGCCTATATGCGCCACGTATTCAAAGTCCCCAGCAAGGAGTAACCCATGCAAGCGGTTCAGCAAGAGATTGCCCAGGCGCTGAAGGTACAGCCGCCGTTCGCCGACACCGCCGCGCTCGAGGCCGAAGTCGCTCGGCGCGTGGCGTTCATCAAGGACTGCCTGGCCAACGCCCGGCTCAAGACCCTGGTGCTGGGCATCAGCGGCGGTGTCGACTCGCTGACCGCCGCCCTGCTCGCCCAGCGCGCCGTGAATGAACTGCGCGCCGAAACCGGCGACCAGGCATACACCTTCATTGCCGTGCGCCTGCCGTACCAGGTGCAGCATGACGAGCATGATGCCCAGGCTTGCCTGGAGGTGATCAAGGCCGATGAAGTGCACACCGTGGACATTGCCCCGGCAGTACGGGCATTGGCGGCGGAAGTGGTGGAGCTGAAGAACGGCTCGCCAACCCTGGTCGACTTCGTGGTCGGCAACGTCAAGGCGCGCACGCGCATGGTTGCCCAGTACACCATCGCCGGCGCACGCGCAGGCCTGGTAATCGGTACCGACCACGCCGCCGAGGCGGTGATGGGCTTCTTTACCAAGTTTGGTGATGGTGCCTGCGACCTGGCGCCGCTGAGCGGGCTGGTGAAGAACCAGGTACGGGCGATTGCGCGCAGCTTTGGTGCGCCGGAGTCACTGGTGGAAAAGGTGCCGACTGCCGACCTGGAAGACCTGGAACCAGGCAAGCCGGACGAAGCGTCGCATGGCGTGACCTACCAGCAGATCGATGCCTTCCTGCATGGGTTGCCGGTTGACCAGGCAGCGTTCGACATCATCGTCGCCACCTACCGCAAGACCCAGCACAAGCGCGAACTGCCGTTCGCCCCATAAAAGCTTCGCGGGCTCGCCCGCTCCCACAGGATAACCACTGCCCTTGAGAACAGTGGCTATCCTGTGGGAGCGGGCGAGCCCGCGAATAGGCCCTAGAGGCCTAGACAGCTGTCATTACTTGACGACGACCTTGCCCTTCATCATCGAGATGTGGCCCGGGAAGGTGCAGAAGAAGCTGTAGTCACCACCGGCTTCCAGCTTGGAAGTGTCGAACTTCACTTCGGTTTCTTTTTCCGGCGCACCGATCATCGCGGTGTGGGCAATGATGTTGGCATTGTCTTCTTTCAGGTAACCCTTCTCCAGGCCCTGGCTCATGCCTTCAGTGGCAATTGCCTGCATGTCGGCAGTCTTGCTGATCACCAGGTTGTGACCCATGACGTTCTTCGGCAGGTTGCCGGAGTGGGTCAGTTTGACGGTGAATTCCTTGCAGCTCTTGTCGACGGTGAATTCCTTGGTGGTATAGGACATCTGGTCGGTCGACTCGACAGTCACCGAGCACTCGGCTGCAAAGACAGAGGCGCTGGCGAGGGTCAGCAGGGATACCGCTACAGCTTTCGCAAACATCATGAATCTCCTTGGCAGGGTTTTATCAATTGCGAGACTGCCTGAAACCGTTCATCCCCCTGCTGATATGGGTCAAGGGGGTGTCAAGAGGCCAGCCAGTAGAATTGTTCAATGGATTGTATACAACCAATCTAAGGGCACATCATGCCCTTTTAATAGACGATGGGACAACCTCTCATTTAGGAGCAATACCAAATGCCCATCTCCCAATTCCTCAACAGCCTGCTCGCCGCCTACGCCCACGGCGCCACTGGTGCCATCTGCGAATTCTCCCGCCCCGAATGAAAGTGGCCTTGGAAGCAACGGGCATGCGCCGTACCCTGTACAGCTGAGTAACAGGAGATGAGCAATGCCCGTACGTTCCGTTTGTGTGTTCTGCGGCGCCAGCATCGGCGCCAACCCTGCTTACCGTGAAGCTGCCGTCGCGCTCGGCCAGGCCATTGCCCGCCGTGGGCTGACCCTGGTGTATGGCGGCGGTGCCGTAGGCCTGATGGGCGTGGTGGCCGACGCGGCCATGGCAGCCGGTGGCGAAGTGGTCGGCATCATCCCGCAAAGCCTGCTGGACGCTGAAGTCGGCCACAAAGGCCTGACGCGCCTGGAAGTGGTGGATGGCATGCATGCGCGCAAGGCCCGCATGGCCGAGCTGAGTGATGCATTTATCGCCCTGCCGGGTGGGCTGGGTACGCTGGAAGAACTGTTCGAAGTGTGGACCTGGGGGCAACTGGGCTATCACGCCAAGCCGCTGGGGCTACTCGATGTGAATGGCTTTTACGACAAGTTGGGCGGGTTCCTCGACCATATCGTCGAAGAAGGTTTCGTGCGGCCGCAGCACCGGGCGATGTTGCTGCTGGGGCAGCAGCCGGATGAGCTGCTGGACGGGATGGACAGCTTTGTTGCGCCGGTGGCGCCGAAGTGGGTCGACAAGAAGCCTGATTGACCTCGATCAGCAGGCCGAACACCTAACCTGTGGGAGCGGGCATGCCCGCGAATGCGGCAGTGAATCCACCATCGCATTCGCGGGCACGCCCGCTCCCACAGGGTTCTATGTAGCTTTCAAGATCAGCGCGGGATGACGGGCTGGCGCGGCTTCTTGTTGCCCTTGCCGCCTTTGGCCGCTTCCTTGCGCTCCTTGGCCGCCTTCTCGTTACGCGCAAACGCCTCGGCCTTGGCCTTCTCGCGCTTGTCCCACGGCTTGCTACCATCACTGGCACGCGGTGGCAGCCCGGTGTGCTGGGTGAGGATCTTCTGATCCTTGCCTACCTTGTGGCTGCCCGCTGGCGTCGAATTCTTGCGGCGCGCGCTCTGGTAAGTATCAGTCTGCGGCTGGTGCAGCGGGATCAGCTGGTGCTTGCCCGGGCCGATCAGGTCAGCACGGCCCATGCGCTCAAGCGCTTCACGCAGCATCGGCCAGCCCTTCGGGTCGTGGTAGCGCAAGAACGCCTTGTGCAGGCGGCGCTGCTCTTCGCTCTTGACGATCTCAACCCCTTCGCTCTTGTAGGTCACCTTGCGCAGCGGGTTCTTGCCCGAGTGGTACATGGCCGTGGCCGAAGCCATCGGCGACGGGTAGAACGCCTGCACCTGGTCGGCACGGAAGCCGTTGCCTTTCAGCCACAGGGCCAGGTTCATCATGTCTTCGTCGGTGGTGCCCGGGTGCGCGGCGATGAAGTACGGGATCAGGTACTGCTCCTTGCCCGCCTCTTTCGAGAACTTCTCGAACATGCGCTTGAAGCGGTCGTAGGTGCCGATACCCGGCTTCATCATCTTGTCCAGCGGGCCACGCTCGGTGTGCTCCGGGGCAATCTTCAGGTAGCCACCCACGTGGTGGGTAACCAGTTCCTTGACGTACTCCGGCGATTCCACGGCCAGGTCGTAGCGCAGGCCCGAGGCAATCAGGATCTTCTTCACACCCGGCAAGGCACGGGCCTTGCGGTACAACTCGATCAGCGAACTATGGTCGGTGTTGAGGTTTTCGCAAATGCCCGGGAACACGCAAGACGGCTTGCGGCAGTGCTTCTCGATGTCGTGGCTCTTGCAGGCGATGCGGTACATGTTGGCGGTCGGGCCGCCAAGGTCGGAGACCACGCCAGTGAAGCCCGGCACCTTGTCACGCATTTCTTCGATCTCGTGCAGGATCGACTCATGCGAGCGGTTCTGGATGATGCGGCCTTCGTGCTCGGTGATCGAGCAGAAGGTGCAGCCACCGAAGCAGCCACGCATGATGTTCACCGAGAAGCGGATCATCTCGTAGGCCGGGATGCGCTCCTTGCCATAGGCCGGGTGCGGAATACGCGCGTAGGGCATGCCGAACACGTAGTCCATCTCTTCGGTAGTCATGGGGATGGGTGGCGGGTTGAACCACACATCCACTTCGCCATGCTTCTGTACCAGGGCGCGGGCGTTGCCCGGGTTGGTCTCCAGGTGCAGCACGCGGTTGGCGTGGGCATAGAGTACCGGGTCGTTACGCACTTTTTCGAACGATGGCAGGCGGATCACCGACTTCTCGCGCGTCACGCTCGGGCTGTCGAGAATCTGCACGACCTTGGCTTCGTTCGGGTCTTCCTGGTCACCCTTGGCCTGCTCGATGGCGCAAGCCTGGGTGTCCTGGGTGTTCACGTACGGGTTGATGATCTTGTCGACGCGGCCTGGGCGGTCGATGCGGGTGGAGTCGATCTCGTACCAGCCCTGAGGGGTATCACGGCGTACGAAGGCGGTGCCGCGTACGTCGGTGATGCTCTCGATCTTCTCGCCCTGGGACAGGCGCTGGGCCACTTCGACAATGGCCCGCTCGGCGTTGCCGTACAGCAGGATATCGGCGCTGGCGTCGATCAGGATCGAATGGCGAACCTTGTCCTGCCAATAGTCGTAGTGGGCAATGCGGCGCAGCGAAGCCTCGATGCCACCCAGCACGATCGGTACGTGCTTGTAGGCTTCCTTGCAGCGCTGGCTGTACACCAGGCTGGCACGGTCCGGGCGCTTGCCGGCCAGGCCACCCGGGGTATAGGCGTCGTCAGAGCGGATTTTCTTGTCCGCGGTGTAGCGGTTGATCATCGAGTCCATGTTGCCTGCGGCCACACCGAAGAACAGGTTCGGCTCGCCGAGCTTCATGAAATCGTCTTTGGACTGCCAGTTCGGCTGCGCAATGATGCCCACGCGGAAGCCCTGGGCCTCCAGCAGGCGGCCGATGATGGCCATGCCGAACGAGGCGTGGTCGACGTAGGCGTCCCCGGTCACGATGATGATGTCGCAGGAGTCCCAGCCGAGCAGATCCATCTCCTCCCTGCTCATTGGCAGGAAAGGTGCTGGCCCGAAGCATTCGGCCCAGTACTTGGGATAGTCGTAGAGTGGTTTGGCTGCTTGCATGTCAGTGACCGGTTCTGGTGTACAGGGAAATCGCGGGCGCGGAATATAGCACAAATTTTGACCAAATCCGACGGTGGTTGTCGGATTCCTGTGAGGCCAGTGGCTTATTCGTCGTCGTCGAAGTTGTACATCCCCGGCGCAAGGTTCTCGAAGCGGGTGTACTTGCCAATAAACGCCAGGCGCACAAAGCCGATAGGGCCGTTACGCTGTTTACCGATGATGATTTCCGCCACGCCCTTGTGCTCGGTCTCGGGGTGGTACACCTCGTCGCGGTACACGAACATGATCACGTCGGCGTCCTGCTCGATTGCACCGGATTCACGCAAGTCGGAGTTCACCGGGCGTTTGTTCGGGCGCTGTTCCAGGGAGCGGTTCAGCTGCGACAGGGCGATGACCGGGCAGTTGAACTCCTTGGCCAGGGCCTTGAGCGAGCGGGAGATCTCGGAAATTTCGTTGGTACGGTTGTCACCGGCCGAACCCGGGATCTGCATGAGCTGCAGGTAGTCGACCATGATCATGCCGATTTCACCGTGCTCACGCGCCAGGCGACGGGTACGCGCCCGCATTTCCGACGGGCTGATGCCGGCGGTATCGTCGATGAACAGCTTGCGGTCGTTGAGCAGGTTCACTGCCGAGGTCAGGCGCGGCCAGTCGTCGTCGTCCAGCTGGCCGGAACGTACCTTGGTCTGGTCGATTCGGCCAAGGGACGAGAGCATACGCATGATCAGCGATTCACCTGGCATCTCGAGGGAGAACACCAGCACCGCCTTTTCGCTGCGCAGCACGGCGTTTTCCACCAGGTTCATGGCGAAGGTGGTCTTACCCATCGACGGACGACCCGCGACGATGATCAGGTCAGCCGCTTGCAAGCCGCTGGTTTTCTCGTCCAGGTCGGTGTAACCGGTGGAGATACCGGTGATATCACTGTCGGAGTTGAACAGCGTATCGATACGGTCGATGGCCATGGTCAACAGCTCGTTGACGCCCACCGGGCCACCGGTTTTCGGCCGGGCCTCGGCGATCTGGAAGATCTGCCGTTCGGCATCGTCGAGGATTTCTTCGGCGTTACGCCCTTGGGGGTTGAAGGCGTTGTCGGCGATGTCGGTACTGATGCTGATCAGCTGGCGCAACGTAGCCCGTTCGCGAATGATCGCGGCGTAGGCCTTGATGTTGGCCACCGACGGGGTGTTCTTGGCCAGCTCGGCCAGGTACGCCAGGCCGCCGATTTGCGAAGAGAGGCCTTCCTTGTCCAGTTGCTCGTGCAGGGTCACCACGTCGAATGGCTGGTTGGCGTCGGCCAACTTGTGCACGGCACGGAAGATCAGGCGGTGGTCATGCCGGTAGAAGTCACCGTCCGACACCTGATCCAGCACTCGCTCCCAGGCGTTGTTGTCCAGCATCAGGCCACCGAGCACGGCCTGTTCGGCCTCGATGGAATGCGGCGGCACCTTAAGGGCTGCGGTTTGCAGGTCTAGCTGTTCGGAGGTAGTGATCTCGTTCATGGCCACGAAAGAATTCTGGAGGACGAAAAAGACAAAGGGCACGGCCTGTAAAACAGGACCGTGCCCGATGTTAACCGCCTGGCTCGCAAGGAGCCAGCCAGTCAGCGCAGCTTAGGCAGCTACGACAACCACGCGTACGGTGGCTTCAACGTCGCTGTGCAGGTGCACGGCTACGTCGTATTCGCCAACTTGACGGATGGTGCCGTTCGGCAGACGAACTTCAGCCTTGGCTACTTCAACGCCGGAGGCGGTCAGAGCGTCAGCGATGTCGTGGGTGCCGATCGAACCGAACAGCTTGCCTTCGTCGCCAGCGGTGGCAGTGATGGTCACTTCCAGCTCGGCCAGTTGGGCAGCGCGGCTTTCAGCCGAAGCTTTCTTGTCAGCGGCTGCTTTTTCCAGCTCGGCGCGACGCTCTTCGAACGCAGCCAGGTTGGCGGCGTTGGCAACGGTGGCCTTGCCGAATGGCAGCAGGAAGTTACGGCCGTAACCAGCCTTAACTTTTACTTTGTCGCCCAGGTTGCCCAGGTTAGCGACTTTTTCCAGCAGGATCAGTTCCATTTGGTAAAACCTCTTAACTTTTAACCTTCACCGTTCGCGGAGTCATTCCCCTTGGGGGACTTGCGACCGCGAAAATCAATCAGGCTGTCGACAATGGCCAAAACCATCAGTAACGGATAAATCAGCTGCATGATCAGCGGCAACGTCACGTACATGCCCACCAGCCAGAAACCGGCCAGTCGACCCTGTGCCACCAGCCCATGCATCAAGGCGATGCCGGCCAGCACCAGTACCAGGCTCGAAGCCGATGCCAGGATGATGAACTGCGACCCGATGAACGGGGCCACCACCATCACTGCCACCAAGACCGCCATGGTCTGTTTGGGCAACTTCAGGGCGCGAAACTCGCGACCGAAGCCTCCAGGGTTGTACAACGCTGCCTGCCAATAGCGCGCCAGCACCAAGGCCAGCACACTGAACAATTGCACCGTCACTGCTGTGGAAGCGACCAGCACAGGGCGGATCAGCTCACCGGAGAGCACCGGTTGCCCCTCGATTTGCGGCATGGCTTCGGGAAACGCCTTGGCCAGCACATCGAAGGTTTGTGCCAGCACCAGATCGAGCACGAGGCTGAAAGCCACGGCGAACACGGCACTGACCACCAACACCCGGCTCCAGGGATGATCGGCACGCAACATGGCGGCCAAGGCCACGGCACCCGCAATCACCAGAAAGGTGATGGGATCGCCCATGACCCACACGGCCAGCCCGGCGAGCAAGCCGCCAGCGATGACCGATGTAGCATCCTTGAACCCACGCCGCAGCAGCACAAGGCTGCCAGCAGCGGCACTCAACCAGAACAGCAGCGGCAGTACCGCGCTGATGACCACCACGAGGGTGGCCTGCACACGACCGCGCATGATGAAACTTGCTAACGCTCGCATGCTAATCCCTTACTACTTGTCGACGACCCGGTCTCAGCGGCCGTGGCTGTCGGTGTAGGGCAGCAGGGCCAGGAAGCGGGCGCGCTTGATAGCGGTAGCCAGCTGACGCTGATAACGAGCTTTGGTACCGGTGATACGGCTTGGAACGATCTTGCCGGTTTCGGATACGTAAGCTTTCAGGGTGTTGAGATCTTTGAAGTCGATCTCTTTCACGTCTTCAGCAGTGAAGCGGCAGAATTTACGACGACGGAAGAAACGTGCCATTTAATAGGCTCCTCTAAAGGTCCGTGGATTACTCGTCAGCGTTATCGCTGGAGTCGCTGTCATTGCTGTCGTCGCCTTCGGCGGAGTCAGCATGCTCAGGACGCTCACGACGCTCACGGCGCTCGCTGCGGTTTTCTTCAGCCTTCAGCATCTCGGACTGACCGGTAACGGCTTCGTCGCGACGGATGACCAGGTTACGGATAACGGCATCGTTGTAGCGGAAGTTGTCTTCCAGCTCGGCCAGGGCCTTGCCGGTGCACTCAACGTTCAGCATCACGTAGTGAGCCTTGTGAACATTGTTGATTGCGTAGGCCAGTTGACGACGGCCCCAGTCTTCCAGGCGGTGGATTTTGCCACCGTCTTCTTCGATCAGCTTGGTGTAACGCTCAACCATGCCGCCGACTTGCTCGCTCTGGTCCGGGTGAACCAGGAAGATGATTTCGTAATGACGCATGAATGCTCCTTACGGGTTAGTAGTCTGCCAGGGAATCTGGTCAGACAAGGAGTGAATGACACTGTATGTCTTGCACGGAGGGGAGGCACATGCGCGCCTGCCAGCTCGGCAAGGGGCGCAATTGTAGAGAAGGCGTTGCGCACAAGCAAGGCAATTGGCGAATATTTGAACAGCCTGAAACACTTTATGCCTGCACTGGCCCTATCGCCGGCAAGCCAGCTCCCACAGGATCGCCACAGGTGCTGAGCCTTGTGGTGTACCTGTGGGAGCTGGCTTGCCGGCGATAGGGCCGGTACAGGCTATAGATCAGCGTTTGGCCTGGCGCTGACGCACGGCCTCGAACAGGCAAACCCCGGTCGCCACCGAAACGTTCAGGCTGCTGACACTACCGCCCATCGGCAACTTCACCAGGAAATCGCAATGATCGCGGGTCAGCCGGCGCATGCCCTTGCCTTCCGCGCCCATGATCATCACCAGCGGCCCGGTCAGGTCCTGCTGGTAGATCTCCTGCTCGGCCTCGCCCGCGGTACCGACCACCCACAGGCCGCGTTGCTGCAACTTCTCCAGGGTACGCGCCAGGTTGGTCACGGCCACCAGCGGAATCACCTCGGCAGCGCCGCAAGCAACCTTGCGCACCACCGGGGTAAGGGTTGCCGACTTGTCCTTGGGCACGACCACCGCCGTGGCACCGGCAGCATCGGCCGTGCGCAAGCATGCGCCGAGGTTGTGCGGGTCGGTGACACCGTCCAGCACCAGAATCAGCGGTGGAGTTTCGGTACGCTCAAGCAGTTCCTCGAGCATCAGTTCGCCCCACACCTGGCTCGGGCTCACCTCGGCAACCACGCCCTGGTGCACGCCTTCGACCCAGGCATCCATCTCACGGCGCTCGGCCTGGCCAACCTGCACGCGGTTTTCCGCAGCCAGCGCCAGCAGCGCCTGCAGGCGTGGCTCGCTGCGCCCTTCCGAGAGCCAGATCTGCTTGACCCGCTTCGGATGGTGCTGCAGCAATGCCTGCACGGCGTGCACGCCGTAGATCTTTTCCAGCTGACTCATGACTTGCTCTTGCTCTTGCGTGGCGCACCGGACTTCGGCGGGCCTTTACGGTGCTTGGTCGGCTTGCCGGAACCGGAGGGCTTACCACCTTTGTCCGACTTGCTGCTGGCATGGCCGCCACTGCGCGCCTCGCTCATCAGCGCCTTTTTCATTTCGCGGCTCTTGCGCACCTCGGCGTTGCGCTGCACGGCGTCTTTCGGGAAGTACGCCTCGGCGGTTTCGCTCTTGCGGCTACGCGGCTTGGGCGTGGCTTTCGCCTCGGTCACCGGCTGTTGCTCAGCCTTGTCGGCTGCCGGCGCAGCGCCGCGCTGCTTGCGGCCGATCGGCGCAGCAAGGGTCTTGTCCGACACTTCGAAGTCGATCTTGCGCTCGTCCAGGTCGACGCGCATGACCTTGACTTCGATGGTATCGCCCAGGCGGAAGCTGCGCCCGGTGCGCTCGCCCGACAGGCGGTGATGCACTGGGTCAAAGTGGTAGTAGTCGCCCGGCAGTGCACTGACGTGCACCAGGCCTTCTACATAGATGTCGGTCAGTTCGACGAACAGGCCGAAACCGGTCACCGCGGTGATCACGCCCGGGAAGGTTTCGCCCACGCGGTCCTTCATGAACTCGCACTTCAGCCAATTGAC
Source organism: Pseudomonas sp. NPDC008258 (assembly GCF_042956345.1). Classification (NCBI taxonomy): domain Bacteria; kingdom Pseudomonadati; phylum Pseudomonadota; class Gammaproteobacteria; order Pseudomonadales; family Pseudomonadaceae; genus Pseudomonas; species Pseudomonas sp. NPDC008258. The sequence goes on from NZ_JBIBGE010000010.1 coordinate 108,450, forward strand.
CACGTCACGGGTGGCCTCATCGGCGCGGCGCTCGGTCATCGAGCACTGCTCGCCGAGTTGCTCCAGGGTGTTCTCGTCGTATGGGTAGATGCGCGCCTTGGGAATGCTCATGGCGCCGGCACGCTTGACGTGCGGGGTATCGACCTTGGAACGGATGATGCTGCGGATGGCGCGGTGCACCAGCAGGTCCGGGTAACGGCGGATCGGCGAGGTGAAGTGGGTATACGCCTCGTAGTTCAGGCCGAAGTGACCGTTGTTTTCGGTGCTGTACACAGCCTGGCTCAGCGAGCGCAGCATTACGGTCTGGATCAGGTGGAAGTCCGGGCGCCCGGCGATGCTGGCCAGCAGGGCCTGGTAATCCTTCGGCGACGGGTCCTTGCCCTTGTGCAGGCTCAGGCCCAGTTCGCCCAGGAAGGCGCGCAGTTTTTCCAGGCGCTCCGGCGGCGGGCCGTCGTGCACACGGTACAGGGCCGGCACGCCGTGCTTCTGCAGGAACTCGGCAGTGGCGACGTTGGCCGCCAGCATGCATTCCTCGATCAGCTTGTGGGCGTCGTTGCGCACGGTCGGGCGGATTTCCGCGATCTTGCGCTGGTCGCCGAAGATGATGCGGGTTTCCTGGGTTTCGAAGTCGATGGCCCCACGGGTGTGACGGGCATCCACCAGCACCTTGTACAGGTTGTACAGGTTCTTCAGGTCCGGCACGACCTCCTTGTACTCCTCGCGCAGCGCCTTGCCCTCACGGGTGCGGGCGTGCTCGAGCATGCTGCTGACCTTGTTGTAGGTCAGGCGGGCGTGGGAGTGAATGACGCCTTCATAGAACTGGTAGTCGACCATCTGGCCGGCTTTGTTCATGGTCATTTCACAGACCATGGCCAAGCGGTCGACATGTGGGTTCAGCGAGCACAGGCCGTTGGACAGCTCTTCGGGAAGCATCGGCACCACGCGCTCGGGGAAGTACACCGAGTTACCGCGCTGCTGAGCCTCGACGTCCAGGGCCGAGCCCAGGCGGACGTAGCTGGACACATCGGCGATGGCCACATACAGGCGCCAGCCACCGGAGAACAGGCGCAGCTTGCCCAGCGGTTCGCAATAGACAGCATCGTCGAAGTCACGCGCATCCTCGCCGTCGATGGTGACGAACGGCAGGTGGCGCAGGTCGACGCGCTTCTCTTTGTCCTTCTCCTCGACTTCGGAGCGGAACTTGCGCGCTTCCTTGACTACAGCATCGGGCCAGACGTGCGGAATGTCGTAGCTGCGCAGGGCAACGTCGATTTCCATGCCTGGCGCCATGTAGTTGCCGATGACTTCGACCACGTCGCCTTGCGGCTGGAAGCGCGGGGTTGGCCAGTGGGTGATCTTGATTTCGACGAACTGGCCAATCTTGGCGCCGCCGTTACGCCCGGCAGTTACCAGCACTTCTTGCTGGATCTTCGGGTTGTCCGGGGTTACGTAGCCAATGCCGCCTTCTTCGAAGTAGCGGCCGACCACGCTTTCGTGGGCGCGGGAAATGACCTCGACGATGACGCCTTCACGGCGGCCACGGCGGTCGGTACCGGAAACACGCGCCAGCGCGCGGTCGCCATCGAAGGCCAGGCGCATTTGCGACGGGCCGAGGAACAGGTCGTCGCTGCCATCATCGGGGATGAGGAAGCCAAAGCCATCGCGGTGACCGGAGATGCGGCCGCAGATCAGGTCCAGCTTGTCTACCGGGGCATAAGTGCCGCGCCGGGTATAGATAAGCTGGCCATCGCGCTCCATGGCACGCAGGCGACGGCGCAGGGCTTCGATCTGGTCTTCTTCATACAGACCAAACTCTTTCGCCAGCTCCTCGCGCGCAGCGGGTTCGCCACGGTCGGCAAGGCGCTGCAGGATCAGCTCACGGCTGGGAATGGGGTTGTCGTATTTTTCCGCTTCGCGAGCGGCCTCGGGATCGAGGGATTGCCAATCGGCCATCAGAAGGGGTTCACCTTGGGGTATATAGATAGGAATTCTGGCATAGGCGTATTGAAACCGGAAATGTCGGCCTTGGACAGCCCCCGCTGCAGTGCATAGACAGCAGGAATAGGCTTGTGGAATCAACAAGTTGAATTTTTTGAAATTTTTTTTGCTTGAGGGGTTTACAGCCCCCCGGACCGTCCGTATAGTGCGCACCACAACGACGGACAAGCCCGAAGTTGTAGTAGAGATTAGCGACGCTGTAAAGCATCAAATAATCTCGAATGTGTGCCCAGGTGGCGGAATTGGTAGACGCGCTGGTTTCAGGTATCAGTGACCGCAAGGTCGTGGAAGTTCGAGTCTTCTCCTGGGCACCAAATATTTTCAAGTAACAGATGACCAAGGATCTGTTACTACTGTGTGAAAGCTGACGATAGTCGCCTTCAACAGATGATGTAAAGCTTTGCCCAGGTGGCGGAATTGGTAGACGCGCTGGTTTCAGGTATCAGTGACCGCAAGGTCGTGGAAGTTCGAGTCTTCTCCTGGGCACCATACAAAAACCCACTAGCTTGCTAGTGGGTTTTTTCTTGCCTGCGTTTTTTTGTATTCCCCCTCCCTCATTGCAATCCAGAATGATTCCTATCTAGGATTGGGTTTTCTCTCATGGAGCGAGCGAACGATGAGCACGGACCTGACCACCCCTCACCCACTCCAGGCGTGCTGGGATCTGCAACTGGCGGGCCTCGCTGCCGATGCCTTGCGCGTGGCACTGACAATCGACCTGTTCGAGCACCTTGAGCAATTCACCGCACCCGCTCAGTTGGCGAATGTGCTGGACCTTGAACCTTTCAATACCGGCTACCTGCTGGAAATGCTCTGGGCCCAGGGCCTGCTGGAGCGCGATGTGCAGGGCAGCCTTTACCGCAATGGCGAAACCGCCCAACGCTATCTGAGCCGGAGCGCCGGCAGCTATTGCGGCGATGCCCTGCTCTTTCGCCATCAAGTTCTGCGCCAGGCTGGGCAAACACTGGAACAGGCGCTGCGCAATGGCCTGCCATCGGCAACAGCACCGGGCCCGGAAATGGCCCGGCGCTGGGCGGAGGCGGCACGGGTGCAGATTGCCCAGGAGCAACAGGCCGTTACCGTGGCCGTGGCATGCGCACTGGTCGAACGCTTGCCACAGGCGCCATCCCTGCAACGCATGCTGGACCTGGGCGGCGGGCCGGGCCTGGTAGCCATTGCACTAGCCCGGCAGCTACCCGACTTGCACGGGGCAGTGTTCGACTTTGCCGAAACCGCAGCGGTGGCCCAGGACAATATCGAGCGCGCCGGGCTGGAAAAGCGTCTCGGGATTATCAGCGGTGACCTGGACCGGGATGATTTTGGCCGTGGCTACGATTTGATCTGGTGTTCGTCGGTGCTCCACTTTGCCGATGATCTTGATGGTGTGCTGCGCAGGGTGCATGCGGCGCTGAACCCAGGCGGGGTGCTGATATGCTGCCATGCCGAGGTGCCCGAAGACCGACAGACTGCGGCGCGGATGCTGCCTTATTACCTGCACATGCGCATGCAGGGGCGGCATGTGTTGCCGGCTGGGGAGTTGGCGCAGCGGTTGGTCGAGGTGGGGTTTGGCGAAGTGCAGCAGCAAGATGGCCTGACGTACCCGGTTGCACCGGTGAGCGCTGTTATTGCCAGTAAGCTGTAAACCTGCCCCGGCCTCTTCGCGGGCTCGCCCGCTCCCACAGGGAATACCGCTGGTTTCGAGGGCAGCGCAATACCTGTGGGAGCGGGCATGCCCGCGAAGAATCCAGCACAACCCTCAAAGGTTGAACCATGGTCTGCCCATGAATTTCTCGTCACGCGGCCACTTGAGAAACGATTTCGTTTACCATTGTTTCCAAATATGTAGCCGTAAGCGAGGAAGTACCCGCATGACGATCCGCCCGCAACCGCTGATGCGCACCTTGGCCGCCGCCGTGCTGAGCCTGGTCATCGGCGCACCGGCCGCCATGGCAGACGCACCGGTCACCCTGACCATGTACAACGGTCAGCACAAGGAAATCGGCGAGGCCATCGCCAAGGCCTACGAGGCCAAGACCGGCATCCATATCGATATCCGCAAGGGCAGCAGCAACCAGCTGGCCAGCCAGATCATCGAAGAAGGCGACCGTTCGCCCGCCGACATCATCTACACCGAAGAGTCCCCGCCCCTGAACAACCTGGGCGAACTGGGCCTGTTGGCGAAAATCGACGACGCCACCGCGAACATGATGCCCAAGGAGTACGTAGGCGCCAACGGTACCTGGATGGGCATCACCGCCCGTACGCGCATCGTGGTGTACAACCCGAAGAAGATCGACGAAAAGGACCTGCCGACCACGGTGATGGATTTCGCCAACCCTGAGTGGGAAGGCCGCGTTGGCTACGTTCCCACCAGCGGTGCATTCCAGGAACAGGCCGTGGCCATCCTGAAAATGCACGGGCGTGAAGCCACCGAAGAATGGCTGACCGGCCTGAAAGCCTTCGGCAAGACCTATACCAACAACATGGTCGCCCTCAAAGCCGTGGAAAAGGGCGAAGTGGCTGCGGTACTGGTCAACAACTACTACTGGTACGCGCTTGAACGCGAACGCGGCAAGCTGGACACCAAACTCTACTACCTGGCCGACGGCGATGCCGGCAACCTGGTGACCATCTCCGGCGCGGCCGTGGTCAAGGCCAGCAAGCACCCGAAAGAAGCCCAGGCGCTGCTCAACTGGATGGCCAGCGAAGAAGGCCAGCGGGTGATCACACAGACCACCGCCGAGTATCCGCTGCACAAGGGCATGGTTTCCGACCGCGGCCTGAAGCCGTTCGAAGACCTGCGCCCGCCGAAGATCTCGCCGGCCGACCTGGGCAATGCCGAGGAAGCCATCGAGCTTGAACGCGAGGTCGGCCTGCTCTGATGACCGCCGCCCTGTCCGAGCCGGTGCCGGTACGCTTCGTACCGCGCCGCAAGCGCCCCTCCATCTGGGTGGTGCTGCCTGTGCTGTTCCTGGTGGCGATGAGCTTGCTGCCACTGCTGTATGTCGCCATCAAAGCCTGGGAAGCCGGCTGGCGCGAAGCCTTGCACCTGTTGTGGCGCCCCTTTGTCTGGGGGCTGATGCGCAACACCCTGATGCTGATGGTCGGGGTGACAGTGACATGCATGGTGGTTGGCCTGGCCCTGGCCTGGCTGCTGGAGCGCAGCAACCTGGCCGGCCGCCGGCTGTGGGGCGTGGTGCTGTGCCTGCCCTTCGCCGTGCCGTCGTTCGTCAGCAGCTTTACCTGGGTGTCGCTTAGCTCGGACTTCGAAGGGTTGGGCGGGGCCATCCTGGTCATGGCCCTGTCCAAGTACCCACTGGTGTTCCTGCCAGTGGCCGCCACCCTGCGCAACCTCGACACCTCGCTTGAGGAGTCGGCGCGCACCCTGGGTTGCAGCCGCTGGGGTGTATTCATCAAGGTGACCCTGCCGCTGCTGTGGCCATCGATGCTCGGCGGCGCGCTACTGATCGCCCTGCACATGCTTGTGGAGTTTGGTGCGCTGTCGATCCTCGGCCTGCAAACCTTCACCACGGCGATCTACCAGCAGTTTGAACTGGAGTTCAGCAATGCCAACGCGGCCATGCTGTCTGCCGTGCTGTTGGCGATGTGCCTGGTGATGCTGTGGCTGGAGCTGCGGGTCCGCGGCAAGGCCCGTCATGTGCGCATCGGGCAAGGTGTGGCACGCCGCGCGCAGCCGGTACGCTTGCGTGGCTGGGCGGTGCCGGCGCAGCTGTTCTGCGTGGGCCTGGCCGTGCTGGGCAGTGGCATTCCGCTGGCCATGCTCGGCTACTGGTTGAGCGTGGGTTCGTCGGCGGCGTTCCCGGTAACAGCCATCTCCAAGGCGCTGTTCACCTCACTGTCGGTGTCGCTGGGCGGCGCCGGGTTCTGCGTGCTGCTGGCCCTGCCGATCAGTTTCCTGGTGGTGCGCTACAAAGGCCGCCTGGCAATCTGGGCCGAGCGCCTGCCTTACCTGCTGCACGCCCTGCCCGGCCTGGTGATTGCCCTGACGCTGGTGTTTTTCGCCCTGCACTACGTGCCGGCGCTGTACCAGACCACGGCCTTGCTGCTGCTAGCGTATGCACTGCTGTTCCTGCCGCTGGCGCAGTCGCCGGTACGCACCGCGTTGAACAAGGCCTCGCCAACCCTGGAGGAAGCTGCGCGTACGCTGGGTGCAAGCAGCTTTGCTGCGTTCTGCCGAGTGACGCTGCCGATCATCTTCCCGGCGATGGCGGCGGCTTTTGCACTGGTGTTCCTGGATGCCATGAAGGAACTGACGGCCACACTGCTGCTCAGCCCTACCGGCATGACCACCTTGGCTACCGAGGTGTGGGCGCACACGGCCAACGTCGAGTTCGCGGCAGCGGCGCCTTATGCGGCGCTGCTGATCGTGGTGTCGGGGTTGCCGGTTTATCTGCTGACTACGCGGATGTATCTGAACAAGGCGTAACCTTCTTCGCGGGCTTGCCCGCTCCCACAGATATCGCGCCGCTCTCGGGGCCTGCGCAGCACCTGTGGGAGCGGGCGCGCCCGCGAAGAGGCCATCCGCACCAACATCGCCTCATGCCCTGAACTGCCCCAGGCTTGCCCGCAACTGCGCCGCCAGTTCATCCAGCACCTTGCTACTGGCCGTGGTCTGCATCACCACCTCAGCCGAGCGCTCGGCCTGGGCATGAATGGTCTCCACCCGCCCCCGCACCGCTTGAGCACCATTCGCCTGCTGCTCGGCCGCACGGGTCGCCAGGCCGATGGCCGCGTGCACCTGCTCTACCGCTGCCTGTACCGACTGCTGGCGGCGCTCGTTGTCACGCAGCACCAGCAGCCCTTCGCTGGCCTTCAGCCCAGCCTGGCTGATAGTCGCCACGGCCTCCTTGGCTCCCTTTTGCAGCGCAGCGATATGCGCCTGGATATCCCCCGTGGAGCTTTGCGTCTTGCTCGCCAGCGCCCGCACCTCATCGGCCACCACGGCAAACCCACGCCCGGTTTCGCCAGCCCGTGCGGCTTCGATAGCCGCATTCAACGCCAGCAGGTTGGTCTGCTCGGCGATCCCGTGAATCACCGTCAGTACCACTTCAATCTGTTCACTCTGCTTGGCCAGGCGCTCGATTACCTGGGACCCCGCCTCCACCTGGCCAGCCAGGTTCTCGATCAAGCCTGCGAGCTGGGTCGAGGTGCGGCTGTTTTCATCGGTGGCCTGGCGAATATCCACCACCTGTTTCAACGCTGCCTGCATTGCATGGCTTTCGGCCTGGGCTTCGTCGGCCATGCTCGAAAGGTCGCGCAGGCTGGCAGCCACTTCATCACGCTGCAGTGCGGCTGCGGCATCGGCGCCAGCATTACGCTGGGCCATCGCGCCAATCTCCACGCCGGTACGCTGCGCCACCTCACCCGCCTCGCGCACGATCGGTTGCAGCTTGTCGACAAAGCGGTTCACAGCCGAAGCCATGTCGCCGATCTCGTCGCGGCTGTCGAGCGGCACGCGCCTGGTCAGGTCGCCCTCACCCGCCGCCAGGTCGTCAAGGGCCGCAATCAACAGGCGCAGCTTGCTCAGCACCCGGCGGCCAAGCACTACGGCCACCACCAGCAACACACCAAGGCCAACCACCACCAGGCCCAGGCCAATGCGCCAGCGCAGCTCACCGGCAGCCTCGCGAACGGTTTGCGCGGTGTTGGCTTGCATGGCAGCGGCACTGCCCTGTGCTTTCTCCAGGCGCTCACGCAGGGTCTTGCCGCTGTCCGCCGCTGCACCGACCAGGCTGTCGCCTACCAGTTGCTCGCCGCTGGCGATCAGGGCCGCAAAGCGCTGATCCAGTGCTTTCAGTTCCTGCTCGATGCCCGCCGTTGAAACCCCCATCACCACCTTGCCAATTTCTGCGCCATTGGGGTTGATCGAAGCCTCGACGAAATACACCGCCGGGTCTCGTCGGGCCGCGTCGATCACTTTGTCCAGTGCACGCTCGCCCTGGCCCTTGTCCATCAAGGCCTGGTTGATCGGATTTTGCCGGTTCAGGTAGCGGGTGAGGTGTTGGCCCTGGGCGTCGTCGTAAACCACGAACAGCACGTTGGGGTTGCGCTGGGCACGCCGGGCAAAGTCAGAGAGTACTGGCACATCGTTGTCCCAGATGGCACGCGGCGCCACCGAGGCCAGTAACTCGGCCATGTCGTTGGCAGAGTCCTTGAGGTTTTTTTCCAGGGTGCTGCGCAGCTGCTGCTGCTCGTTTTGCAGGCGTTCGGACAACCCTGCACTCAAGCGCTGCCGGGTACTGCTGGACAGGCCATCCAGGCCCGAACGCACATCTTGCCCGGCTTGCTCCAGTTCGCTGGCCAGTTGGCGGCTGTCATTGCCCAGGCGTTCGCCCAGGTCGGCTTCCAGCGCAGTAACCGTGCTTCGGGTAAGCGCAACGGCAACCAGCACTTGCACCAAAAGAGCGATACCAAGGGCAACAAACACAGGCCGCAAAAGGCGGCTTCGTAACAGTGAGAGGATGGCAGACACGGTGTAACCCTCGTGTTTTCTGGCGCCACTATTTTGATGGCATCTACAGAAACTTCTTACAGCAAGGGTTGTGCCGGGGGCAGCAGGGATATGTGCCAAGGTTGAGCAATGGGTTTTTCCTGTGCCGGCCTCTTCGCGGGCTCGCCCGCTCCCACAGGAACCGCACAAATTCCAAGGCATGCGCAATACCTGTGGGAGCGGGCAAGCCCGCGAAGAGGCCGGCACAGGTGTAACCCACAAACAAAAACGCCGCGGCCCTTTTCAGGGCCACGGCGTCAGATCAGCCTGGAGGGCAGATCAGGCGAACGGGTGACGCAGCACGATGGTCTCGTTGCGGTCCGGGCCGGTCGAAATGATGTCGATCGGCGCGCCAACCAGCACTTCGATGCGCTTGATGTAGTCACGCGCAGCTTGCGGCAGCTCTTCCAGGGTTTTCGCACCCAAGGTCGATTCGCTCCAGCCTGGCATCTCTTCGTACACCGGCTCCAGGCCGATGTAGCTGTCGGCATCGGAAGGCGCGTCGATGACGGCACCGTTCTCGTTCTTGTAGCCAACGCAGATGTTGATGGTTTCAAGGCCGTCCAGCACGTCCAGCTTGGTCAGGCAGATGCCCGAGATGCTGTTCACGTCGATAGCGCGACGCAGGATGACGGCATCGAACCAGCCGCAACGACGGGCACGGCCGGTGGTGGAGCCGAACTCGTGGCCACGCTTGGCCAGGGTGGCGCCAGTCTCGTCGAACAGTTCGGTCGGGAACGGACCGGAACCTACGCGAGTGGTGTAGGCCTTGGTGATACCCAGGATGTAGTCCAGGTACATCGGGCCAACGCCGGAACCGGTGGAGATACCGCCAGCAGTGGTGTTGGAGCTGGTGACGTACGGGTAGGTACCGTGGTCGATGTCCAGCAGCGAGCCCTGGGCACCTTCGAACATGATGTCCTTGCCGGCGCGGCGCAGGTTGTGCAGCTCGGCGGTGACGTCGAGCATCATCGGCTTGAGCTGTTCTGCGTAGGCCATGCACTCGTCCAGGGTTTGCTGGAAGTCGATGGCCGGCTCTTTGTAGTAGTTCACCAGCTGGAAGTTGTGGTAGTCCAGCAGCTCACCCAGCTTGGCAGCGAAACGCTCGCGGTGGAACAGGTCGCCCACACGCAGGCCGCGACGTGCGACCTTGTCTTCGTAGGCTGGGCCGATACCACGGCCGGTGGTGCCGATCTTGGCTTCGCCACGGGCTTTTTCACGGGCCTGGTCCAAGGCCACGTGGTACGACAGGATCAGCGGCGCAGCCGGGGAAATGCGCAGGCGCTCGCGCACCGGTACGCCCTTCTCTTCCAGCTTGGTGATTTCGCGCATCAGGGCGTCCGGGGCAACGACCACGCCGTTGCCGATCAGGCACTGTACGCCTTCACGCAGGATGCCGGACGGAATCAGGTGCAGAACGGTCTTTTCACCGTTGATCACCAGGGTGTGGCCCGCGTTGTGGCCACCCTGGTAGCGCACTACGGCGGCAGCATGTTCGGTCAGCAGATCGACGATCTTGCCTTTGCCCTCATCACCCCATTGGGTGCCCAGGACGACGACATTCTTACCCATTACATTGGTCCTCATTCACGCAAACTTGGTTGCCGGCCTACTGCCGACGCAGAAACTCACTGGGCCAGCGGCAGAACCTGCCAGCGCCCGTCTTGCTGAATCAATTGCCGATCACAATCCGCCTCGAGAGCAGCACTCAACGGCTGGCCAGGCAGGGCCTGGACCACACGCTGGCCCTCGTTGCGCAACTGGCAGACTTGCTGCCAGAGGGCCGCGTCGCCACTGTCCGGCATCCAGATGCCGCCCGTTGGCAATACGACCTCCGCTCGCCCCAGTGTGACCAGGGTCTTCAAATCCGTGGAGAAACCGGTGGCCGGGCGCGCCCGGCCAAAATCGGCGCCGATGTCATCGTAGCGCCCGCCCTGGGCGATCGATTGACCTTCGCCCGGCACGAACACCGCGAACACAACGCCGGTGTGATAGTGGTAACCGCGCAGCTCGCCGAGGTCGAAATACAGCGGCAGGTCCGGGTAGCGCGACGCCAGGCGATCGGCGATCGACAGCAGGTCGTCCAGCGCCGCCAGCACGCCGGCCGGGGCACGGCCCAGGCGCACACGGGCTTCGGCCAGCACTTCACGGCCACCGCACAGCTCGACCAAGGCGCGCAGCATGCTGCCCAGGTCTTTCGGCAGGTCCGCCGTCAGCGCCTGCACTTCATCTACGGCCTTGCGCTGCATGGCGTCGAACAGCTGCTGTTCAACCGCACCCGACAGGCCGGCAGCGCGGGCCAGGCCGCGGTAGATACCAACGTGGCCCAGGTCCATGTGCACATCCGGCACATCGGCCAGTTGCAGCGTGGCCAGCATCAGGCTGATGACTTCCACGTCGCTGGTCGGGCTGGCATCACCGTACAGCTCGGCACCCAACTGGATCGGGCTGCGCGAGGTAGACAGCGCACGCGGCTGGGCGTGCAGCACGCTACCGGCATAGCACAGGCGGCTTGGGCCTTCACGGCGCAGGGTGTGGGCGTCGATACGCGCCACCTGCGGTGTGAAGTCGGCGCGGAAGCCCATCAGGCGGCCGGACTGCGGGTCCACCACCTTGAAGGTGCGCTGATCCAGGTCCTGGCCGGCGCCGGTGAGCAGCGACTCCAGGTACTCGATATGCGGGGTGACGACCAGCTCGTAGCCCCAACTCTGGAACAGGTCCAACACCTGGCGGCGCGCGATTTCGATGCGCGCAGCCTCAGGTGGCAGTACTTCCTCGATGCCATCTGGCAGCAGCCAGCGGTCTACCGTTGCCATTACGCCATTTCCCCTCTGGTCCGGGCGGCTTGCCAGCAGGCGAGCCGTCAGTAAAGCCGGTATCGCGCACAGCAGCGGGCAGCACTGATCCCAGCGCAGCCACCGTACCCGATACCCTCAAATTGCCTTGCGAGCTGACCAAACCGTCAACTGGCGCTTTGCCAATCAACCTTGCAGACGCAAAAAAGCCGGGAAATTTCCCGGCTGCCTCATCATACACCCCTTTTCATTCAGGATGCACCCCGCCTGGTGTTTTAGCTGCCAGGCGGGGCGCCGCTGCACGAAAGTCAGGGCCTGAGCATCACGGCCTGCTCTTGTCCAAGTAGCGGAAGAACTCGTTCTTCGGGTCCAGGACCAGCACGTCGCTCTTGCTCGAGAAGCTCTCGCGGTACGCCTGCAGGCTACGGTAGAACGCGTAGAAGTCGGCGTCCTGGGTGTAGGCCTTGGCATAGATGGCGGCCGACTGTGCGTCGCCGTCACCGCGGGTTTCTTCTGCTTCGCGGTATGCCTCGGCCAGCAGTACACGGCGCTGACGGTCGGCATCTGCGCGGATACCCTCAGCCAGCTCGTTACCTTTGGCACGGTGCTCGCGGGCTTCACGCTCACGCTCGGTGCTCATGCGGTCGAACACGCTGCGGTTGACTTCCTTCGGCAGGTCGATGGCCTTGACGCGCACGTCGACCACCTCGATACCCAGTTCCTTGTTGGCCATGCGGTTCAGCGATGCGGTGATGTCAGCCATCAGCGCGTCACGTTCACCGGATACCACCTCGTGCAGGGTACGTTTACCGAACTGGTCACGCAGGCCGCTTTCCAGACGACGCGACAGACGCTCGTCGGCGATCTGCTTCATGCCGGAAGTGGCGGTGTAGAAACGCTCGGCATCCTTGACGCGCCACTTGGCGTAGGCGTCGACCATCACCGCCTTCTTCTCCAGGGTCAGGAACCGCTGGGTCGGGGCGTCGAGGGTCATGAGGCGGGCGTCGAACTTGCGCACCTGGTTCACGTACGGGATCTTCACGTGCAGGCCAGGCTGGACATCTGCCTGAACCACCTTACCGAAACGCAGCATCACTGCACGCTCGGTCTGGGACACGATGTAGAAGCTGTTCCAGGCCACGATGGCCAGAACCACGGCGGCGATCAGGGCGATCAGCGATCTGTTGCTCATCAGCGGCTCTCCCTAGTGCGCAGCGGCTGCTGTTGCTGTTGCAGGTCCTGCGCCGCACGGGCGGCTGCATCGTTGACCGATGGCGACACGCTGCTGGTCGGTGCAGACGGGTTGCGGCTGCCTTCAACCATCTTGTCCAGCGGCAGGTAGAGCAGGTTGTTCTGCCCATCCTTGGTGGCCACCATGACTTTGCTGGTGTTGCTGTAGACCTCTTGCATGGTCTCCAGGTACAGGCGCTGACGGGTTACGTCAGGTGCCTTGCGGTACTCGGCGACCAGCTTGGTGAAGCGGTCGGCCTCACCCTTGGCCCGGGCGATGACTTCGTCGCGGTAACCGTTGGCGTCCTCGATGATGCGCTGGGCCTGACCACGGGCTTCGGGTACCACGCCATTGGCGTAGGACTCGGCCTGGTTACGGGCACGCTGCTCATCTTCACGGGCACGGATCACGTCATCGAAGGCTTCCTGCACTTCACGCGGGGCTGCCGCGCTCTGTACGTTGACCTGGGTAACGGTGATACCGGTGCGGTACGTGTCGAGGAAGCGCTGCAGGCGTTCGCGGATATCCACGGCCATCTGCTCACGGCCTTCGGTAAGTACCTGGTCCATCGAGGTGGAACCCACCACGTGGCGCAGGGCACTGTCGGTCGCGTGCTGCAGGCTCACCTCAGGCTGGTCGACGTTAAGCACGAAGTCCTGCAGGTTGCTGATCTTGTACTGGACGGTCAGCGGCACCTCGACGATGTTCTCGTCTTCGGTCAGCATCTGGCCCTGTTTGGTGTAGGCACGCTCACGCGTGACGTTTTCCATGTACTTGCGATCGATCGGCGGGAAGTAGATGTTCAGGCCGGGACCGACCGTTTCATAGTACTTGCCGAAGCGCAGCACCACGGCCTGCTCCTGCTCGTCGACCACGTACACGGCGCTGTACAGCCAGATGGCAGCCAGCACCGCCAGGCCTATGCCCAGCAGCCCCAGGCCACCGCCCTTGCCGACATTGCGGTCACCGCCGCCACGTTTCTTGCTGCCGCCGAACATGCCATTGAGGCTGTCCTGCAGTTTGCGGAAGGCCTCGTCCAGATCCGGCGGACCTTTCTTGTCACCACCACCGCCACCGCCACCACGGCGGCCGCCCCAGGGATCCTGATTGTTCGAGTTGCCACCCGGCTCGTTCCAAGCCATAGCGCTCTCCATCTGATAAAGCAAAGACGCGCCCACGGCGCGCCGTCCAATGCTACAGAATGCCTGTCACTGCTGCCCGGCGACCTCGACGGGCATTTATTGCAAAGTGTGTTGCTCGACAAACACTTGCGGCTCCATGCCTTCACGACTGACCAGGCGATTCAGTTCGACCATGGGCAGTCGCACGCTCAGCAGGCTGCGCCCTTCTTCATCATGCTCTTCACTTCGCACCGCACCCAAGGCAAAGAATTGCGCGCGCAAGCGGGCAAATCGCTGCTCCAGGCACAGGGTACCGACAAACAGATCGTCCCCCAGCAACTCGGCAATCGCCTGGCCTACCAGCTCCAGGCCACGCCCATCGCGTGCCGATACCCAGACCCGTTCCGGCTTGCCATCGGCATTACGCTGGATCTGCGGCTCGACATCTTCAAGCAGGTCGAGTTTGTTATACACCTCGAGGATCGGCAAGCCTTCGGCGCCAATCTCGCCCAATACGGCCAGAACCTGCTCGATCTGCTCCATGCGCTCGGGCTCATGGGCGTCGATCACATGCACCAGCAGGTCAGAGTTGCTCGACTCTTCGAGCGTAGCCCGAAATGCCTCGACCAGCTTGTGCGGCAGGTGGCGGATAAAACCCACGGTGTCGGCCAGCACGATCGGGCCCAGGTCGTTGAGCTCGAGCCGGCGCAGGGTCGGGTCGAGGGTGGCGAACAGCTGGTCCGCGGCGTATACCTCGGATTCGGTCAGGGCGTTGAACAGCGTGGACTTGCCGGCGTTGGTATAGCCCACCAGCGACACCGAGGGGATATCTGCGCGCTGCCGCCCGCGACGCGCCTGCTCGCGCTGGCTGCGCACTTTCTCCAGGCGTGACTTGATCTGGCGGATACGCACCCGCAGCAGGCGGCGGTCGGTTTCCAGCTGGGTTTCACCCGGGCCACGCAGGCCGATACCACCTTTTTGTCGCTCAAGGTGAGTCCAGCCGCGCACCAGCCGCGTGCTCATGTGATCAAGCTGGGCCAGTTCGACCTGCAACTTGCCTTCATGGGTACGCGCCCGCTGGGCGAAGATATCGAGGATCAGCCCGGTACGGTCAAGCACACGGCACTCGAATACACGTTCGAGGTTGCGCTCCTGACTGGGCGTGAGGGTGTGATTGAAAATCACCAGGTCTACCTGTTCGGCATGGACCAGGTCGTGCAGCTCTTCGACCTTGCCACTGCCAATCAGGTATTTGGCGGAAGGCTGATGCCTTGTCACCGTGACCAGCGAAACGATGTCGGCACCGGCCGACAATGCCAATTCCTGAAACTCCTGCGGGTCTTCGCGCGCCTCAGGGTTATGACCTTCCAAGTGAACGAGCAACGCCCGTTCACCACCACCGTGGCGCTCAAAGAACAATGCAGGCTCCTATCAGGCGTTGCCTGGCTCGCTGTCACCATGCTCGCCGTCGGTCAGGCTTGGCAGGCGGACCGGACGGGCCGGAACTACGGTCGAAATTGCGTGCTTGTAGACCATCTGGCTGACGGTGTTCTTCAGCAGTACCACGAACTGGTCGAAGGATTCGATCTGGCCCTGCAGTTTGATGCCGTTGACCAGGTAGATGGATACCGCAACCTTTTCTTTTCTCAAGGTGTTCAAGTAAGGGTCTTGTAGCGAATGCCCTTTTGACATATGCCGCACTCCTGTAAGGATAAATAATAGAAAATCAATAAAATCGATAAATTAGGCCGCCCCTTCGCAAGAATAGACGGCAATCAGCAGGGACTCAGCTCAATATGGAGATGGCCCCAAGGTATTTCAAGGTGCGGGACAGATTGTCGCAGGCCAGGCTGTCAAGCCAGTGTACGTCAGGCCAGCCACGCAACCAGGTGAACTGCCGCTTGGCCAGCTGCCTGGTTGCAATGATACCGCGTTCACGCATCTCATTCTCAGTCAGCTTGCCGTCCAGGTAATCCCAGACTTGCCGATACCCCACTGCCCGTATAGACGGTAGCCCGGCGTGCAAGTCACTTCTGGCTCGCAGCGATCGGACCTCGTCGACGAAGCCCTGTTCCAGCATCTGCGAAAATCGTAACGCAATTCGCTGATGCAAAATGTGACGATCTGTAGGAGCAATCGCCAAACTGGCGACAGTATAGGGCAAATGCCCGTCAGCGCCTGCGTCTGCGCCGCGACTTTCCGCGAATTGACGCTGGCGATGGGCTGTCATGGTCTCACCGCTCACCCGGTAAACCTCCAACGCGCGGATCAAGCGCTGCGGGTCGTTGGGGTGAATGCGTGCTGCCGATACCGGATCTACCTCGGCCAACTGCCGATGCAGTTCGCCCAGCCCCAGCGCTTCGGCCTGGGCTTCCAGCTCGGCTCGCACCGCAGCGTCCGCAGCCGGCATGTCAGCCAGGCCATCGATCAACGCCTTGTAATAGAGCATGGTGCCGCCCACCAGCAGCGGGATCTTCCCGCGCGCGGTGATTTCGGCCATGGCTTGCAGCGCATCGGCACGGAACTGCGCGGCCGAATAGCTCTCGGCCGGATCAAGAATGTCGATCAACCGATGCGGGTGGGCAGCGAGGATTTCTTTCGACGGCTTGGCCGAACCGATATCCATGCCGCGGTAGACCAGCGCCGAGTCGACACTGATCAGCTCGCAGGGCAGCACTTTAGTCAGCTCGATAGCCAGGTCGGTCTTGCCGGCCGCCGTCGGGCCCATCAGGAATATTGCAGGGGGCTTGCCGCTCATTTCATCGACCGCGCAGGAAGAGTTTGTCCAGATCGTCCAGGCCCATCTGGGTCCAGGTGGGACGGCCATGGTTGCACTGGCCACTGCGCTCGGTGTTTTCCATGTCGCGCAGCAGGGCATTCATTTCGGGAATGGCCAGGCGCCGGTTGGCGCGCACGGCACCGTGGCAAGCCATGGTACCGAGCAGTTCGTTCAGGTGCGCCTGGATACGGTCACTGGTGCCGTATTCCATCAGGTCGGCCAGCACATCCTGCACCAGGCGGTTGGCTTCGGCCTGCTTGAGCAAGGCCGGGATCTGGCGTATCGCCAGGGTCTCGGGGCCCAGGCGTTGCAGCTCGAAGCCCAGGCGCTGGAACCACTGCGCGTGCTCTTCGGCGCAGTCCGCTTCACGCTGGCTCAAGGCCAGGGTCTCAGGCACCAGCAGCGGTTGGCCGCTAAGGCCTTCACTTGCCATGGCCACCTTGAGCCGCTCGTACATGATGCGCTCGTGCGCGGCATGCATGTCCACCACCACCAGGCCAACGGCATTTTCGGCCAGGATGTAGATGCCCTTGAGCTGCGCCAGCGCGTAGCCCAGCGGCGGGATGTCACCCTGGCTTTCGGGCAGGGCTGTCGCCGGCACCGCTCCGTTTTCCAATGGCTTGTAGAACTCGCGATACACCGCCTGCGCTTCGGCAGCCGGCACGGGCTGTGACGGGCGTGGCGCGTATTGATACTGATAGCCCGCACCACTGCCGCCATTGGAGAACGACTGCTGCGGGGCGCGAGGCTGCTCAAGCACCGGCGAAGCCAGGCGCATTTCGCCCTGCGGGCCGAATTCACCGGCTTGCTGGCCAGTGGGGCGGATGGCCTCTGGCACGGCGGCAGGCGCGGCCAGCTGGTCTTCCGGGCGTACATCGGCCAGCGCACGGTGCAGGGTGCCGTACAGGAAGTCGTGCACAGAGCGCCCTTCACGGAAACGCACTTCGTGCTTGGTCGGGTGCACGTTGACGTCGACGCCGTTGGGCTCCAGCTCCAGGAACAGCACGAAGGTGGGGTGCCGGCCATTGAACAGCACGTCACGGTAGGCCTGGCGTACGGCATGGGCGACCAGCTTGTCGCGCACCGCACGGCCATTGACGAAGAAGTACTGCAAGTCTGCCTGGCTGCGCGAGAACGTTGGCAGGCCGACCCAGCCCCACAGGCGCAGGCCGTTGCGCTCGACGTCGATCGGCAGCGCCTGCTCCATGAAGCCCGGGCCGCATATGGCGCCTACCCGCCGGGCACGCGCTGTTTCGTCGTGAGCCTCGTGCAGGCTGAGGATGCTCTTGCCGTTGTGGCGCAAGTGGAAGCCGACATCGAAGCGCGCCAGCGCCAGCCGGCGGATGACTTCCTGCAGGTGATCGAATTCGGTTTTCTCGGCCTTGAGGAACTTGCGCCG
Organism: Pseudomonas sp. NPDC008258; assembly: GCF_042956345.1. Classification (NCBI taxonomy): domain Bacteria; kingdom Pseudomonadati; phylum Pseudomonadota; class Gammaproteobacteria; order Pseudomonadales; family Pseudomonadaceae; genus Pseudomonas; species Pseudomonas sp. NPDC008258. The sequence continues at coordinate 126,284 of NZ_JBIBGE010000010.1, forward strand.
CGCCGGGGTATTGAAGAACAGGTCGCGCACTTCCACCGAAGTACCTACCGGGTGCGCCGCCGGCTGCACCCGCGGGAGCATGTCACGGCCTTCGGTTTCCACCTGCCAGGCCTCTGTGGCACTGGCAGTACGCGAAGTCAGGGTAAGGCGCGCCACCGAGCTGATCGAGGCCAGGGCCTCACCGCGGAACCCCAGGCTCAACACCCCTTCAAGGTCTTCCAGCTCGCGAATCTTGCTGGTGGCATGACGGGCCAGGGCCAGCGGCAGGTCGTCGGCGGAAATACCGCTGCCATCGTCCCGGACCTTCAGCAGCTTTACGCCGCCCTGCTCCACCTCCACATCGATGCGTCGGGCGCCGGAGTCCAGGCTGTTTTCCAGCAGCTCCTTGGCGACAGAGGCCGGCCGCTCGACGACCTCGCCGGCGGCGATCTGGTTGGCCAGCCGCGGGCTGAGCAGCTGGATGCGCGAACCGCCACTCATTGCGAGGCCAATGTGGTTGCAGGGATATCAAGGCGCTGGCCGACCTTCAGCTCATCGGTCTTGAGGCTGTTGGTGCTGCGCAGGCTGGCGACATTGACCTGGTAGCGCACAGCAAGCATTGCCAGGGTTTCGCCCGGGCGCACCGTGTGCTCACGCGGGCCAGCGGCAATCTTGCCGGTGTCGCGCAGCCAGGCGATGTAAGTGCCAGGCGGCGGGTTCTGCTGGAAGTACTGGCGTACGCCGGTGTGGATCGAACGGGCCAAGGCCTGCTGATGGCTGGCGGTGGCCAGCTTGGCGGCTTCGTTGTTGTTCGAGATGAACCCGGTTTCAACGAGGATCGACGGAATATCCGGCGACTTCAGCACCATGAAGCCCGCCTGTTCCACACGCTGCTTGTGCAGCGAGGTGACACGGCCCATGTTGCCGAGCACCTTCTGCCCCACATTGAGGCTGGAGCTGAGCGTGGCGGTCATCGACAGGTCAAGCAACACGCCGGCGAGCATGCGGTCCTTGTCATCGAGGCTGACGTTACCCGCACCACCGATCAAGTCGGAACGGTTTTCGGTGTCGGCCAGCCAGCGTGCGGTCTCGGAGGTGGCACCACGGTCGGACAGGGCGAACACCGAGGCACCAAACGCAGCCCGCGACGGCGCGGCGTCGGCATGGATCGAGATGAACAGGTCAGCACCCTTCTTGCGGGCGATTTCCGTGCGTTTGCGCAGCGGAATGAAGTAGTCGCCAGTACGGGTCAGCTCGGCCCGGAAGCCTTTTTCGCTGTTGATCTGGCGCTGCAACTCCTTGGCGATCTGCAGCACGATGTCTTTTTCGTGCTGGCCGCGCGAGCCGGAAGCGCCCGGGTCTTCGCCGCCGTGGCCAGCATCGATGGCAACCACGATGTCACGCTTGCCGCTAGGTACCGGCGGCAGCTTGATGGCGGGCTGGGCCGGGCTTACCGGCACCGCTGGCGTGGTCGCAGGCGTCTGCACCGGCGTCGGGGCCGGTGGCGGCGCGCTGGCCGCAATGGCGTCGGCTTCCTGGTCGTACAGGTCGACCACCAGGCGGTTGCCGTACTGGGCATTCGGCGCCAGGGTGAAGCTTTTCGGGGTGACCGACTTTTTCAGGTCGACCACCACGCGCAAGTCAGTCGGGGTACGCTGGGCCGAACGCACGCTGCTGATCGGCGTGTTCGAGGTGGCCACGTTCAACGGCGCGGCCAGGGTCGCGCCATTGATGTCGATAACCAGGCGATCCGGCGCGCTCAGGGTGAAGACGCTATGCTGCACGGGGCCAGAAAGGTCGAAGACCAGCCGCGTGTTGTCTGGCGCGCGCCACAGGCGCACGCTCTTGACTTGAGTGACGGCCAGAGCGTCAACGGTCACCGTTGTCAGCAGCAGCCCAACGATGGCGACCAGTGCGCGTATGCGCATACCTACCCCACTTACTGTTTATAGTGTTTGGCCAGTGCCACGCACCAGGCCTCGCCGCGAGCCCCCTGCGGCGAAAGGATCAGCGAGCGTCCGCCCGCTTGGGGGCTTATGGTAATGGTCAGGTCCGGCTTTGGCAAAACGCCCGCACCCTTTTGTGGCCACTCGAACAGGCACAGCGGGTCGCCCTCGAAATAGTCACGAATCCCCATGAACTCCAGCTCTTCCGGATCGACCAGTCGATACAGGTCGAAGTGGAATGCTCGGACCTCACCGATTTCGTAGGGTTCGACCACGGTGAAGGTCGGGCTTTTCACTGCACCCGTATGGCCCAGGCCGCGGATCAGCCCACGGGAAAGCGTAGTCTTGCCAGCGCCCAGGTCACCTTCAAGAAAGATCACGCCGCGACCGCCGGTCACCTCGGCCATTTTTGCACCGAAGTCGACCGTAGCCGCTTCATCGGCCAGAAACAGATTTAAGCCAGACACGCAGAATGCTCCTCCAACAACTCACGAATGACCGGCACCAGATCACTGGCCGCCAGGCCTCTACCTTTCACACCCAGCCGCTCGCCCGCACAGGCGTGCAACCACACCCCCAGCCCGGCGGCCTGCCAGGCATCCAGCCCCTGAGCCAACAACGCGGCCAACACGCCAGTCAGCACATCGCCAAAGCCGGCACCGGCCATCGCCGGGTGGCCCCGCCCGCACACCACCAACTGCCCGGCCGGGTCGGCCACCAGGGTGCCAGCCCCTTTCAACACGCAAACGCTGTTATACCGGCGCGCCAGCTTGCGCGCGGCGCCAGGGCGATCGGCTTGCACAGCCTCGGTGGAAATGCCCAGCAGCCGCGCCGCCTCGCCCGGGTGCGGGGTGAGGATGCTGCCACTGGGCAGGGCCAATGGGGTACGCGCCAACAAATTCAGGGCATCGGCGTCCCACACCTGGGGGCGCTCGGCATTGGCCACTGCCGACAGCAGGCTGCGGCCCCACGCCGCCTGCCCCAGCCCCGGGCCAACTACCAGCACCGTGGCACGCTCCAGCACAGCCATCAGCTGGTTGGCCGAACTGGCGCCCAGGCACATCACCTCGGGCAAGCGCGCCAGGCTGGCCGTGACGTGCTCGGGCCGGGTTGCCACGCTGACCAGCCCGGCACCGCAACGCAGCGCGGCTTCGGCGCCAAGCAGCACAGCACCGCCAGTGCCAAGGTCGCCACCCACTACCAGCACATGGCCAAAGTCGCCTTTATGGGCATGCGCATGCCGGGCCGGCAGGTGCGCGACGGTCACGCTGCTGAGCAGTTGCGGGGCATTGCCGGGGTGTTTGGTCTGCGGCATGGGGTCAAAGGCTCCAATGTCTGGCAGAATTATACGCACCTGAGCCCGTATTGCCTTGCCCATCCATGTCCGTCTGCACGCCTGACCTCGCCCAACTGGCCCAATCGATCAAGATTTGGGGCCAAGAACTCGGTTTTGCCCACGTTGGCATCGCCGGGGTCGACCTTGGCGAACATGAACACCACCTGCAACGCTGGCTCGATGCTGGCTACCAAGGCGAAATGGAGTACCTGGGCACGCATGGCAGCAAGCGCTCGCACCCCGATCAGCTGATCCCCGGCACCGTGCGCGTGGTGTCGCTGCGCATGGACTACCTGCCCGGCGACACGCAAATGGCACAACGCCTGGCACAGCCGGAAAAAGCCTACATTTCGCGCTATGCGCTGGGCCGTGACTACCACAAGCTGGTGCGCAAGCGCGTGCAGTTCCTGGCCGACCGCATTCAGGAAGCCATCGGTCCGTTTGGTTACCGCGCATTTGTCGACAGCGCCCCGGTGCTGGAAAAGGCCTTGGCCGAGCAGGCCGGGTTGGGCTGGATCGGCAAGAACACCTTGCTGCTCAACCGCAAGGCGGGCAGTTACTTCTTCCTTGCCGAGCTGTTTGTCGACCTGCCAATCCCGGTGGACGAAGCCACTACCAGCGAACATTGCGGCCGCTGCCAGGCCTGCCTGGACGTCTGCCCGACACAGGCGTTTGTCGGGCCTTATGTGCTGGATGCCCGGCGCTGCATCTCGTACCTGACCATCGAGTTGAAGGGCGCGATCCCAGTCGAGTTACGCGCAATGATGGGCAACCGGGTGTTCGGTTGCGACGACTGCCAGATCGTCTGCCCATGGAACCGCTTTGCCAAGCACAGCCAGGAGCAGGATTTCCAGCCACGGCATGGGCTGGAGAATGCCGAGTTGGCGGAAATGTTCCTGTGGGATGAGCGTACCTTCCTGCGCAAGACCGAGGGCGGGCCGTTGCGGCGGGCAGGGTATGAGCGGTTCTTGCGCAACCTGGCGGTGGGCTTGGGCAATGCGCCGTCGACGATTCCGGTGATCGAGGCGCTGAAGGCGCGGCGCGAGGATGAGTCGGAGCTGGTGCGCGAGCACGTGGAGTGGGCGCTGGCCCGGCACAATATCTCGTAGCCACGCAATCCCTGTGGGAGCGGGCGCGCCCGCGAAGCAGGCAACTCGGTAGATGGCACCGGCTGCGCCGGTGTTCGCGGGCATGCCCGCTCCCACAGGGACCGCGCCGGATCTGAGACTGCCTTACTGCTGGTCGTTGTAGTGGAACTTGGGCATTTCCCAGTGGAAGCGGATCGCCAGCAAGCGCACCAGGAACCCGCCAAACAAGGTCAGCAGCATGGCCTGCTCCGCCGGCACCTTGAAGTACACGCACCCCAGGTAGAACCACGCCGCCGCAAACGACACGCTGGCATACAGCTCGCGGCGGAACACCAGGGGAATGTCGTTACAGAAGATATCCCGCAGGATCCCGCCGAACACCCCGGTGATTACCCCGCTGATCGACGCCACCAGCATGCCCTGCCCCATCTCCAGAGCGGTCATGCAGCCAATCAGGGTAAAGGCCACCAACCCCAAGGCATCAAGCACCAGGAACAGCGAGCGCAGGCGGCGCATCATCGGCGCAATGAAAATGGTCAGCAGCGCCGCACAACTGGTCAAAACCAGGTACTCCGGGTGCTTCACCCAGGTCAGCGGGTAATGCCCCAGCAGCACGTCGCGCACCGAGCCGCCACCCAGGGCGGTGACGCAGGCAATCAGCACCACGCCAAACCAGTCCATGCCACGGCGCCCGGCAGACAACGCGCCAGTCATGGCTTCGGCGGTAATGGCGATAAGGTAGAGCATCAACAACATGGTGCGGGTCCGTGCGAGAAAGGCGCGCAGTCTAACCAGTTGCCCAAGGCACCAAAAGGGGGCGCAGATACAATATCTGCGCCGTTTCGGATCACACCTTGATGAAGTGCTCGCGGTAATGGCGCAGCTCGGCGATCGATTCGCGGATATCGTCCAGCGCCAGGTGGGTGTTGCCCTTCTTGAAGCTGTCACGCACGCCCGGCGCCCAGCGCGCGGCCAGCTCCTTCAGCGTGGAGACATCCAGGTTGCGGTAGTGGAAGTAGTTTTCCAGGTTGCGCATGTGGCGGTAGAGGAAGCGGCGGTCCTGGCAGATGCTGTTGCCGCAGATCGGCGACTTGCCCTTCGGCACCCACTGCTCGAGGAAGGCGATGGTTTGCGCTTCAGCCTCAGCCATGCTGACCTTGCTCTCGCGCACACGCTGGGTCAGGCCTGAAGCCCCATGGGTGCGGGTGTTCCATTCGTCCATCCGTGCCAACACTTCATCACTGTGATGAATGGCGATCACCGGCCCTTCGGCCAGGGTGTTCAGCTCGCTGTCGGTGACGATGGTGGCCATCTCGATAATGACGTCGCTGTCCGGATCCAGGCCGGTCATTTCCAGGTCGATCCAGATCAGGTTCTGTGGGTTTTGCATGCAGGGGCTCCTCGTATAGCCCGTCATATTAGCCTAGTGGTCATGGCACGCCCATTCACCACACAAAGGTAAGCGGAATAGTCCAGCGCCTGGCGTGCTAAACTGCGTGCCGTTTTCAATGCCCACTTTGGGCCTCTCTCACGGTACCTTCATGGCCAAACGCCAGCTCAATCGCCGCCAGAACTGGCGGATCGAAAAAATCCAGGGCGAGCGCGCTGCTCGCGCCGCCAAACGCGAGCAGCATGCGCTGCAGGAACTGGAAGGTGGTGACCTGGGGCCAGAGCAACTGGGCCTGGTAATTGCGCACTTCGGTGTGCAGGTAGAGGTTGAGGCCCAGGACGGCGAAACTGCAGGCCAGGTCTTCCGCTGCCACTTGCGCGCCAACCTGCCGGCACTGGTCACCGGTGACCGCGTGGTATGGCGTGCAGGCAACCAGGGCATTGGCGTGATCGTGGCGCAGATGCCGCGCAGCACCGAATTGTGCAGGCCAAACAACCACGGCCAGCTCAAGCCCGTGGCAGCCAACGTCGACCTGATCGTGATCGTGTTCGCCCCGGCCCCGGAGCCGCACCCGAACCTGATCGACCGCTACCTGGTAGCGGCCGAACACGCAGGCTTGCGCCCGCTGTTGCTGCTGAACAAAGCCGACCTGATCAACGACGAAAACGGCCCTGGCCTGCATGCGTTGCTGGAGGTTTACCGCGAACTGGGCTATCCGCTGCTGGAGGTATCGGCGCACCACGGTGACGGCATGCAGCGCCTGCAACAGCAGCTCGACGGCCACATCAGCGTATTCGTCGGCCAGTCGGGGGTGGGCAAGTCGTCGCTGGTCAACAGCCTGCTGCCGGACGCCGGCACCCGCGTCGGCGACCTGTCGGAATGGTCTGGCCAGGGTACGCATACCACCACCACGGCGCGGCTGTACCACTTCCCCAACGGCGGCGACCTGATCGACTCGCCGGGCATCCGCGAGTTTGGTCTTGGTCACGTCAGCCGCGACGATGTGGAAGATGGCTTCATCGAGTTCCGCGACCTGTTCGGCACTTGCCGCTTCCGCGATTGCAAGCATGACCGCGAACCGGGCTGTGCACTGCTCAAGGCACTGGACGAGGGGCGCATCAAGCCACAGCGGATGAACAGCTACCGCTCGATCATTGCGAGCTTGACGCAAGACAGCTACTGACACCTCTTCAAGGCAGCGCATAAGCTTTACTGGGGCTGCTTTGCAGCCCATCGCCGGCAAGCCAGCTCCCACAGGGACCGCGCAATTCTCGAGGTCTGCGCTGTACCTGTGGGAGCTGGCTTGCCGGCGATGGCCGCAACGCGGCCCCCAGACATCAACTTATAAACAAAGACTGCCAGGACCGCGCTGGGCTTACTGCTCCTTGGCCTCATCCATCTTCAGCGTGCCATCTTCAAAGATGTTCAGTTTCTGGCGCAGCTCTCGCGGTTGCATCGGCGCTTGCTCGGTTGCCCCCGGCGCAGCCGATGCGCCAGCCCCTGGCGCAGCACCGCTGGCCGGCGGTACGGCAGGCTCGGCGGCGGGAGCCTCCGGCGCCCCCTGTTCACCCTCGATGTTACGCTGCGCCTTCTTGGTCAGCACGATGATGTCGATACGGCGGTTGACCGGGTTGAACGGGTCCTTGCGGTCGAACAGCGACGACGAAGCGTAGCCCACCACCCGCGCCACCTGCCCGTCCGGGTAACCACCGGCCACCAGCGCACGGCGTGCGGCGTTGGCCCGGTTGGCCGACAGCTCCCAGTTGCCGAACTCGCCCGTGCCGGAATACGGCTTGGCATCGGTGTGGCCGCTGATGCTGATCTTGTTCGGCACGGCCTTGATGGTGTCGGCCATGGCCAGCAAGATGTCTTCGAAGTACGGCTGCAGGCGGGCGCTGCCGATGTCGAACATCGGCCGGTTCTCGGCATCCATGATCTGGATACGCAGGCCATCCTGGGTGATTTCGAACAGGATCTGGTCCTTGAACTTCTGCAGTTGCGGGTTCTCTTCCACCTTGTTCTGCAGTTCCTGCAGCAACAGTTCCAGACGTTCGCGCTCGACCTGCTCGGCCATCGTCTCGACCTGGTCCTTGTTCAGCTCGACGGTGGTGTCGGGTGTCGGCTCGGACTTCACTTCAGGGTTGATGGTCTTTTCTGGCGCCAGCTCAGGCGACCCGCCCAGATCGATGACATACGGCGTGCCGCTTTCAGAGAACCCGATTGGGTCCTTGAAATAACCGGCAATGGCGATCTTCTGCTCCGGCGTGGCGGTGGACATCAACCACAGCACCAGGAAGAACGCCATCATTGCCGTGGCAAAGTCGGCGAAGGCGATTTTCCAGGCGCCGCCGTGGTGGCCGCCGCCAAAGCGCTTGACGCGCTTGACGATGATGGGCTGATTGTTCTCCATGACTCAGCGACCGCGAACCGCTTGTTCCAGCTCGGAGAAGCTTGGGCGGTGCTTGGGGTACAGCACCTTGCGCCCGAACTCGACCGCCAGCGAAGGCGGCATGCCCGAGGCCGAGGCAACCAGCGAAGCCTTGATCGACTCGTAGAGGTTCAGTTCTTCCTTGGCATCGTGCTCCAGGCACTTGGCCAGCGGGCCGAAGAAGCCGTAGGCCGCCAGGATACCGAAGAAGGTACCGACCAACGCCGCACCTACGTGCATGCCAATGGCCGCCTGGTCGCCTTCGCCGAGCGAGGCCATGGTCACCACGATACCCAGTACCGCCGCGACGATACCGAAGCCGGGCATGCCGTCGGCGATGCCGGTCACCGCATGGGAGGGGTGCTCCAGCTCTTCCTTCATGCTCAGCAGTTCCATGTCGAACAGGCCCTCAAGCTCGTGCGGAGCCATGTTGCCGGTAGACATGATGCGCAGGTAGTCACAGACAAACGCGGTCATGCGCTCATCGGCCAGCACGGTCGGGTACTTGGCGAAGATCGGGCTGGCTGCTGCGTCCTCGATGTCGGCCTCGATAGCCATCATGCCTTCGCGACGGCTTTTGTTGAGGATCTCGTACACCAGGCCCAGCACCTCCAGGTAGTAGGCGTGGGTGAAGCGCGAGCCGAACATCTTCATCGACTTCTTGATGACGTGCATGGTCATGTGGCCAGGGTTGGCCTGCAGGAATGCACCAAAGGCCGCACCGCCGATGATCAGTACTTCGAACGGCTGGATCAGCGCTGCGATCTTGCCGTGGGAGAGCACGTACCCGCCGAGCACGCTCGCGAATACGACGATGATGCCGATAATTTTAGCCATAGGTTCAAAGCACTTGCTGTCGTGGTCAAGGGAAGAGACGGGAGCTTTAAAACTCTTCTTCTACTTATCGGCAGAACTGCGCCAGACTATAGCCACTCATTGCGAAAAGCCAGTTCGGACTGATGTCAAAATGCCAATTGAAACCAAGGTGCCCGCTCAGCCCCCGCGTACGCTAGAGGCCTGGGTAAAGCTGCTAGAGAGTGTTCGCATCCCCGTGCCGAAGCACAGCTACGACCGGGTCATGGCCGCCATCAACGATAGCCGCCGCTCGCTGCGCGATATCGCCGAACTGATGCAGGATAGCCCGGCACTGGTGCTGTCGGTGATGCGCGAAGCCAATCACCCCACCAATGCCAGCCAGGCCGAGCCCGCCGAAAGCCTGGAGGTTGCCCTTAATCGCCTGGGCCTGGCACGCACCGAACAGTTGCTCAAGCGCCTGCCCTCGGTACCCACCGAAGAAATCCCGCCGGTGCTCAGCCAGTTCCAGCTGATCAGCCAGCACGCTTCGCAGCAGGCCAGCGGCCTGTTCGCCAGCCGCCTGGCACGGCTGTGGCAGGAAATTCACTGGGGCAGCCTGCTGTTCCTGTCGCCCCTGTGGCCGCTGGCACTGGCTTACCCCAAACTGCTCGACACCTGGGAGCTGCGGGTTATCCACAAAGGCGAGGACGCTGCCCATGTGGAAGAAGAGTTGTTTGGCGTACGCATCATGGCGCTGTGTCAGACCATGGCAGAGTACTGGCGCCTGCCCCAGTGGGTGACCCAGGGTTACCGCCTGCTGCTGGAAGAACGCGAACAACTGGCCCTGGTACTGAACATCGCCCGCGACGAAGACCTGCTCAGCCAGCAGCATCGCCTGGACGCCGAGCCCGGCCTGCGCCGCTGGTTCAACCAGCCGGCCAATACCGTGCTGCTGGCCAACAACCTGGCCCTGGCCGCACAGGTGGGCTGGGACAACCCGCATTTGCTGCGCTGGCAACTGCTGACCGCGCTGTACCTGCAGACGTCGCTGGAAGACGTGCAGCAGCAAGTGCACCAGCAAGCGGCCGCCAGCGCCCGCCGCCACGCCCGGCATGCCCTGTTCCACCCGGCCGAGGCGCTGATCTGGCCCTGGCACCAGCGCCGCCCGCACCCGGACATGCTGGCCCCGCCGCCGCCCAGCAGCGACGACCTGGCGCGCTGGCGCAAGCTGTGCCAGGACCTGTTGGCCCAGCCCAGCCCGTTTACCAACACCGTGCACCTGGCCACCCAGGCCCTCGAAGCCCTGCTGGCCTGCGGCATGCAACGCATCATGCTGCTGAGCCTGGACAAGGCCAGCGACTACCTGCGCGTGCAGCAGGCCGCCGGCCTGCCCAAAGAGGCCGGGGCCCTGGCCCTGCAGGTATCGCAGAACAAACTGCTGCAAAAACTGCTGTCCCAGGCCGGGCAATTGCGCATCACCCCGCAGAACCACACCCAGTTCTCGGCACTGCTACCGGCACCTCTGCGTGCCTTGTTCCGCAGCGAGCACGTGCTGCTGCGCTCGCTGGCGGTAAACGACCAGGTACTGATGCTGATGGTGGCTGACCAAGGTTGCCGGCCATTGGCCGACATCAGCGTCCAAGCCTTCGGCAAGACCGCGCAATGCACCGAGCGGGCGCTGTCGGTGTTTGCCAACCGCAAGGGCTGAGCCTTGCGCTACAATCGCCCCTCTTTCCACACTGGAGACCGTGGATGACTGACTTTTCCGGCCTGCCCCTGGTGATCGAAGCCGCGGACCTGCTGCCACGCCTGGATTCACCACAGCTGATCCTGGTCGACCTGAGCAGCGCCAACCGCTACGTCAGCGGGCATATCCCCGGCGCACGCTTTGTCGAAGGCAAGCGTACCCAGCTTGGCCAGCCTCCCGCGCCCGGCCTGCTGCCGGCCCTGGGCGACCTGGAAAAACTGTTCAGCGAACTCGGCCACCGCAGCGACGCCGTGTATGTGGTGTATGACGATGAAGGCGGCGGCTGGGCCGGGCGTTTCATCTGGCTGCTCGACGTGATCGGCCATAAGCATTACCACTACCTCAACGGCGGTATCCAGGCCTGGCCAGCTGACAAGCTGGGCACCGAGGTGCCCGCCAACGGCAACACCCCGGTGCGCCTGCATATCGACGGCGCACCCACCGCCACCCGCGAATACCTGCAAAGCCGCCTGGGCGCCGATGACCTGGTCATCTGGGACGCGCGCGGCCCGCAGGAATTCAGCGGCGAAAAGGTGCTGGCAGCCAAGGGGGGCCATATCCCCGGCGCGATCAACTTCGAGTGGACCGCCGGCATGGACCTCAACGACCACCTGCGCATCCGCAAGGACATCAAACAGGTCCTTGAGCAACTGGGCATCACCCCTGACAAGGAAGTGATTACCCACTGCCAGACCCATCGCCGCTCCGGTTTCACTTATCTGGTGGCCAAGGCCCTTGGTTACCCACGCGTCAAGGCCTATGCCGGCTCGTGGAGCGAATGGGGCAACCACCCGGACACGCCTGTAGAAGTTTAAGGAACCTGCATGAAATCCCGTCTGTTCATCATCAGCCAGTACCTGCTGCCGCACCACCTGCTGTCGCGGTTGGCCGGCTGCATTGCCGAGTGCCGCGCGCGCTGGTTCAAGAATGCCTTCACCGCCTGGTTCGCCAAGCGTTACCAGGTGAACATGTCCGAGGCCCTGGTCGAGGACTTGAGTGCCTACGAGCACTTCAATGCGTTCTTCACCCGCGCCCTGAAGCCAGGTGCCCGCCCACTGGACGAAACGCCGGGCGCCATCCTGTGCCCGGCCGACGGCGCTGTAAGCCAACTCGGCCCGATCGAGCATGGCCGCATCTTCCAGGCCAAGGGCCACGGTTTCAGCGCGCAAGAGCTGCTGGGCGGTGACCCGGCCATGGCCGCACCGTTCATGGGCGGCGAGTTTGCCACCATCTACCTGTCGCCCAAGGACTACCACCGCGTGCACATGCCGCTGGCCGGTACCCTGCGCGAAATGGTCTACGTGCCTGGCCGCCTGTTCTCGGTCAACCAGACCACCGCAGAGAACGTTCCAGAGCTGTTCGCCCGCAACGAGCGCGTAGTCTGCCTGTTCGACACCGAGCGCGGCCCGATGGCCGTGGTGCTGGTGGGGGCGATGATCGTCGCCTCGATCGAAACCGTGTGGGCCGGGCTGGTCACGCCGCCCAAGCGTGAGCTGAAGACCTTCCGTTACGACGAAGCCAGCCGTGCACCGATCCATCTGGAGAAAGGTGCCGAACTGGGTCGCTTCAAGCTGGGCTCGACCGCCATCGTGCTGTTCGGGCCAGAGCAGGTGAAATGGGCTGAGAACCTGGGCGCAGGCTCCGCAGTGCGCATGGGCCAGCTGTTGGCGGCGCCTGCGCAGGCTTGATTGCGGTTTTTGCTTTGAGGTGATTGGCGCGATTTTTTCTGCGCCTATGAGACCGAGCGCCGCCCGCGCGGCGCATCGCGAGCAAGCTCGCTCCTACATCTGTTTAGGGCCAGTATTGCCTGTGCCAGCGCGCGCGACCGCCTTGTTGGTCCCTCACGATATCGAGCGGAACGCCAAGGGCCCGCACGCCTCAACCTCAGGAATAATTGGCCCGAAACAAATGTAGGAGCGAGCTTGCTCGCGATGCGCCGCGCGGGCGGCGCTCGATCTCACAAGCGCTGAAGCTCCACCGCCAAACTAGCCGCGCGCGTCGCGGTCGCGCAGGCCCAGCAGGTACAGCACGCCATCCAGCCCAAGGGTGGAAATGGCCTGCTTGGCCGACTGGCGCACCAGCGGCTTGGCGCGGAACGCTACGCCCAAACCGGCCAGCGAAAGCATTGGCAGGTCGTTGGCACCGTCACCCACGGCAATGGTCTGCTCCAGCTGCAAACCTTCTTCGATGGCCAGTTTCTGCAGCAGCTCGGCTTTGCGCTGGGCATCAACGATCGGCTCCACAGCCACCCCGGTCACCTTGCCGTCGACCACTTCCAACTCGTTGGCAAATACGTAGTCAATGCCCAGGCGCGCCTGCACCTGGCGGGCAAAGTAGGTAAAGCCACCGGACAGGATCGCGGTTTTGTAGCCCAGGCGCTTGAGCTCGGCGAACAGGTTTTCGGCGCCCTCGGTCAGCCGCAGCGAAGCGCCGATTTCGTCCAGCACGCCCACATCCAGGCCCTTGAGCAGTGCCATGCGCTCCTTGAAGCTGGCGCGGAAGTCCAGCTCGCCGCGCATGGCGCGTTCGGTGATGGCCGCCACCTGCTCACCCACGCCTGCCGCCTTGGCCAGTTCATCGATGACTTCGGCTTCGATCAGCGTCGAGTCCATGTCGAACACCGCCAGGCGACGGTTGCGACGGAACAGGTCGTCCTTCTGGAAGGCAATGTCGATGCTCAGTTCTTCCGCCAGCGCGAAGAAATCGGCACGCAGGGCCTGGGCATCGCTTGGCACGCCGCGCACGGAGATCTCGACTGCTGCCTTGCCCTTGTCGGTTTCAACATCCAGCGCCACACGCGCCGACAGGCGCTCGATGCGCTCGATGGTGAGGCCGTACTGGCTGATCACCGCACTTACCCGCTGCAGCTGCTCGGGGGTGATCTTGCGGCTGAGCAGGGTCACGATGTGGCGCGCTTCGCCGTGGCCGTCGGCCCACTGCTGGTAATCTGCCTCGGAAATCGGCGTGTAGCGGGCCTGCAGGTTCAGTTCGTGAGCCTTGGCCTGCACGCTTTGCAGCAGCGCGGTAGCCACTTCGTTGTCCGGGATGTCGACCAGAATGCCAAACGACAAGGTGCCGTGCATGACCGCCAGGCCGATGTCGAGGATACTCACACCGCCCTGCAGCAGGACGCCGGTGATAGCCGCAGTGAGACCGGGACGGTCCTCACCGGTGATGTTGATCAGGACGATTTCGCGCACAACCTGGCTCCGACTTCGATGAAAAATGCGCATTCTACCGATTTTCCATGACCATCGGGCGCCAACGATACTTTGCCGACAAAACCCGTGTCGCTATACTGCCCCACACTTCATGCCATTAAGAGCCGAGCTCAGTGAACCGGCCCACGCCCGTCAAAGCAGACAACTTCTTCCTGATGATCTATCGTGCCCTGAGTCAACGTCGCGTGCCGCTGGCACTGCGCATCGCCTGCACCAACATCTTCCTGGTGGCGCTGGCACTGGTGATCTATGCCTGTGTGATGGGCCTGCAGTTCAAGCAGGCCATGCACGAGCAGGCCGACGCCCTGGGCCAGAGCCTGACTACCCAGACCGCGACGTCGGCGACCGAGCTGCTGGTGGCCAATGACATCCTCAGCCTCAACGTGCTGCTCGGCAACCTGGTGAAGAACCCGCTGGTGGCCCATGCGGCGATCTACAGCGTGGACAACCGCATCCTCGCCGAGGCCGGCCAGCGCCCGCGCAACAGCCTGCTGGGTGAAGCCGAAGGCCTGTACCAGACCAAGATCACCTTCCAGGACGTGACCGCCGGGCAACTGCGCATCAGCCTGGACATGAGCCAGTTCCAGCAGCCGATGCTGATCAGCCTGCAGAGCATGGGCATCCTTGCTGCCATTTTGCTGGTGCTCGCCCTTACGCTCAGCCTGCGCCAAGGCCGCTTCATCACCCTGCCGCTGCTGCAGCTGCGGGTGTGGCTGCGCGACCCGCAACCCTACACCCCGGCCACCGACCGCCAGGACGAGATTGGCGACATTGCCCGCCAGCTGCATGCACGCCTGGCGCCGCCGCCACCGCCAGAGCCCGAGCTGGAGGAAGAGGACGACGAGCAGTACGACGACGTGCACGAGGCTGCCCCGAAGGCAGCGCCGCGCGCCAAGGCTGTAGCGCAAGATGACGACGATGACGAGGCCTTTGCCGGCCTTCTGGACGATGACAGCGCGCCCCAGGCCGCAGCGGTGGAGTCCGACGAGCCTCAGTACAGCGCCGTACTGGCCGTGCAACTGGGCTCGCAGGAGCAACTGCGCCGCCTGCCACGCACACGCCTCACCGAACTGACCGAACGCTACCGCGATTGCCTGGAGCACGCGGCCTCGCTCTACGACGGTGAAACCCACACGCTGAATGACGGCAGCACCCTGGTGCTGTTCCACAGCCGTGAATGTGGCGAAGACTACCTGACCAACGCCATCTGCTGCGGCGAGCTGCTGCGTGCCCTGGGCCACGCCCTGCAGATTGAAGTGGCCGACAGTGGCATCACCCTGCAATTGCAGCTGGGCCTGGCCCTGGGCAACGACCTGCAAGGGCTGGAGATGGTGGACCTGCTGATGGCCGAGAAGGCCCAGGACGCCCTGGCGCTTTCGCAGCACAGCCGCAACCTGTTGCTGGTGGAGCGGCAGATCAGCGATGACACGCTGATTCGCCAACGTGCGCGCATTCGCCCGATTGCCAGCCCTGAAGGCGCCTGCTGCGTGGAGCGTTTGATGGAGCCCTACCCGTCGATGCTGGAGCGGCAACTGGCGCGCATGCACGAACGCCGGGCCTGAAATTGAAACCCAGGGGCCGCTCTGCGGCCCATCGCCGGCAAGCCAGCTCCCACAGGTACAGCGCAGCCTTTGGGTGTTGCGCGGTCCTGTGGGAGCTGGCTTGCCGGCGATGGGCTGCAGAGCAGCCCCCTGTAGTTTCAGCCAGCCACAAAAAAGCCCGCATGATCGCGGGCTTTTTTGTATCTGGCTGTTCGATCAGAACCGATAGACTTCCATATCGGTACGAATCGGCGAGGCCATAGGGATCTTGGATTTCTCCGGTTCCTTCTTCACCTGCACCGGGGCAGCGGGCTTTTTCGGAGCTTCTTCAACAATTGCAGGCTGATTGGCCAGCGGCTTTACCGCAGTGCTCAGTTGCTCAGCCAGCTTCTGCAGCAGTTGGCCCTGGGCCTGCACCTGCGACGACTCGCTGCCCTCGTGCGGCTGCTCAAGGTGAACGATGCGGTTGTCACGCACGTGCCCGCGACGATCCAGCAGGCGCCATTGGGCGTCCAGGATTGCCGGCTGGTTCTTGCCCGAATCCAGGCGGGTGATCGACAGCAATACTTGCACATCCGGGCTGAAGCCGGCCGTTGCAGGGGCCAGCACCACACGCTGGCTGTCCAGGCGCCAGGCCAGCTGACGTACCAGCAACTGGTCAATATCGGACGAAAGGCTGCCCGCCCAGCGACCGTCGGTCGCCGCGCTCAGGCTGCCATCGGCCTGACGCTGCAGGAACGTCTCCCGCTGCAGGTAATCGGCCACCGATACCGGGCCGAGTACCACGGCCATGCCTGCACTCTGCGAAGGCTGGCCAGGATCACCACTGTCGAGCTGATACAGGGCAACCGGCTGGTGCATGGTGCACCCGCCCAGGCCCAGCAGGCCAGTCATCAACAGCGCAAATGGAAGGCGCAGAAATTTCATCATCCCATCCAGGCGGTCGCCTACAGGCACACCGCAGTGATACATATAGATTCAAACGGGCACACGACTACGCCGGCACCGCGAGGGCCATATCATCCGCGAAATAACCGTCCGACTCCAGCATTTCTGCCCGGAACGGCGCTGAAATTGCCGTTCCAGACATTTCTGCCGGTTACGCCGGCACTTCCACCAGCAACCCGTCGACGCGCTGGAACCCGCGTGGCAGCTTGCTGCCGCGCCGTCCCCGCTCGCCCTTGTAGTGTTCCAGGTCGTCTCCTTTCAGAGACAGGGTACGCTTGCCCGCTTGCAATACAAGGGTTGCACCTTCGGCAATCACCGCCAGATCGGTGACAAATTCTTCACGGCTGGCCACCCGGTCACCCGGCACACCAATAATCTTGTTGCCCTTGCCTTTGCCCAGCTGCGGCAAGTCGCTGACCTTGAACACCAGCAGACGGCCTTCGGTGGTCACGGCAGCCAGCCAGTCCTGCTCGCGGTCGGCCACCGGGCGCGGGGTCATGACCTTGGCCCCGTTGGGCAGGCTGAGCAAGCCCTTACCGGCCTTGTTCTTCGCCTGCAGGTCTTCGCCCTTGACCACAAAGCCGTAGCCGGCATCGGACGCCACCACATAAAGCGCGTCATCGTCCGGCAGCAGCACGCATTCGAAGGTGGCCCCCGGTGGCGGCGTCAGGCGGCCGGTCAGCGGTTCGCCCTGGCCACGTGCCGATGGCAAGCTGTGAGCAGCCAGCGAGTAGCTGCGGCCGGTGGAGTCGATCAGCACGGCAAACTGGTTGGAGCGCCCCGCTGCGGCGGCCTTGAAGCCATCGCCAGCCTTGTACGACAGGCCGGTGGCGTCGATGTCATGGCCTTTGGCGCAGCGCACCCAGCCCTTCTCCGACAGCACCACGGTAACGGGCTCGGTCGGCATCAGTTCGTTTTCTGACAGCGCCTTGGCTTCGGCGCGCTCGACGATTGGCGAGCGGCGGTCGTCGCCATAGGTTTCGGCATCCTTGATCAGCTCGCTGCGCACCAGCTTGCGCAGTTTGGCCTCGCTGCCCAGCAGGGCCTGCAACTTGGCTTGCTCTTTAAGCAGTTCGTCCTGTTCACCACGGATTTTCATCTCTTCCAGACGCGCCAGCTGCCGCAGGCGGGTCTCGAGAATGTATTCGGCCTGAATTTCGGTCAGGTCAAAACGGGCGATCAGCGCCTGTTTGGGGTGCTCCTCGGTACGAATGATGTGGATCACTTCGTCCAGGTTGAGGAAGGCGGTGAGCAAACCATCCAGCAGGTGCAGACGCTTCTCGACCTTGTCCAGGCGGTGCTGCAGGCGGCGGCGAACGGTTTGGGTACGGAACTCGAGCCACTCCACCAGGATCGCACGCAGGTTCTTCAACTGCGGCCGGCCATCAAGGCCGATGATATTGACGTTGACCCGGTAGCTGCTTTCAAGGTCGGTGGTGGCGAACAAGTGCTGCATCAGCTCGTCGGCATCCACGCGGTTGGAGCGCGGGATGATGACGATACGGCACGGGTTCTCATGGTCCGACTCGTCCCGCAGGTCGGCGACCATCGGCAACTTCTTGGCCTGCATCTGCGCAGCGATCTGCTCCAGCACCTTGGCCCCGGAGACCTGGTGCGGCAGCGCGGTGACCACGATGTCGCCATCCTCGACGCGGTAGACAGCGCGCATGCGGATCGAGCCACGGCCGCTTTCGTACATCTTGAGGATTTCCGCCCGCGGCGTGACGATTTCCGCCTCGGTCGGGTAGTCCGGCCCCTGGATGTGCTCACACAGCTGCTCGATGGTGGCCTTGGGCTCGTCGAGCAGGCGCACACAGGCGCTGGCCACTTCACGCAGGTTGTGCGGCGGCACGTCGGTCGCCATACCCACGGCAATACCCGTGGTGCCGTTGAGCAGGATATTGGGCAGGCGCGCCGGCAGCACGGCCGGTTCCTGCAAGGTGCCGTCGAAATTCGGCACCCAGTCCACGGTGCCCTGGCCGACTTCGCTCAGCAGCACTTCTGCATAGCGCGACAAACGCGCCTCGGTGTAACGCATGGCGGCAAACGACTTCGGATCGTCAGGCGCACCCCAGTTGCCCTGGCCGTCGACCAGGGTGTAACGATAGCTGAATGGCTGCGCCATCAGCACCATGGCCTCGTAGCAGGCCGAGTCACCGTGGGGGTGGAACTTGCCGAGCACGTCACCGACGGTACGCGCCGACTTCTTGTGCTTGGCATCGGCATCGAGCCCCAACTCGCTCATGGCATAGACGATGCGTCGTTGCACCGGCTTCAGGCCATCGCCAATGTGCGGCAGGGCGCGGTCCATGATCACGTACATGGAGTAGTTGAGGTAGGCCTGTTCGGTGAAGTCAGCCAGCGAGCGGCGTTCTACGCCATCCAGGCTGAGTTCCAGTGAGTCGCTCATGCGGGCCTCGTCATTTCAGGTTCTGGCGCAACAGCATGGTGCCGCCGCGCTGGGTAAATTCAAGTTGTTTCAGGGCACTCATGCCCAGTAATACGGTTTGCCCTTCCAGGCCCGGCACCACGGTGGCGCGTACATCCTGCAGGCGGATGTCGCCCAGTTGCAGGTTGGCCAGGCGCGTGCGATAGCCTTCGGTGCGGCCGTTGGCGGTGCTGAGCAACACCGAACTGCCACGCTCAAGGCCCAGCTCGCGGGCCAACGCTTCGGGGATCGCCACGTCGGTGGCGCCGGTGTCGAGCATGAAATGCACCACCTGGCCATTGATCGCACCATCCACCACGAAGTGACCCTGGCCGTTGCTGAGCAGGCGCACTTCGATAAAGCCTTCGCCATGCTCGGACTGCACCTGGGTGTTGGGGTAGCGCTGGTTGTCTTCCCACTGGCCGAAAAAGCGCGTGGCAAGGAACATCGCCGCCGCCCAGGCGACGATCATCAGCACCCTCCCCGCACGCTTGCCCGGTGCCTGGCTCATGGCTTGGCGCTCCAGCCACCTTCAGGTGCGTCGAAGCGCCAGACGATCGGGCGGTTTTCACCATCGGCACGGTCGCCGTTGTTGTTGTCCAGGCCAATCCAGGCGCCCTTGCTGTCGATCACCAGCGCTTCGGCCAGCCCGAACGGCTGGTCATAGCGCCGCATGGGCTCCAGCGCCTCGGCGGCGAACGACCAGCAACGCTCGACCTTGCCGGTGTCGGCATCACGCCGGCAAACCCGGTAGGCGTTGCGTTCGAGGGTGAACAGCTTGCCCTCGAACAAGGCCAGGTCGGCAAAATCGCGCGACAGTGCACGGGCATTGGGCATTTGCGCCGGCTGCATCTCGACCCCGGCCTCGCTCAGCAGCACGCAGCTGCGCCCGCAAGTCCACACCGATTGCTGGCGCTCGATGGCCACCAGGCCACGGCGCTCACGTTCGGCCGCCAGCCACAGGCGGTCCCCCGCCGGGTTTATCGCCAGGCCTTCAAACAGGGCATTGAAGTTCAGCAGCATGCCGCTGGCGCGGGCCTGGCGCACCATGGCCGGGTCGATCCGCAACCAGTCCGGCTCGCCTTGCACCGGTAACTGCAACACCGCGGCATGGGCCTCGCTGACCAGGTACAGGTTACCCGCCTGATCACAGGTGATGCCTTCAAAGTCCAGCTCGCCACCGCGAATGTACGCTGCCGCCCAATTACGCGACTTCAGGCCCCACGGCAGGCCGCTTTCCGGCGGCGGTGGCGGGGTGAACGTCAGCGGCTGCGCGCGCCAGGTCAGGTTTTGCTGATCGAAGCGGTAGATGCGGTCGTCGTCGCGGTCGGACACGCCCCACAGCCCGCCGCGGCACTGCGCCAAGCCAGACAGGTTGCCACTGCGCATGCCGTCGATCGGGTGCTCGGCAGTCAGTTTCAGCTCTGGCCAGTTGCCCGCCAGGCTCGGCAGGGCAACCAGTGCAAGGCAAGCGGCAAGAAGCTGCCGAATCAAACCATGACCTCGGCCAGGTTACCCTTGGTTTCCAGCCAGCTCTTGCGATCACCTGCGCGCTTCTTGGCCAGCAACTTGTCCATCAGTTCGCAGGTAGCCTCGACGTCGTCCAGGGTCAGTTGCACCAGGCGTCGGGTGTTCGGGTCCATGGTGGTTTCACGCAGCTGTGGCGGGTTCATCTCGCCCAGGCCCTTGAAGCGTGTGACCTGCGGCTTGCCGCGTTTCTTCTCGGCTACCAGGCGGTCGAGGATGCCGTCACGCTCGGCCTCGTCGAGGGCGTAGTAGATTTCCTTGCCCAGGTCGATGCGGTACAGCGGCGGCATGGCCACGTACACATGCCCGGCCTCGACCAGCGCCCGGAAGTGCTGGACGAACAGCGCGCACAGCAGCGTGGCGATGTGCAGGCCGTCGGAGTCGGCGTCAGCCAGGATGCAGATTTTGCCATAGCGCAGCTGCGCAAGGTCGGTGGCACCCGGGTCGACGCCAATGGCCACGGCGATGTTGTGCACTTCCTGGCTGGCAAGCACTTCGCCACCGTCCACTTCCCAAGTGTTGAGGATCTTGCCGCGCAGCGGCAGGATTGCCTGGAACTCTTTGTCCCGCGCCTGCTTGGCCGAGCCACCTGCCGAGTCACCTTCTACCAGGAACAGCTCGGCACGCATCGGGTCCTGCCCGGCGCAATCGGCCAGCTTGCCGGGCAATGCCGGGCCTTGGGTGATGCGCTTGCGCTCGACCTTCTTGCTCGCCTTCAGGCGGCGCCCGGCGTTGCTGATGGCCAGCTCGGCCAGTTGCATGCCCAGTTCGGGGTGGGCGTTCAGCCACAGGCTGAAGGCATCCTTGACCACACCGGAAACGAACGCGGCCGCTTCACGCGACGACAGGCGCTCTTTGGTCTGCCCCGAGAACTGCGGCTCCTGCATTTTCATCGAGAGCACGAAGGAAATGCGCTCCCAGATATCCTCTGGCGCCAGCTTCACGCCCCGCGGCAGCAAATTGCGGAACTCGCAGAACTCGCGCATGGCATCCAGCAGGCCCTGACGCAGGCCGTTTACATGGGTGCCGCCCTGGGCCGTAGGGATCAGGTTGACGTAGCTTTCCTGGATGCTGTCGCCCCCTTCCGGCAACCACAGCAACGCCCAGTCTGCGGCTTCCTTGTTGCCCGCCAGGCTGCCGCAGAACGGCTCGTCAGGCAGGCGCTGGAACTCGCTGACCGAGTCGACCAGGTAGGAGCGCAGGCCATCCTCGTAGTGCCATTCGACCTTTTCGCCACTGGCCTTGTCCTCGAAGCTGACCAGCAAGCCCGGGCACAGCACGGCCTTGGCCTTGAGCACGTGCTTGAGGCGGCTGATGGAGAACTTGGGCGAGTCGAAGTACTTCGGGTCGGGGCTGAAGTAAACGCTGGTGCCGGTGTTGCGCTTGCCGACCGAGCCGACCACTTCCAGCTCGCTGGCCTTGAAGCCGTCGGCGAACGTCATCTGGTATTCGTTGCCGTCACGTTTGACGCGCACGCGCACCTGGGTCGACAGGGCGTTGACCACCGAAATGCCCACACCGTGCAGGCCGCCAGAGAACTGGTAGTTCTTGTTGGAGAACTTGCCGCCAGCGTGCAGCTTGGTGAGGATCAGCTCGACCCCGGACACGCCCTCTTCCGGGTGGATGTCCACCGGCATGCCGCGGCCATCGTCGCTGACTTCCAGCGAGTGGTCGGCGTGGAGGATGACCTGCACAGAGCGGGCGTGACCGGCCAGGGCTTCGTCGACGCTGTTGTCGATGACTTCCTGGGCCAGGTGGTTGGGGCGGCTGGTATCGGTGTACATGCCCGGCCGCTTGCGGACCGGGTCAAGCCCCGAGAGGACTTCGATGGCGTCTGCGTTATAGGCGCTAGCGCTGGGATTGGCCATAGGGTCTCTTCGTCAGTCTGGTGAATGCAAAAAAAGTCAAAATACAGAAAAGTCGAGCGCCGCATACTGCCCGCGGGCAATACCGGCGAAGGCCAGCAGGGCTGGCAAGTGCTCGACAAAACCCTGGAAGCTGTGATCACCACCGGCCTGGATGCGCAGGGCACAGGCACGGTAATAGTGCTCGGCGTGGCGATAGTCCAGGGTTTCATCGGCGGTCTGCAGCCACACTTGATAGCGGCTGGCATCTACCGGGGCCGGTACTTCCAGCTCGGCCAGGGCCTGCACGTGATCGAGGGTCAGCTCCCAGGTTTCATCGGTGTAGTGATTACGCTGGGTACCCAGGTAACCGTCGAAATGCTTGTGCGGGGTTACCGCCGGGTTGACCAGCAGGGCCTTGAGGCCATGCTGCTCGGCCAGCCAGGTGGCATAGTAGCCGCCGAGCGAACTGCCCACCAGTAATGGCGCGCCGAGTTCGGCGATGGCTGCCTCGAGCTGGACGATGGCCTGGCGCGGGTGGTGGTGCAGGGCGGGCACGCGTAGCTGGGCCGACAGGCCCAGTTGCTGCATCACAGCTTCGAGTTGGCGCGCCTTGGTTGAAAGCGGCGAGCTGTTGAAGCCATGGATATAGAGGATGGAACCCGACATGCTGCCCCCGGAGTCTGTGGCTTCGCGCCTGATGATGCGGGCGCAGGGACGCGCAGTGTAGCGCGTTCGCCGGGTTTTGACGCAGGGTCACGGGTTTCGCAACAATTTCTTCACCGAGCACCGCAGCAAGGCTGGACCTGTGGGAGCGGGCGTGTCGAGGCGTCGAACCGCCGCGAACACCGGCGCAGCCGGTGCCATCCACCGCATTGAATTCTTCGCGGGCACGCCCGCTCCCACAGGGATTTGTGCAGATTTCGAGTGTTTTAATAACCTGGGCTGTCGAAGTCGAGCTTCACTTCAAAGTCCCGCGCCCGCTCCACCCCGGTCTCCAGCCGCCCGTCGGCATGCAGGCGCAGCCAGCGGTACCCAGGCTGCTCTTCGCTCACCTTGAAATCTTCGCTGCGGGCCGCGAACTGAATGCAGGTCGAAGGCGTAGCCAGCAGGCGCCGACCATCGCGCACTTCATCCCACTCCTGATGAACGTGCCCCCACAGCAACGCTCGCACCTGTGGGTAACCTTCAATGATGTCAAACAGTGCCTGGGCATTGCGCAAGCCGATCGGGGCGATCCAGGCGCAGCCGATGTCTACCGGTTGATGGTGGAAACACACCAGGCAATGGCGCTCGCCCGCCCCTTTCAGCGCGGCCTCCAGCACTGCCAGCTGGTCATCTTCCAGCCAGCCATGGGTGGCGCCATGCACCGCCGTGTTGAGCATCACAATACGCCAGGCGCCAATATCGGTTACCGCCTGCACCAGCTCCGGCGCCACTTCGGCCATGACCCGGGCCTCATCATGGTTGCCCGGCAGCCAACGGCTGGGTACGCCAAACGGCGCAGTCAGCTCACGAAAAGCCTCATAAGAAGCAACGCTGGCATCCTGGGACAAATCGCCCGTGCACAACAGCAAGTCGACAAGCGGTTGCTCGCGCCGCACCTGGGCAACCACATGGCGCAGGCTGTCACGGGTCTTGAGGCCCAGCATGCTGCCGGCCGGGTCGGCGAAAAGATGGGCGTCGGTCAGTTGCACCACATGTACAGGGCGCGTGTGGTCTGCATGCATGTCAGCGAACGCTTGCCAGTTCGTGGCCACAGGCCAGGCAGTGGCTCAGCCATTCACCGAGGAACAGGTTGAGCTGGGCCTTTTCGTCCGGCTGGTGCATGGCTGCGTTCGGATACGGGTAGATACTGCGCAGGCGCCGCGCGTGTTCGGCGCTGACCACTTCGGCCATGCGTGCATCGTGGTACACCTGCACTTCCAGGTGCGGCACCGGCAGCCACGGCAGGCTGTGCTCCTGGCGCACATGCAGGGTGGTGGTGTAGGGGCAGGCCAGCACCACGTCCAGCACCAGCACGCCGAGCATCTGGTCGCCTTGGGTCATGCCGATACGGCGCGAGCTCTGGGTGGTGCGCATGTCGGGCAACAGGCGCATCAGCCGGGCGTAGTTGGCCTCGCAGGCAGCCTGCAGCCCGACCAGGTCGACTCGATAACGCTCGCGCAGCAGGTTCACTTCCACATACCTCGTACTTCGTCACGGTTCAGCGCCAGCCATTGCAGGCCGATGATGGTCGCCGCGTTGCAGATGCGCCCGTCGCGCACGGCCTGCAAGGCGTCCTCGAACGACCACACGCGCACGCGAATGTCTTCGCCTTCTTCTTCAAGGCCATGCAGCCCCCCGGCGCCCTCGCTGGTGCAACGGCCAAGGAACAGGTGAACGTATTCA
The DNA here is from genome assembly GCF_042956345.1 of Pseudomonas sp. NPDC008258. Taxonomy (NCBI): domain Bacteria; kingdom Pseudomonadati; phylum Pseudomonadota; class Gammaproteobacteria; order Pseudomonadales; family Pseudomonadaceae; genus Pseudomonas; species Pseudomonas sp. NPDC008258. The sequence goes on from NZ_JBIBGE010000010.1 coordinate 150,893, forward strand.
TCACTGCCGCCGGGGGACGGGAAGTAGCGGGTCATCGGCCACAGGGCGCTGAACGTCAGGCCGGCTTCTTCCTCGGCTTCGCGGTGGGCGACTTCCTCGGGTTGCTCATCCTTGTCGATCAGCCCGGCAACCATCTCGATCAGCCAAGGGTTACCGACCTTGTCCAGCGCGCCGACGCGGAACTGCTCGATCAGCACCACTTCATCGCGCAACGGGTCGTAAGGCAGCACACACACTGCATCGTGGCGCACGAACAGTTCACGGCTGATCTCGCGGCCCATGCCCCCGGCAAACAGCTCGTGGCGCAGGTGCACCTTGTCGAGCTTGTAGAAGCCCTGGAAGCAGTTGGCCCGCTTGACGATCTCGACCGCCTTGGGCACCGAATTCAACGTGTCTGACATGGAAATCCTCGTTACCTCAATTACCGCATCGCGCCATCCTACTCTGCACGCTTTCGCGTTTCACCCCTTTCCGGCAACCGTTCGCACACTCAGGACAGCTCGCCTTCACTCTGTTAGCTTAGTGGCGAACTGAAGGCCGCGCAGACGGTCAAAGGCCGACTTTTCCCTGTTCTGCAAGGATCATCATGACACTTGTCAAACTGACTTCCGTGGCCGTGCTGGCACTCGCTCTGGGCGCCTGCCAGAGCCTGTTCACGCCCAACTACCGGGCCCCGCTCGAGGTCAAGCGCGACGCCTGGGAGCATGTCAAACCCGGCTGCAGCGAAAGCGACTGCCCGCTGGTGAACATCGACATGGTCCACTTCCCGGCCCTGCCCAAACTCGACGCCATTGTCGAAAAACGCCTGCTGCAACTGACCGAAGATAATCAGCATGGCACCGCGCCAGCCACCTTGCAGGCCTACGAGCAGCAATACCTGGCCAGTGCCGACAAGCGTAACAGCAGCTATTTGCAAGCCAAGGTACGCGAGCAGCATGACGGGCTGGTGATCGTCGAGTTGTCCAGCTACCTGGACAGTGGTGGCGCCCACGGCATGCCGGGGCGCGGTTTCATCAACTATTCGCGCAAGCTGGACAAGGTGCTGACCCTGCAGGACATGCTGGTGCCCGGCCAGGAAGACACCTTCTGGAAAACCGTCGAGGAGTCTCACCGTGCCTGGCTGATGAGCGTGGGCATGGACAAGGACGCCGAGTTCGTCAAAACCTGGCCGTTCAAGAAGTCGCCGCACATCGCCCTGACGTACGGCGCAGTGGTGGTCAAGTATGAGGTCTACGCTATCGCGCCCTATTCCATGGGCCACGTGGAGCTGAAGATCCCATACCCACGCCTGAATGGCGTACTCAAGCCTGAACTGTTTCCCGGCCGCGGCTGAAGCTCAGCAGCCCGTGCAGCAACCCTGCCAGCACCAGTGCCGGCAGGGTTGCGCCGAAGTCCGGCGCTTGCGTGGCGATGACATGGTAAGCCGTTACGCCGACCACCCAAGCCACCAGTGCCTGCCAGTGCAAACCACCTACCTGAGCCGGCAGGCGACGGCGACGGATCACGTAGTGGTCCATCAACACCACGCCAAACAGTGGCGCGAACACCGAGCCGATCAGCAACAGGAAGTTCTCGTACTGGGCCAGGGGCGCCAGCAGGGCGATGAGGGTGCACAGCACGCCGACGGCCAGCGCCAGGTGCTCGACCTTCAGCGGTAGCAGCACACCGGTGGAAACTGCAGCCGAGTGGATGTCGGCAAAGGCCTTTTCAGACTCGTCCAGCAGAATGAGCAGCAGCGGGATACCCATGCCGGCGCCCGCCAGGGCCAGCAGCAGGGCATTGACTTCACCACTGGCAGCGAAGGCCAGTGTGTAGGCCACGCCCAGGCTCATCAGCCAGGTATTGCCGATGAAGTAGCCCACTACCGTGCCGCCGAACACATGCTTGCCATTGCGGGCGAAGCGCGAGTAGTCGGCGATCAGCGGCAGCCAGGACAGCGGCATGGCAATGGCGATATCAAAGCCGACCGCCAGCGACATCGAGCCGTCCCCGGCGCGGTTCCACAGCGCAGCCAGGTCGGCCTTGGCGAACAGGTTCCAGGTCAGCCAGATGCACGCACCCAGCAGCAACCAGATACCCCAGGCACGCAGCACCTTGCGCACGAAGGCCAATGGCCCGCTGACGGCCAGCAGGGTGGCCAGGGCGCCGAAACACACGGTCCAGAGCATCGGGCTGTTCCAGGCACTGTCTTCGCCAAACGTGCGTGCACCCAGCAAGCTGGCAGCATCGCGCATGACGATGATCTCGAACGCACCCCAGCCCACCAGTTGCAGCAGGTTGAGCAGCGCCGGCAAACGCGCGCCGTGGCTGCCCAGGCTGAGTTTCAGGGTGCCCATGGCAGACAGGCCGGTGTCGCTGCCGATAACCCCGGCCGCCCCCAGCAACAGCACACCGACACCGGTGCCCAGGGCGATGGCCAGCACTGCACCGGCAAGGCCAAGACCTGGCGCCAACATGGCGCCGACTTGCAGCACCATCAGGCCGATGCCGAGGGAAAACCACAGCGAGAAGAGATCGCGGGCGCCGAAGATGCGCTGGTGGTTGGGGACCGGGTGGTCGGGTGAGAACTGGCTGGGGGTGGTCATTGTTATGTTCGCCGGAAAAAGTAGGAGTTGCAGACTGCATCTTGTGGGAGCGGGCATGCCCGCGAAGCAAGTACCGCGGTGCATGGCAAGGGCTTCGCCCTTGTTCGCGGCGGTTCGACGCCTCGACGCGCCCGCTCCCACAGAGAAAGAGGCTGCGGATTAGACTTTGTGGTACAGCTGGCTGCCTTCCTGGCGGAACCGCTCGGCCTGCTCGCGCATGCCCTCTTCGACCGACACGTCCACCGTCTCGATCCTGGCGGCGTATTCACGCACTTCCTGGGTGATCTTCATCGAGCAGAACTTCGGCCCGCACATCGAGCAGAAGTGCGCGACCTTGGCCGATTCCTTCGGCAGGGTCTCGTCGTGGAAGGCGCGCGCTGTGTCCGGGTCCAGGCCGAGGTTGAACTGGTCTTCCCAGCGGAACTCGAAGCGTGCCTTGGACAAGGCGTTGTCACGAATCTGCGCGCCCGGGTGGCCCTTGGCAAGGTCGGCGGCATGTGCGGCGATCTTGTAGGTGATGATGCCGGTTTTCACGTCGTCCTTGTTCGGCAGGCCCAGGTGCTCCTTGGGCGTGACGTAGCAGAGCATGGCGCAACCGAACCAGCCGATCATCGCCGCGCCAATACCCGAAGTGATGTGGTCGTAGCCCGGGGCAATGTCGGTGGTCAGCGGGCCGAGGGTGTAGAACGGCGCCTCGTCGCAGCACTCCAGCTGCTTGTCCATGTTCTCCTTGATCAGCTGCATCGGCACGTGGCCCGGGCCTTCGATCATGCACTGCACATCGTGCTTCCAGGCGATCTTGGTCAGCTCGCCGAGGGTTTCCAGCTCACCGAACTGCGCGGCGTCGTTGGCGTCGGCAATCGAGCCAGGGCGCAGGCCGTCGCCCAGCGAGAAGCTGACGTCGTAGGCCTTCATGATTTCGCAGATTTCGTCGAAGTGGGTGTACAGGAAGTTTTCCTTGTGGTGCGCCAGGCACCACTTGGCCATGATCGAGCCACCACGGCTGACGATGCCGGTAACGCGCTTGGCGGTCAGCGGCACATAGCGCAGCAGCACACCGGCGTGGATGGTGAAGTAGTCCACGCCTTGCTCGGCCTGCTCGATCAGGGTGTCGCGGAACAGCTCCCAGGTCAGGTCTTCGGCCACGCCGTTGACCTTTTCCAGCGCCTGGTAGATCGGCACGGTACCGATCGGCACCGGCGAGTTGCGGATGATCCACTCACGGGTTTCGTGAATGTGCTTGCCGGTAGACAGGTCCATGACCGTGTCCGAGCCCCAGCGGATGCCCCAGGTCAGCTTGGCCACTTCTTCCTCGATCGAGGAGCCCAGCGCGCTGTTGCCGATGTTGCCGTTGATCTTCACCAGGAAATTGCGGCCGATGATCATCGGCTCCACTTCCGGGTGGTTGATGTTGGCCGGAATGATCGCGCGGCCGCGGGCAACTTCCTCGCGGACGAATTCGGGGGTGATTTCTTTCGGGATGTTGGCACCGAAGCTGTGGCCTGCGTGCTGCTCCTTGAGCAGACCGGCGGCGCGGGCCTCTTGCAGCTTCATGTTTTCGCGGATGGCCACGTACTCCATCTCTGCGGTGATGATGCCCTGGCGGGCATAGTGCATCTGCGAGACGTTGGCGCCCGCCTTGGCCCGACGCGGGTTGCGCACGTGGGCGAAGCGCAGCTTGGCCAGCTCGGCGTCGTTCAGGCGCTGCTGGCCGAAGTCGGAGCTCAGGCCGGCGAGGCGCTCGGTGTCACCCCGTGCCTCGATCCAGGCCGAGCGCACATCGCCCAGGCCTTTGCGTACGTCGATGATCACATTGGGGTCGGTGTACGGGCCGGACGTGTCGTAGACCAGTACCGGGGCGTTGGTTTCGCCACCAAAATCGGTAGGGGTATCGTCCAGGCTGATTTCGCGCATGGGTACGCGGATGTCCGGACGCGAGCCTTCGACATAGATCTTGCGCGAACGGCGGAACGGTTGCACGGACTGCTGATCGACTTGCGCCGATTCGCTGAGGTTGATCGCTTTTTCTTGTTTGGTCATCACAGGCTCTCCAGACGGCTTCCTAGCAGTGGAATGTCGGGGGAGAACCTGAAAGACGCGGACGCACCCCTTGACGGGTGCAGTGCCGGATACGGGGGTGCCTGAAGCTGCATGCAGCTGCGACATTCCCGGACCTGGCACAAGAGGCTCCCCGGGAAGGCGAGCAATCTTGTTCCCTACGCAGGCGCTAACCTGATCAGGTTCAACGGGATCCGCACCTCTGCGATCTCAGCCTTTGCTTCAAGGCACCCCGACAAGAACATGCGCAGTCTAAGCTGGAGTGGTCGGCAAAGCCAAGCGGGTAAATGCGCGATTGATGAAAGGCACACCAGGCGATTGTTGCCGGGGGCGCATGGCACTACACTGGCCCGTCGCTCGATACTCAACAGTTCAGTAATTACTTTCGTACAAGGATTGCCTCTATGCTGCGCAAACTCTCACTGGCGATAGCCGTGTCTTGTGCGTCCAACGGAGTGGTCTGGGCAGCGGACATGCCCCCAACAGTGAAGACCGACTTGGTCAGCGTCTATCAGGAGGCCGTGGACAACAACGCCGACCTGGCCGCTGCCCGCGCCGATTATGGCGCCCGCCGCGAAGTGGTGCCCCAGGCCCGCGCCGGACTGTTGCCAAACCTGTCGGCTGGCGCCGAAATGATGAACACCCGCACCAAGCTGGACGAGCCGTCCATCACCTCCAACCGCAGCGGCAACTCGTGGAGCGCAACCCTGGCCCAGCCAATCTTCCGCGCTGACCGCTGGTTCCAGTTGCAGGCAGCCGAGGCAGTCAACGAGCAGGCTGCGCTGGAGCTGTCGGCCACTGAACAGAACCTGATCCTGCAGACTGCGCAGAATTACTTCGCCGTGCTGCGCGCCCAGGACAACCTGGCCGCCACCAAGGCCGAGGAAGCCGCGTTCAAGCGCCAGCTGGACCAGTCCAACGAGCGTTTCGATGTGGGCCTGTCGGACAAGACCGACGTGCTGCAATCCCAGGCCAGCTACGACACGGCCCGGGCCAACCGGATCATTGCCGAGCGCCAGGTGCAGGATGCCTTTGAAGCGCTGGTCACCCTGACCAACCGTGAATACACCTCGATTCAAGGCGTGGTGCATACCCTGCCCGTGCAGGTGCCAACGCCAAACGACGCCAAGGCCTGGGTCGAAACCGCCGGGCGCCAGAACCTCAACCTGCTGGCCACCAACTATGCGGTTTCTGCCGCCGAAGAAACCCTGCGCCAGCGCAAGGCTGGCCACGCGCCGACGCTGGATGCGGTGGCGAAGTATCAAAAGGGTGACAACGACAGCCTCGGCTTCACCAACCCCTCGCAACTGGGCGTGCGCTACAGCGGCGATGTCGAACAGACCAGCGTTGGCCTGCAACTGAACATCCCGATCTACAGCGGTGGCCTGACCAGCTCGCAGGTACGCGAGGCTTATCAGCGCCTGAGCCAGAGCGAACAGCAGCGCGAAAGCCTGCGCCGCCAGGTGGTGGAGAACACCCGCAACCTGCACCGCGCGGTGAACACCGACGTGGAGCAGGTACAGGCACGCAAGCAGTCGATCATCTCCAACCAGAGTGCGCTGGAGGCCACTGAAATCGGTTACCAGGTCGGTACCCGCAACATCGTTGATGTGCTTGATGCCCAGCGCCAGCTGTATACCTCGGTGAGGGATTACAACAACAGCCGCTATGACTACATCCTCGACAACCTGAGCCTGAAGCAGGCGGCCGGTACGTTGAGCCCACAGGATCTGCAGGACCTGGGGCGGTACCTGAAAGCCGACTACAACCCGGACAAGGACTTCTTGCCGCCGGACCTGGCTGCAGCTGCCGCCAAGAACTTTGAGCGTAGGCCTTGAGATAGGTACTGGCTTCTTCGCGGGCTCGCCCGCTCCCACAGGGATTGCGCAGCCCTCGAACCCTGCATCAATCCTGTGGGAGCGGGCGAGCCCGCGAAGAAGCCAACGCAAATATCAGCGGATTAGCGCAGCCAGGCCATCGAGCAAGCGCTGCAACGCACCTTGATTGGCCCGCATCACCGCCCTGCCCGCCTCGCCCATGCGCTGCGCATCCTGCGGCAACTCCACCAGCCGCCGTACCGCCCCGGCCAGCCCGTCGGCATCGTCCACCTGCTGCAACGCCCCTGCCTCGCGCAGCATCGCGCTGATTTCAAGGAAGTTGAACACATGCGGCCCCATGATCACCGGCAAGGCCAGCGCCGCCGGCTCCAGCGGGTTGTGACCACCGGTTGCCACCAGGCTGCCGCCGACAAAGGCAATGTCGGCCAAGGCGTAAAGGAACAGCAACTCGCCCATGGTGTCGCCAAGCAGTACCTGCGTCTGCGCATCGACCGGGGCGCCGGCAGAGCGGCGCACGGTCGTGAACTGCTCGCTGCAAAGCGCATGCACCGCGTTGAAGCGCTCGGGGTGGCGCGGTACCAGGATCAGCAAGGCATCACCATGCACCTGCAACAACTGCCGGTGCGCCTGCAGGACCAACGCGTCCTCACCTTCATGGGTGCTGGCCGCAATCCACACCGGGCGCTGCTGCGCCCCCCACTGCGCACGCAATGCCTTGGCACGGGGTAGCAGTTGCTCATCGATCTTCAGGTCGAACTTGATCGAACCGGTGACCTGCACGCACTCAGGACGCGCACCCAGATCACGGAAGCGCTGCGCCTCGGTTTGCGTTTGCACGGCGATCAGGCTCATCTCTGCCAGCATCGGCCGGGTCAGCTTGGCAAAGCGCCCATAACCACGCGCCGAGCGCTCGGACAGACGCGCATTGGCCAGCGCCACGGGAATACCGCGTTTGGCACACTGGTGGATGTGATTGGGCCACAGCTCGGTTTCCATGATGATGCCCAGTTTGGGCTGCACATGGTCGAGAAAACGCCCGGCCGCCCACGGCAGGTCGTAGGGCAGGTAGCAATGCTGCAGGCGCGGTTCGTCGGCGAACATGGCGCGAATGCGCTCGGAACCGGTCGGTGTCATGCAGGTAAGCGTGATCGGCAACTCGGGGTAGGCCTTGAGCAAGGCGCGCACCATGGGCGCGGCGGCAATGCTTTCGCCCACAGACACTGCATGCACCCAGATGCCACCTTGGCGCATGACTGGCAGCTTGAACGCAAAGCGCTCGCCGATACGCTGGCCATAGGCCGGCGCCTTGCGTGCGCGCAGGTACAGGCGCAGCGCGACCAGCGGCAGGCCCAGGTGAAACAGCAAGGTATAGAGAGTTCTGTTCATGGGGGCGGAGTGTACTAGGAACCAGCTTGGCAGAGACCAGCTGACCGCAAAACATCTACTTATTCACCCCGCCTTGGACGGTTGCCTTGCTTCGTCACCCACAACCGTCCAGGGCGGCACGCCTATCACTTTTGCCAGTATCCGATTACCGGCGACCATGTTTCTAATATCAACGTGTCACACAACTCAGGCGCAGACCCGTGAACAAACCCACGTTCAAAAGTGATCGAAACATCACCCAAAGCAAGCGCATTCCGCCCTCAATCCTAACCTACTCGCCCTACGGCCATTTCACTTCCCTTACCCCTACGGCATTGATTCGCTATAACGCAGAGTATTGGAACTGCGAAATGCAAATTTATCATCTCGGTCTTGGCCATCGCCCGTACAGACCGCCCTTGATGAGATTTATCTCACCGGATCGACTGAGCCCGTTTGAAAGAGGGGGAATCAACACATACAGCTATTGCTCGGGAGACCCTATCAATTATAGTGACCCCAGTGGCAGGGTTCGACTATTCCAAAAACAGATCCAAAAAAAAGTTGGTCGCATCTTTGTAGGCCCCAGTAAACTCGGCAATGCTGATAGAGAAAAGCATAGAATTAAACCCCCTGTTATCCTTACGCAACGGCCCGTACTAGAAAAAGTTTCCAGCTACCTAAATGGCCCAGAAATGGAACACCTCCGCACAGCTTATCCTAGCCTAAACCGAGATTTATCAGTCCTTTCCAGTAGAAAATCCAAGACATTAATAATGCATGATGCCGCCATTCTCAAAGCGGACAGCGATTCAAGCCCATATCAACTAACCGGTTATGATTTTGCAGACGCCGAAACGTTACGAAATTATCAAGCAAATAAATTAACCCGGGATGAAGCCTTATACCTATTCGACTTGAAAATCAATGAAATTCGGGCAGGTTATCGCTTTGATATTAGTGACAGCCGAGATTATCTCATGCACATCCGAACTGATCCGACCGCCTAATATTAACTTATTGCGGAATCGGCTCTTTACGTGCCAATACATTCAGAAATTAACCAATCGCGCGCAAGTGAACCGCAAAGCGCTCGGCCAGCCACTGCGCAGCAGGCCCCAGTGGCTCATCACGGCGCCAGGCCAGCTCTGCCACCAGTGCCGGCGGGCGCCACTCGCTGTCCAGCTCGACCATATGCGCCTGATAAGTCGGGTACTGCACCACATGCCGCGGCAGCCAGGCCCAGCCCAGGCCGCGCATCAGCAATTCGGCCATGGCGTAGAAGCTGTCGGCACGCCACACCTGCGGGCTGACTGCCTCGCCGCCGGGGTAGCCGCTTTGCTGTGGCGTGATGAGGAGTTGCCGGTGGCGTGCCAGTTGCTGGCGGGTGACCCGGCCCTCACCTGCAAGCGGATGGCCGACGGCGCACACCGTGACCATCTCCACACTGCCCAGGGCGCGCCGCTCCAGTGATGCCGGCATGCTTTCATGGTGAAAGAACAGGCCCAGGTCGGCCCGCCGCTCCACCAGCTTGCGCGCCACATCCCCTTGAGCGCCACTGGCCAGTTGCACTTCCAGAAATGGAAAGCGACTGGCGAGTTCGTCCAGGCTGTCGATCACCGGCTGGTAAGGCATGGCTTCGTCCTGAGCCACCCGCAGCAACGCCTCTTGCCCGCGCATCAGTGCCAGGGCGCGGCCATCCAGGCGTTCGCACTGGCGCAGCAGCTCACGGGCGTCTTCCAGCAACGCGCTACCGTTTTCGGTCAGCTTTGGTTGCCGGCCACTGCTGCGCTCGAACAAGGTGACACCCAAGTCCGTTTCAAGCAGGGCAATTGCGCTGCTGATAGCCGACTGCGCCTTGCGCTGCTCGCGGGCCACGGCGGAGAACGAGCGCAGTTCAGCGACACGCAGGAACGTACGCAGTTGCTCAAGGTTCCACTGCTCGGCCATCAACCTATCTCCCCTATTGATAGGTAATGACTTTACCCCATCTACGTAACGTCTAGAATGCCCGACCAGTTACCGGAGGATCCCGCCATGAATGCCTACACCTACCTCGCCATCGCCATCTGCGCCGAAGTGATCGCCACCGCCTCGATGAAAGCGATGAAGGGCCTGAGCACACCATTGCCGTTGCTGCTGATGGTTGTTGGCTACGGGATCGCATTCTGGATGCTGACCCTGGTGGTACGCAGCATTCCAGTGGGGATCGCCTATGCAATCTGGTCGGGACTGGGGATTGTGCTGATCAGTGTGGCGGCGCTGGTAATCTACGGGCAGAAGCTGGATGTGCCGGCGATGCTGGGCATGGCCATGATCGTGGGTGGGGTGGTGGTGATTCAGCTGTTCTCCAAGACTGCCGGGCATTGAGGTTGGCCTCTGGATTTTGGGGCCGCTTTGCGGCCCATCGCGACACAAGGCCGCTCCCACAGGGAACCGCGTAGGCTTCAGTATTTGCACGTTTCCTGTGGGAGCGGCCTTGTGTCGCGATGGGCTGCATAGCAGCCCCCTTTTGCCCGACCCTGTATACTTGCCAGCTGTCCCAGTCTTCGAGGTACCGCCATGCCATCTGCCATTTCCACTGACGTACTGATCGTCGGCGCCGGGGTCGCAGGCCTCTGGCTCAATGCACGCCTGCGCCGCATGGGGTACTCGACAGTGCTGGTGGAGCGCGCCAGCCTTGGTGGTGAGCAGACTATCAAGTCCCAGGGCATTATCCATGGCGGCACCAAGTACGCCCTGCACGGCGCGCTGACCGGCGCCTCGGAAGCCATTGCCGACATGCCGCGCCGCTGGCGCGAAGCCTTGAGCGGCAGCGGCGAGCTGGATCTTGCCGGCACCCGCCTGCTATCCGATGCCCACTACCTGTGGTCGCCAGGCACCCTGGCCGGCAACCTGACCAGCTTTTTCGCCAGCAAAGCCGTGCGCGGCCGGGTCGACCAGGTGAAAGGCGAGCAGCTGCCGCCTGCCCTGCAAGACCGTGCCTTCAAGGGTAAGGTCTACCGCCTGGCCGAGCTGGTCATCGACGTACCCACCTTGCTGGCCAACCTGGCCGAACTGGCGGGCGACAGCCTGCTGGCCGGCGAACGCATCGAGCCGCTGCGCGAAAATGACGAACTGGTCGGCCTGCGCGTCGATGGCCGCGACATTCGTGCCCAGCGCGTCGTGCTTAGCGCTGGCGCTGGCACCGAAGACCTGCTGCACGCCCTGGGCCTGAACCAGCCAGCCATGCAAACACGGCCGCTGCACATGGTCATGGCCAAGGGCGCCAACCTGAAACCGCTGTATGCCCACTGCCTGGGCGGCGGGCCCAAGCCGCGGGTGACCGTCACCACCCACCCGGCTGCCGATGGCCAATGGGTCTGGTATCTGGGTGGCGACCTGGCCGAAGCCGATGGCGTCGCCCGCGAGCCGGCCGCGCAGATTGCCGCAGCACAAAAGGAAATCGCCAGCCTGCTGCCATGGGTAGACCAAAGCCAGGTGCGCTGGGCCACCCTGCGGGTGGACCGCGCAGAGCCAGCACAATCAGGCCTGGTGCGCCCGGACAACGCCTTCCTCGCCGACCAGGAACGCTTGCTGGTCGGCTGGCCGACGAAGCTGGCGCTGGCGCCAGACTTCAGCGACCGGGTCATCAGCCACCTGGAGCGCGACGGTATCCGCCCACAGGCCCAGGCCGACCTGGCTGGCCTGCCACGCCCGCCGCTTGGCGTACCGGCCTGGGAGCAATTGCTGCCATGAGCCTGCCTACCCTGCATGACTTCCACCGCCCGTTGGGCAGCACCGGTTTCAGGGTTTCACCGCTGGGCCTGGGTACGGTCAAGTTGGGGCGCGACCAAGGCGTGAAGTACCCCACCGGCTTTACCATCCCCGGCGACGACGAAGCCCGCCTGTTGTTGGCCCAGGCCCGCGAGCTGGGGATCAACCTCATCGACACCGCTCCGGCCTATGGCCGCAGCGAAGAACGCCTGGGCCCGTTGCTACGGGGCCAACGTGATGAGTGGGTAATCGTCAGCAAGGTCGGTGAGGAGTTCGACAACGGCCAGTCGCACTTCGACTTCACTGCCGCCCACACCCGCCGCTCGGTGGAACGCAGCCTGCGCCGCCTGGAAACCGACCGCATCGAACTGGTGCTGGTGCATTCCGACGGCAACGACCTGGCGATTCTTGAACAGCAGGAGGTCTACCAGACCCTGGCGGCGCTGAAGCAGGAAGGCAAGATCCTCGGCTTCGGCCTGTCTGGCAAGACCGTGGCCGGCGGCCTGAAGGCCTTGGAACAGGGCGACTGTGCCATGGTCACCTACAACCTCAACGAGCAGGCAGAACGCCCGGTGCTGGACTACGCTGCCGAACATGGCAAGGCCATCCTGGTAAAGAAAGCCTTGGCCAGTGGGCATGTCTGCCTGGCCCCGGGCGTTGACCCGGTGCAGGCCAGCTTTGAGCTGTTGTTCGCCCACCCGGGCGTCAGCAGTGCTATCGTCGGCACCATCAACCCGCTGCACCTGGCCCACAACGTGGCCACCGTCGCCCGTATCCTGGGCCAGCACTGAGTTACCCCCGGCCCAAGGGCCAGGCGAATGACCCGACGCAAGGAGGAGCCTCGTGGCGCGAACGCTGATCCGCAAGAACCCGAGCAACTTCAAGACACTGCCACTGCATGTCGAAGCCACACCCGATGGGCTGATCTACCAGAGCATCGGCATGCCGCTGAACTTTGCCCAGACCCAGCAGCGGCGCAAGGCTATCCAGCTGCCCGACACGCAGCGTTTCGTGGTCGAACTGGCCAACCTGGGTGTGTCGGTGCGCCTTACCCTGCATTGGCAGAACCGCGATTACTGGGTACTGGTACGCCAGCGCCGGCAAGACCGGGGCGATGTGGTGCTGAAACTGATTTCTGGCTACGTACCCGCGCAGGAGCTGAACCTGCCTTTGCACACGGCTGTACAGGAAGTGGCTGAGGAATGCCTGCTGGAAACCCCGGAAGGCTGGCTGGGCGGGCGTTTCAACGATACCTGGCTGCCCGTCCCCTACGCCGCAGCCTTGCACTATCGCGAAACACCGCACTTCTTGCTGGCTCCGGAATCCGGCGCTGCCCGGCCCGTTCACTGCGGCAACCTGATGCTGCTGGAGCGGCCGAGGGCCTATGTGCACTTGCCCACCGCTTCGCTACAGCTGATCTACGACATGCGCCTGCAGGTGCCCCGGGAAGTCAAGAAACTCAGCCTGTTCCACGTTGACGAACGGCTGGAGGGCGGGCAGCTGGTGGCGCGGCTCAACCGCAAACGGCCCGACCTGTACCTGATGCCGCTGAAGGACGGCCAGCCGCTGGCTGAGCTGTACACGCTGAAGAAGGATGAGCTGGTACCGGCGAGTACCCGCGGGCTGTACCTGGCAGAAAGCTTCGCCCGGCAGGAAGGCTGGGTAGTGAAGGATGAGCGAGTGCGCTGGAAGGACTGGGTGAAACAGAAGGGGCTGGTGGAGAGCAAGCCGGTGCAGGCGTCGCACCTGCAGCGGTTTGGTGACAAGGCACGGGCATTGCTGGAGCGGGCGCGTACCTCACTGCATAAGTAATGAATGGGGCCGCTGTGCGGCCCTTCGCGGGCACGCCCGCTCCCACAGGGTAAACGCGACTCTACTCTGTGGGAGCGGGCGTGCCCGCGAAGGGCTGCACAGCAGCCCCAACGCATCAGTTCTTGCGGATTTTCTCGACAATGGCCGTAGTCGAGCTGTTCTCGACCAGCCCCAACACCTTCACGGTGCCGCCATAGGCCTTGACGATATCGGCACCCACCACCTGGTCAATGCCATAGTCGCCGCCCTTGACCAGCACATCCGGCTTCACCTGGCTTAGCAGGTTTTCCGGCGTGCCCTCTGGGAAGCTGATGACCCAATCCACCGCACCCAGCCCGGCCAGTACCGCCATGCGCCGGTCAACGCTGTTGATCGGCCGGCCCGGCCCTTTCAAGCGGCTGACCGAGGCGTCGTCGTTGACCGCGACGATCAGACGATCGCCTTGGGCCCGCGCCTGTTCCAGGTAGGTGACATGCCCAGCGTGCAGGATGTCGAAGCAGCCGTTGGTGAAGACGATTTTCTCTTTGTGCGCCCGCGCATCATCGATGGCCAGTAGCAGTTGCTCCAGGCCCAGTACGCCGCGTTCGGAGCCTTCTTCACGCTGGATGGCACGGCGCAGCTCGGGGGCACTGATAGCAGCCGTACCCAGCTTGCCGACCACAATGCCAGCCGCCAGGTTGGCCAAGGCCACCGCGTGCGGCAGGTCCTCGCCAGCCGCAATGGCCGCAGCGAGGGTGGAGATGACGGTATCACCGGCACCGGTCACATCGAACACTTCACGCGCCCGCGCCGGCAGGTGCAACGCTGGCTGGCCCGTGCGCAGCAGGGTCATGCCGTGCTCGCCGCGGGTTACCAGCAAGGCGCCCAGGTCCAGGTCTTGCAGTAGCTGCACGCCTTTGGCAACCAGGTCAGCCTCATCGGCACAGCGGCCAACGATGGTCTCGAACTCGCTGAGATTCGGGGTGATCAGGCTGGCACCGCGGTAGATGGAAAAGTCCTTGCCCTTGGGGTCGGCCAACACCGGAATGCCCTTGGCCCGCGCCGCCTGGATCAGGCTCTGGTGGTTTTTCAGTGCGCCCTTGCCGTAGTCAGACAGGACCAGCACCTTGACGCCTTCCAGCAGGCTGTCGACCTCCGCGCCCAGCGACAGCGGGTCGGTGGCGAACGGCTCTTCGAAATCGATACGCAGCAGCTGCTGGTGGCGGCTCATGACCCGCAGCTTGACGATGGTCGGCTGGTGCGCGATGCGCTGGAACACCGAGCGCACGCCAGCAGCCTGCAGGCTGTTGGCCAGGCTGTCGGCGGCCTCATCCTGGCCAGTGACACCGATCAATGAAGCCGGTGCGCCCAGGGCGGCGATGTTCAAGGCAACGTTGGCCGCGCCGCCGGGGCGATCCTCGATCTGATCGACCTTTACCACCGGCACTGGCGCTTCAGGCGAGATACGCGAAGTACCGCCATGCCAGTAGCGGTCGAGCATGACATCGCCGACCACCAGTACCGGGGCTTGATCGAAACGCGGCATGGACAACTTCATGGGCAACCCATATGGAAATAATGAACAGGGGCAGGATATTAGCACAGGGTAGACGACGGCTTTATGGCCAGATCACCCCCGGAAAATTCCCGTGACAATCGGGGCCGCAATGGCCCCGATCAAGGTAGGTTCAGGTGATATCGGCCTTGGCCGGCTCATCCAGCCCCATGGCATGCAGGCGGGCATAATGGCCATTGGCCGCGAGCAGCTCGGCATGGGTACCGCGCTCGACCAGGCGGCCCTGGTCCATGACCAGGATCTGGTCGGCCTTTTCGATGGTCGACAGGCGGTGGGCGATCACCAGCGTGGTGCGGCCCTGCATCACATGGTCCAGGGCAGCCTGGATGTGCCGCTCGGACTCGGTATCCAGCGCCGAGGTGGCTTCGTCGAGGATCAGCAGCGGCGCGTTCTTCAGCAGCGCCCGGGCAATTGCCAGGCGCTGGCGCTGGCCACCGGAGAGCAGCACGCCGTTTTCACCCACATCGGTATCAAAGCCTTTCGGCAACCGGTCGACAAACTCCTTGGCATAGGCATCGGCCGCAGCAGCCTCGATGTCGGCGCGCGGGGCGCCGGCCAGGTCGCCATAGGCAATGTTGTTGGCCACGGTGTCGTTGAACAGGGTGACGTGCTGGGTAACCTGGGACACATGGCGGCGCAGGTTGCGCAGGCGGTAATTCTCGATTTCCACGCCATCCAGCAGGATTTGCCCTTGGTCGTGGTGGTAGAAGCGCGGGATCAGCGCCGCCAGCGTCGACTTGCCACTGCCGGAGCGGCCGACCAGGGCAATCATCTGCCCGGGCTCGGCGACAAAGCTGATATCGCTCAGCACTTCACGCTCGGTACCCGGGTAGGTGAAGCTCAGGTTGCGCACTTCAAGGCGCCCTTCCACCCGCTCCTTCTCGACGGTGCCGGTGTCCACTTCGGGCTCTTCGTCCAGCTGCTCGAAGATGCTCTCGGCACCTGCCAGGCCCTTCTGGATCGTGGAGCTGACTTCCGAAAGCTGACGAATCGGCTTGGGCAGCAGGCCGGCAGCAGTGATGTAGGCCACCAGGTCGCCAGCGGTGGACTCACCGCGCAGGAACAGTACCAGGAACATCAGTGCGGCCATGGCGCTGTAGATCACCAGTTGCAGCATTGGCGTATACAGCGAGCCGGTCTTGGTCATGCGCAGCTGTTTGTCGGTGTTGCTCTGGCTGGCCTTGCTGAAGCGCTGCTCCTCGTAAGCCTCGCCACCAAAGCTGCGCACCACGCGGTAGCCCTGGATGGTTTCCGAGGCAACGTGGGTCACGTCACCCATGGCCACCTGGATCTTCTTGCTCTGCTTGCGGAATTTCTTGCTGGCCACGCTCACCATCACCGCGATCACCGGCAGGATGGCAACCATCACAAGGGTCAGGTGCCAGTTCATCCACAGCAGGTAGGCGAACAGGAACACCACGGTCAGGCCTTCGCGGATCACGACCTTGATGGCGTCGGTCGCAGCGCCGGTAACCATGGTCACGTTGAAGGTGATGCGCGAAATCAGGTGCCCGGAGTTGTGGTTGTCGAAGTAGCGGTTAGGCAGCACCAGCAGCTTGTTGAACAATTCCACGCGCAGGTCATGCACCAGGCACAAGGACACCTTGGCCAGGAAGTAGTTGCCGAGGAACGAACCCAGGCCCTGCCACGCCGCAATCAGGATGATCAGCAGCGGTACCGCCTGCAGCAATTGCAGGTCGCGCAGGTAGGGCACGTTGGGGAACAACACCGCTTCGGGGTTGCTCAGCCCATCGACGAAATACTTGAGAATGCCGGCCAGCATCGGCTGGGTCGAGGCAAAGATCACGAAACCGACAATGCTCAGCAGGAAAATGCCAACATAGGGTTTCACATAGCTCAGCAGCCGGAAGTAGATCTTCAGGCTGGAGGTGTGCTCCGCCGGTCGCGGTGTTTCGGCCATTATCGAGCTCGCTGTTCAGGTTGAACCGGAAATTTTACCACAGGCGCCATTTTCGGCACGCCCCCATGGCAGCATCATGGCAAGGCCCACAGGTAGCCAGCTGATGAACCATTCGGCACGCGGCGTGCCGGTAAGGCTGGCGGCATCGAACTGCATGGCCAGGGTCGAGTACACCCAGAAGCCCAGCAGGATCTTGCCGAACAGCGTACCGCGTGCGCGGATGATTTCACCCAAGGTGTAGAGCCACACCATTACCCACAGGAACATGCCAGGCAGGCCCATTTCCACGGCGACGTGGGTGAACATGTTGTGGGTATGGTCGAAGTGCTTGCCGACGGCGCTCACTTCGTAGCTTGCTCCCAGACCCAGGCCGGTCCAGGGGTGCGCGGCAATCATGTCGACCACGGCGTGGAAGATTTCCGGCCGGTAGGACGAGCCACGCTTGGCAATCAGGTCGTACACCACATAGAAAGCAAGGCCGGTAACAATGGCCGCCAGGATGGCAAACACCTGGCTATGGCGGTCGCGGAACCACAGTGGCGCCATGACTACGGTAAGTACCAGGGCAAGGAGCGCGCCACGGCTCTGGCTGAGCATGGCGAATGCCCCCAGACAAACCAGTGCCACCAGCCACAACAGCTGCAGGCCACGCTGCCGAGGCGGCTCGTAAAGCAGGAACAGTACCGCTACACCGATGACGTATGCCCCCAGGATCGGGTGCGATATCTCGCCGATACCTTGAAGCCGGGTCAGCAACGGCATGCCTTGCACGCCATAGAACCGGATGGCTGAAACCAGCGCGGCAATGGCCAGCAATGCGCTACCCAGCAGTAGCAGCTGGCGAATCCTTGCATGGCCAAGCTGGGCCAACAGCGGGAACGCCAACAGGAACACCAGGATGTAGACCAGGCGTTTGATCTCACGCCCCGGGTCTTCTGCGGGGGACCAGGCCAGGCTCAACCCGCTCCACCCCAACAACAGCAGCAGGCTTATCCACAGCGCCGGCTGTCGCTTCCAGGCTTGCACCAGCACTTCGCGGGCAGACCACGCCAGAACCAGCGTTGGCAGCCACAGGAACAACACCAGCCCCTGCTGATAAATCTTGTTGCTGGGCGCCAGGGCAATTGCTGCCAGGAACCAGACCAGACCCAACCCTAACCAGGCCCGTGCCCAGTTTTTTTGATACAACATCCTTTCCCCCGATGAATCAAAGACACCATCCATGGTGCTACAGCATTATTTTCGGCATTATTGCCGGTCATTTTGCTCGCCAGACGACAAGGCTCTATTCATGCAATGCTCCCGGCTCACCCAGGTCGACTTCGATCAGCTGACACAAGGCGCACAGGTGCTTGAGGCAGACAGCCATGGCGCCAAAGTCTACCTGCTCAAGGATGGCAATTTCCTCAAGGTTTTTCGTAGGAAGCGGCTGATTTCATCTGCACTGCTGCGCCCCTACTCGCAACGCTTCGTCGATAACGCCGCACGCCTTGCGCAATTGGGCATCCCTACGCTCGAAGTGATCAGCCAGCACAAGCTCGACTTGCCTGGCCGCACCGCCGTGCTGTATCGGCCGCTGCCAGGGCGCACGCTGCTGCAAATGTCGCGCGATGAGGGCTTCAGCTGGGACACTTTCCTTCCGCAACTGATCGAGCTGGTCCGCCAGCTGCACCGCAGCGGGGTGTACTTCCGCTCGTTGCACCTGGGCAATGTGGTAGTCACCCCTGACCAGCGCCTGGGCCTGATCGATGTGGCCGACATGCGCTTCCTGCGCCCGCCGTTGTCGGCGCGCATGATCCGTCGCAATGTGCAGCACATGGTGCGCTATATCGAACGGGAGAACCTGGGCGACCGGTTCCCCCTTGCTGCCTTCGAGGCAGCCCTGCTGGCACGCTGAATCTCAGCTGCGCAGCAGGCTCTGCGAGCCGTGGCAGAACGCTTGCCAGGCCTGCTCTGGTGCCAGCGCCTGGCGTTGTTTTGCTGCTACCGCCGAGGCGCTGAGCGCCGTGCAACGCTCGATCGCCTCGGCCCAGGCGCCTTCGTCGGCAATCGGCAGGTAGCCACCGGTTTCACGCAACTGCTCGCGGAACACTTGCAGGTCGCTGCACACCACCGGCACATCAGCCATTACCGCCTCCTGCACCACCAGCCCCAGGCCTTCGGAACGCGAAGGCACCAGCAGCCAGTCGAACGCCCGATACAACTGCTGCAGGTCATCACGGTGACCGCACAGGTGAACACGACCGGTCAGACCCAGTGCAGCAATACGCTCCTGCAGCGCGACATGCTGCGGCCCCTCGCCAATGATCGCCAGTTGCAGGCCCGGTTGTCGGGTACTGGCCCTGGCGAAGGCATCGATCAGCATCTCGAAACCTTTGCTCTCTACCAGGCGCCCTACCGCACCCAACATCACCCCGGCTGGCTGCGGCAGGTGCAGGGCCTGCCGGGCCTTGTCACGGCTCAGCAAGGGTGCAGCGAAGGCCAGTGGATCGAGCGCCATGCGCAGGGTCTGTACCGGCCTGCCCAGGTCACGCTGCAGTGACTCGGCCAATGTCTGCGACACTGCAGCAATGCTCAGGCGCTCGGCTGGCAGCACACGCAGCATGCGGATATCGCTAGCGTGCAGGCGCGTCTTGCCATGGAACAGCACCTTGGCACGTACGCCGGGAAAGCCCTGCAACAACGGCAGCACCAGGCGCGCAACGCCAATACCGTCGAGCAACACGACTTCCGCCCCGGCCTCGGCCAGCGCCTTGCGAAGACGCATGCGCAACCACGGCCGCAGCAGGCGCCACAGATGACGGCCCTTCAGGGCACGTGCCGGCATGTGCCACTCCCGGGTCGAGCCGAGCCCACAGCACAGCCCGCTACCCAGCAGCAGCCAGTTACTTATCCGCGCATCGGCACCTGCATTCGACAACACTTGCCGATGAACTTTGTGGATGGACATGTACGGCGTTCCACCCGCCCACATCATATTGACGATGTTCATGGGCCCTCTCCCGCTCATGTCAGGTGGGACAGCGACTTCATTGAACAAAAAGGGTGATAACCATGCCGATAACGGCACCTGTCACCAGCGTCAATGCCAGTTTGATCCGATCACGTTGACGGCGTTTGGCCTTGCGTTCCACTTCTATGGGCAAGGTCACGTGATTACCGAATCCTGTGTGCAATACTGCATCACCTTCCAAGGTGACAGCTGTCAGATTTAACTCAGCGTAGCGCCGGGAAAGCGCCTTTTCTCCAGCATAGGCGGCAAACGGTGCACAGCGCTGATAATCGCTCAAGCGTCGCAAACCGGGGTTGAGCGAGAACGCTTGCCACTCGGCCTTGTCGGACAGCAGCGGGTAGCAAGGCACACCCGCAATCACCTGGCGGTCGCCCAGGTGGATGTACGGGCTGTGGATGGCCAGGTCGTGGGCATGGCTGCGCAGCCACACCTGCAACAGGTTGGGGCTGACGCCCAGAATGGCCCGGGAATCCTCGACAAAACCCTGGCGATAGAAATGCCAGTCGTCCTCACAGTGGAAGATGTACGGCGTCTTGACGTGGCTGTAGGCCAGGTCGATAGACGGTAACTGGCCGAGCTTGGGCCGGTTGACGAATACCTTGCAGTGGGGCTTCCAATGCTCCGGCACAGCGGCATGCACGGCATCGTCACCGGAATCTTCGGTGATGAACACTTCGCGAATGGGCGCGGTGTTGTAGCGATCGAAACTCTCAAGGGTGTCTTTGAGCAGATCGAACCGCCCACAACTGGTCACGACAAGCGTGACGTCACTCTCTTCTGAAAAGCGCACCGGACTCCCTCCGCATTGCGACTATCGGTTTTCAACAACCCGCTCCTGGGCGTGAAAACTCTTATTTAGATACCCAGCTTCAGGCGCAGCCGCTGCCACGCAGACAACGGCGGGTGGGGCCTGAGCGCCGGGCGCATGTGGTCGACGATGCTACGTCCAACTGCGGCGAAACTGAAACGGGAAACCGCCAGGTGGCGGCCATTTTCTGCAATCTGCCGGGCCAGTTCAGGGTCGGCACGCAAACGGCGCAGTTTTTCCTGAAGGGTCGGGATGTTGTCATAGAACACCACGTTGTGCATGTCCTGCAGGCCCAATGCGCGGTTTTCTTCCTCGCCCTGGTCATATGCCAGCAACACACAGCCACAGGCCATGGCTTCGAAATTCTTGATCATGTATTCGCCCATGCCGACGTCGGCACTGACGAAGAAACGGATACGGTTGAGCGTGTTGCAGTAGTCTTCACCCGACTTGGTACGGGTGACCAGCAGGTTCTCGACCTGCCCCAGCTCGTCCAGCAGCGCCTTGCGGCCGCTATAGGCCACGCTGTTGACACTGCCGACGAAGGCCAGTTCGATGTCTCGCTCGCGCCCCTGATCAGCCAGCAGTTGCTCGTCATAGCCCTTGGGCACGAACACCGCATCGAAACCTTCCCGGCGCAGGCGCTCGCTGACCATGTAACCAGAGCTGATCACCCGTGCCCATGGCAACTGGCGGTAATGGGCGCTGAACTTGCCGGTGTACTTGCACAGGATGTAGTTCTGGTAGGCGTCGTGCTCGAGGATGACCAGGTTTGGCACAGTGCGGATGAAGGCCACCTGCCGGATCTCTTGCTTGAAGCGCAGGAAGAACACGATGCGGTCATAGCGCTCGACCTGCACTTCACGCTTGAAATAGCGGCGCAGGTTGCGCTGGTCTTCGCTGGTCAGCCAACGCAGGTCGCACTCGCAATTGGCCGCGACGCCATCGTACAGGCGGTCGAGAATCGCCCGCTGTTCCTTCTGTACCAGAAATAGGACTTTCATAACTTTCCTTGGGCGCTCGGCGCCATCGCGGTCAACCATTGGCGCGTGCCTACAGCTCACGTCGCCAGAACAGTTCGTGTCGGCGCACAGCTTTGCGGAAGAACTCGTTCTCCCCGTAAGGCGACGGGCGCCGACCAGCCAGCCAACGTTGCAGCAGGCGGCGCAACCGGCGCTTGAACGGTGCTGGCGGTTGCAGGTCATGCATCATGCCCAGGGCCATGGCTTTGTCGCGCTGGGTAGCCAGGTCCAACACCAGGCTGCAAGGGGCCCAGGCCTGGGCTGCGCTCAACTGTGGCGGCAGGGCCACGCCATCGCCGCTGTCACCCATGGGCCAGCGGTCGTTGTCGTGCAGGTGGTTGGCGTAGCACAGCAGCGTTTGTGGCTGCCAGGCCAGGCCTTGCAGGGCTTCCAGCACGGCTGCCTGGGCGCAGATATGGTCGGGGTGTGGATCGAGCTGCGGATGCGGCATCACCAGTACTTCTGGCCTGGCCATTTCCAGCAAGGCGCGCAGGTCGGCCAGCAGGTTGTGCCAGGTTGGCGCGCCATCGCTATCGGCCGGCAGTGGGAACGGGTTGAACTGGCGGAACACGCGGATATCGGCAAGGTCGGCTTCACGGGAAGCAGCCGGCTGATCGGGCGCAGCCTGCATGGCTGGCAATTGCAGGCAGAAGTAGCCCAGTTGCACGCAACGCGCTTGCGGCACACCGGCCCAGCGCGGTACAGCGATACTGTCCCAGGCGCGCAGGCGGCCCTTCAGGCGAGCGGCCTCGGCTTTTTCCAGGCCCATCTGCTGGTAGTGCCCGGCTTCGATTTCACCGGCAGTCAGCGTCACAACCCAGGTTTCATCAGCCTTGCTGTAAAGGCCGTACGCGGCCAGCTCGGCGTCGTCGGCATGGGGCGCAATCACCATCACCCGGCGCCGTTGCAATTCGACCGCCGGGGTTATCCACAGGCGCGGCTGGCCGAGCAGTCGGCAATAACGACCCCGCAAGCGCAACGTACCGGCTTGCAGCGGCGCGGCCAGGCCGGTCAGGTTGAGGAAACGCACACCACCGACGCCACGCTCGAAGGTTTGTCGGTCGGCTTGATCGGCAGCCGTCAGCTCGACCCGAGGGTCAAGGAACCGCCCCAGCCAACCGCTTTTTACCCGCAGTTCAAGAATAAGGGTTTCGTCGCCCCGCAATGCGCAGTCAGCATTGAGCCGGCCCTCATGCAAGCTGGCAGGCACCTGATGTGTCTGCTCACCGAAGTCGTAGGCGTAGTCCTCGGCCGGGGCATAGAACAGGTGGTCGGCAAACCACGCCTCATGGGCAGCCCAGAGCAGCGGCAACAGCAGCAGTGGCAGCCACCACCAGGTGAAAACACCCAGGCCCACCAGCGCAACAAGGCCTGCCAGCAGGCCGAGGCGCTTGTTGCGCCGGTGGCGCTTGAGCAACTGCTGCTTGCGGCTCACGCCTGGTACACCGGCACAGGGTTGCACCAACGGTCCTTGTACTCGCGATCGGCGCGGCCGAACGAGAAGCGCAGCGGCTTGTTCCGCGCACGGGCATCTTCCCAGGCTGCCTGGGTATTGAGGAAGCTCAGCACGCTGCCAGGGCTGAAGGCCTTGGTTTCAGGGTCGACACCGCCGTTGATGTACTCGACGCTGACCCATTCCGGCGCTTCGACGCGGTACACCAGCTGAATGGCAATCGGCTTGCCGTCCAGCAACAGCACCGAGCCGATCAACAACTCGCGCAGGCGCTCCAGCACCTCGGCCATGCGCTCGGCACCGGTGGCCGGGAAGCCCCAGCGGCGCTGGAACAGGTCGCAGTACATGCTGGCGATTTCCTGCGCACTGAAATCGCTGATCGGGCGTACCACGCCACCCGCCTCTTCCAGCAGGCGCAGTTCGCGGCGCTGGTTGTAGCGGAACTTCTTCGACAGGTCTTCGGGTGCCCGGGCCATGGCCAGCTGCTCCTTCTGCGCCTTGAGGCCACTGAAGCGGCCTTGGTTCAGCTCGGAGAGGTAACGCACGGTATGGCGCAACGGTACAGCGGCATCAGCCGCCGCTGGCAGGATGATTTCGGCATTACCGAGGTCGAACAGGGCTTTTTTGCCGGCACGCTTGAGCACGTCCTTGGCCAGCGCCAGGTGTCGCCCCCAGGTCGGAATGGCGGCTCTCAGCTCGCCGGCCTGGTACCAGCCCAGGTAACGCACCGGGAGCTGCGCCAGGTCGGCCAGTTGCTCGACCACCAACGGATGGGTGGCGACACTGCCTCCAAAACGCGCCCACGCCTCGGCATACGCCTTGGCATCGATAGCTTGCCAGCCGCGCTCGCGGAAGGCCTGGATACGATTGAGCATCAGGCCTGCCCCACCAGCGCACGTACTTGCGGCAGCTGCCAGAAGGCCTCGCGCACCGCCTGGTCGGAAAAGCGTTCATGCAGCCGTCGCAGCATGTGGCCGGCACACGCCTGATGCTGTTCAGCATCCAGCGCGGCCATATGCTTCAGGCCCTGAGCCAACTGGGCAGCATCGCCTAGCGGGAACAGCACACCCACACCCTCGACTACCTCACGGGCCCCGCCGCAGGCCGTGGCCAGCACCGGCACGCCAGCGACCATGGCTTCGAGCAGCACCATGCCGAACGGCTCGTGGTCGGAGCTCAGGGCGAACACGTCGAAGGCCTGGAAGTAGCGGCGCGCATCCGGCACCTGGCCCAGGAAATCAACTTGCCCGGCAATGCCCAACTCGGCGGCCAGGGCCTTGAGGTCGGCCTCCAGACGGCCTTTGCCGAGGATCGCCAGACGGGCTCCCGCTGGCAACCCGGGCAGCGCCTGGGCAAAACCACGCAACAGCGTGGCCTGGTCCTTGTCCGGGTGCAGGCGCCCGACGTTTCCGACGATCCACGCCTGCGCATCCAGGCCCAGTGCCCGGCGCGCTTCGGCACGCGGCACCAGGGCCGCTTGCAGGGCGTCGATGTCGATGCGGTTGTACAGGGTCTGGATGCGCTCGGCCGGCCACTGGGGCAGGCAACGGCGCATGTCGTCACGCACCGCGTCCGACACACCCAGCAGGCTCAGGCGCTTGCTGAACAGGTTGGCGAACAGCCGACGGCCTTTGCGCTCATAGTCGCCAAAGGCATGGTGCACGCCAATCACCGGCAGGCCGGTACCCAGCAGCGCCACGTAGATCGGTTTGAAGCGGTGGGCGATGCAGAAGGCGAAATTGCGCTCGGCCGCAATGCGCCGCAAGGCACGGATGGCACCGAGCTTCAGGCCACGCACGGCCTTGGAGCTGAACTCCAGGAACAGCACCTCGTCCGACGCGCAGCCGGCCGCTACCTGCGGGTCGGCGGCGCCGGTCAGGAAAACCGTGGTGACCTGGTAGCCACGCCCCTGGAACAGGCTGGCGTATTGACGGGCACAATCCAGGAAAGGCCCGTCATAGCCATGGCAGAACTGCAGGATGCGCGGTTCAGAGCGGCTGGTCATAGGCGGCGGCGCCGTCCTTCACGACCAGGATGTCTTCCATGATCAGGTACTGCAGGTCCGAGCCGAAGAACATGTTCAGGGCATCGGTCGGCGAGCAGATCATCGGCTCACCGCGGCGGTTCAGCGACGTGTTCAGCGACACGCCGTTGCCGGTCAGGTCTTCCAGCGCCTTCATCATGTCGTAGTAGCGCGGGTTGTACTCGCGCTTGAGCACCTGGGCACGGGACGTGCCGTCCTCGTGTACCACTTCAGGCACGCGGGTTTTCCACTCTTCAGCCACTTCGAAGGTGAAGGTCATGAACGGCGCCGGGTGGTCGACCTTGATCATCTGCGGGGCGACGGTGTCGAGCATCGACGGGCAGAAAGGTCTCCAGCGTTCGCGGAACTTGATCTGGTGGTTGATGCGGTCAGCCACGCCTTCAACGCTCGGGCAGCCGATGATCGAACGGCCACCCAGTGCACGCGGACCAAACTCCATGCGGCCCTGGAACCAGGCCACCGGGTTGCCGTCGACCATGATCTTGGCGATTTGCTCTGGCATGTTGTCGAGCTTGCGCCACTTCGGCGCGTTCGGGTGACGGGCGCAGGCAGCGATCACGTCTTCGTTGGAGTACGACGGGCCGAGGTAAACGTGCTCCATCTTCTCGACCGGCACGCCACGGGCGTGGGAAACATAGGCTGCGGCACCCACAGCAGTGCCGGCGTCGCCGGAAGCCGGCTGGACGAACAGCTCTTTCACGTCCGGGCGGGCGATGATCTTCTGGTTCAGTTTAACGTTCAGCGCACAGCCGCCAGCGAAGGCCAGCTTGCCGGTTTCACGCAGGGTGTCGCCCAGGTAGTGGTCGATCATCTGCAGCGCCAGCTTCTCGAACAGCGCTTGCATGCTGGCCGCATAGTGAATGTATGGCTCGTCGGCGATATCGCCTTCGCGCTTGGGGCCCAGCCATTCGATCAGCTTCGGCGAGAAGTAGAAGCCCTTGCCCTTCTCTTTATAGCGGCGCAGGCCGATGACGTTGGCGTACTCGGTGTTGATCACCAGTTCGCCGTTTTCAAAGCTGGCCAGGCGCGAGAAGTCGTACTTGCTGGCGTCGCCATACGGCGCCATGCCCATGACCTTGAACTCGCCGTCGAGCATCTCGAAGCCGAGGAACTCGGTAATCGCGCCGTACAGGCCACCCAGGGAATCCGGATCGAAGAATTCCTTGATCTTGTGGATCTTGCCGTTTTCGCCGTAGCCAAAGAAGGTGGTGGCGTATTCGCCTTTACCGTCGATGCCCAGGATTGCGGTTTTTTCCTTGAAGCCCGAGCAGTGGTAGGCACTGGAGGCGTGGGCCAGGTGGTGTTCGACCGGCTCGATCTTGACCTTTTTCGGGTCGAAGCCCAGCTGCTCCAGGCACCAGACGATCTTCTTGCGGTAGCGCTTGTAGCGACGGTTGCCCATCAGGATGGCGTCGAGGGCGCGATCCGGGGCGTACCAGTAACGCTTGGCATAGTGCCAGCGCGCCTTGCCGAACAGGCTGATCGGGGCGAACGGGATGGCAACCACGTCGACGTCGGACGGCTTGATGCCTGCCTGCTCCAGGCAGAACTTCGCCGACTCGTAGGGCATGCGGTTCTTCGCATGCTTGTCACGCACGAAGCGCTCTTCTTCGGCGGCGGCAATCAGCTTGCCGTCAATGTACAGGGCCGCGGAAGGGTCATGGCTAAGGGCGCCGGACAGGCCAAGAATCGTCAATGCCAAGGGATTAGCCTCTTCATTCGGTAAAAATGCGCCAGCGGCCTCTTGGGCGGGTGGCGGCTAAAGGGCGGGATTATAACGCAAACATCAGTGGAGGCACTGCTTAACCTGTGGGAGCGGGCGCGCCCGCGAACACCGGCAACGCCGGTGCCATGCACCGCAGCGCCTGATTCGCGGGCACGCCCGCTCCCACAGGGTTTCCAAGACAGTGGTTTACTCGGCGATCAGCCAGTCCATCCGGTAGCTACCAGCAGTCTGCGCCAGCTCCTTGGCCAGCCACGGCAGCAACTCCTTGAGCTCTTCCTCCAGCCCCCACGGCGGGTTGGCAATGGCCAGGCCCGAACCATTAAGCCCCTGCGGGCTGTCCTGGTGGTGCACATACAGCTCGACCCGCAGCAGTTTCGGCGCACCTGTGCTGGTCAGGTCCTGGTAGTAACGCGTCAACGAGCGCTGATCCTTGATCGGGTACCAGATGGCCGCGACGGTCTGGCGCATGCGGCCAATCGCCTCTTTCATGGCATTGGTGCAGCGTTTGAGCTCGTCGGCCTGCTCGAACGGCGGATCGATCAGCATGATTGCGCGCTTTTCCTGCACCGGCAGCAAGGCCCGCGGCACATGCCAGCCCTCGCCCAGGTGCACGGTCACGCGCGGATCTTTTTTCATGTTTTCTTTGAGCAGCGGCCCGTCTTCGGGGTGCTTCTCGTTGAGCAGGGCCCGGTCCTGCTGGCGCATCAGGCGGCGGGCCAGCTCCGGCGAGCCGGGGTAGTAGCGCAGCTCGCCGTCGGCGTTCAGGCGCTTGATGACACGCAGGTAATCGGCCGCCATGGCTGGCAGGTCATCGCGATTCCACAGGCGGGCGACGCCTTCCAGGTATTCGCCGGTGCGGGTTGCCTGGTCGCCTTGCAGGTCGTACAGACCAAGCCCTGCGTGGGTATCGATGTAGGCGAACGGCTGCTCCTTGCGCGACATCAGGGCGATGAGGCGGGTCAGCACGATGTGTTTGAGGACGTCGGCGTGGTTGCCGGCGTGGAAGGCGTGACGATAGTTCATGGCAACTCCTGCGAAGGCGGCAAGTTTACCTTGCCTTGCAGGCGGAGTCAGGCCTGGCTGTCGATCGGCGCTGGCTTCTTCGCGGGTTTGCCCGCTCCCACAGGGACCGCACTGGTTTCAGGCTCAGTGCAAATCCTGTGGGAGCGGGCGAGCCCGCGAAGCAGGCGCCGCCGACTCAACCGGTATTACTTGTCAGCGTGATACGCCGCATCAGCCGTTTCAAAGCGCTGCACCATCGCCTGCGATGGGCTCCCCAGCTTGCTCACCACGAAGATGGCAATGCTCGCCAGCAGGAAGCCCGGGATGATTTCGTACAGGCCCCAGACATCGATCTGCTTCCACAGGATCACGGTCAGCGCACCGACCACGATACCGGCCAGCGCGCCGTTACGGGTCATGCCTTTCCACAGCACCGAAATCAGCACCACCGGACCAAAGGCAGCACCGAAGCCAGCCCAGGCGTAGGCCACCAGGCCCAGCACGCGGTTTTCCGGGTTCGCGGCCATGGCGATGGCGATCAGGGCGACGGCCAGCACCATCAGGCGTCCGACCCATACCAGCTCAAGCTGCGAAGCGTTCTTGCGCAGGAATGCCTTGTAGAAGTCTTCGGTCAGGGCGCTGGAGCACACCAGCAACTGGCAGCTCAGGGTGCTCATCACCGCCGCCAGAATGGCCGACAGCAGCACACCGGCAATCCACGGGTTGAACAGGATCTTCGCCAGCTCGATGAACACGCGCTCGCGGTTCTCGGTAACCGGGCCAGCCAGGTCAGGGTTGGCCGAGAAGTAGGCGATGCCGAAGAAGCCCACGGCGCAGGTACCGGCCAGGCACAGGATCATCCAGGTCATGGAGATACGGCGGGCGTTGGCGATCGACTTCACCGAATCGGCCGCCATGAAACGCGCCAGGATGTGCGGCTGGCCAAAGTAGCCCAGGCCCCAGCCCATCAGCGAGATGATACCGATGAAGGTTGCACCCTTGAGCATGTCGAAGTTGGCCGGATTGACCGCTTCAATGGCCAGGAAGGTGGTGTCGAAGCCGCCGGTGGAGATCAGCACGATGATCGGCGTGAGGATCAGCGCAAAGATCATCAGCGAGGCTTGAACGGTGTCGGTCCAGCTCACTGCCAGGAAACCACCGACGAAGGTGTAGGCGATGGTGGCCGCGGCACCAGCCCACAGGGCGGTTTCATACGGCATGCCGAAGGTGCTCTCGAACAGACGGGCACCGGCAACAATGCCGGAGGCGCAATAGATGGTGAAGAACACCAGGATAACGATCGCCGAAATGATTCGCAGCAGGCCGCTGTTGTCTTCGAAGCGGCTGGAGAAGTAGTCCGGCAGGGTCAGTGCGTCACCATTGTGCTCGGTCTGCACCCGCAGGCGGCCGGCCACGAACAGCCAGTTCAGGTAGGCACCGACGGTAAGACCAATGGCGATCCAGGCTTCGGACAGGCCGGAGAAGTAGATGGCACCCGGCAGGCCCATCAGCAGCCAGCCACTCATGTCGGAAGCGCCGGCAGACAGCGCGGTAACCACGCTACCCAGGCTGCGACCGCCCAGAATGTAATCGGAAAGGTTGTTGGTGGAGCGATAGGCGGCGAAGCCGATCAGCACCATTGCCGCAATGTAGATCACGAAGGTGATCGTTAGTGGATTGCCCATGCGTGTGCCCTGGCGTTTGTTTTTATCTCATGCACAACCGCAGCGATGGCGGTTGCACCCAGGCGGCGAATCCTATGCAACAACGCAAAGCAGGTGCAACCATTTTTCATTTGCAAGTTGCACCTGCCCGTGCATTTTTCCATAAAGCCGCTTTTTTGCTCCTTTTTGGAGCATAGACGTCGTTTTTAAGACAAAACCGTGCCAAAAACGACCCTTCGCCAGGTGTGGAAATGTCTGTCAGACGAGTTGCACCTTGTTCCTGAAAAATTCGGGTTGCACCTGGTTGCACCCGAATTGTCCTACAGGCTAATCTTGGCGTCAGCTTAGGCCACAGCCGTGGCAATAACGAGGATAAGAAATGGCGACGACCACCCTTGGGGTCAAACTCGATGACCCTACCCGCGAGCGACTCAAGGCAGCAGCGCAGTCGATTGACCGCACGCCGCACTGGTTGATCAAGCAAGCGATCTTCAACTACCTGGAGAAGCTCGAGGGTGGTGCCACCCTGACCGAACTCAACGGTCATGTCAGCAACCTGGCCGATGACGCCGGCGAAGTCCAGGCCGACCACAGCCACCAGTGCTTCCTCGAATTTGCCGAGAGCATCCTGCCGCAATCGGTACTGCGTTCGGCGATCACCGCCGCCTACCGTCGCCCCGAGCAGGAAGTGGTGCCCATGCTGCTGGAGCAGGCGCGCCTGAGCGCCCCGCTGGCAGAGGCCACCAACAAGCTGGCGGCCGGCATCGCCGAAAAACTGCGCAACCAGAAGAGCGCTGGTGGCCGTGCCGGTATCGTCCAGGGCCTGCTGCAGGAATTCTCCCTCTCGTCCCAGGAAGGCGTGGCGCTGATGTGCCTGGCCGAAGCCCTGCTGCGTATCCCCGACAAAGGCACCCGCGATGCGCTGATCCGCGACAAGATCAGCACCGGCAACTGGCAGCCGCACCTGGGCAACAGCCCGTCGCTGTTCGTCAACGCCGCCACCTGGGGCCTGCTGCTGACCGGCAAGCTGGTCAGCACCCACAACGAATCCGGCCTCACCTCCTCGCTCACCCGCATTATTGGTAAAAGCGGCGAGCCGATGATCCGCAAGGGCGTCGACATGGCCATGCGCCTGATGGGCGAGCAGTTCGTGACCGGTGAAACCATTGCCGAAGCCCTGGCCAACGCCAGCCGCTTCGAGGCCAAGGGTTTCCGCTATTCCTACGACATGCTCGGCGAAGCGGCGCTGACCGAGCATGATGCACAGAAGTACCTGGCCTCCTACGAGCAAGCCATCCACTCGATCGGCAAGGCCTCCCACGGCCGCGGCATCTATGAAGGCCCGGGCATCTCCATCAAGCTGTCGGCACTGCACCCGCGCTACAGCCGCGCCCAGTACGAGCGTGTGATGGAAGAGCTGTACCCGCGCCTGCTGTCGCTGACCCAGCTGGCCAAGCAGTACGACATCGGCCTGAACATCGACGCCGAAGAAGCCGACCGCCTGGAGCTGTCGCTCGACCTGCTTGAGCGCCTGTGCTTCGAACCGTCGCTGGCCGGCTGGAACGGTATCGGCTTTGTCATCCAGGCCTACCAGAAGCGCTGCCCGTACGTGATCGACTATGTCATCGACCTGGCCAAGCGCAGCCGCCACCGCCTGATGATCCGCCTGGTAAAAGGCGCCTACTGGGACAGCGAGATCAAGCGCGCCCAGGTCGAAGGCCTGGAAGGCTACCCGGTGTACACACGCAAGGTTTACACCGACGTGTCCTACGTCGCCTGCGCCCGCAAGCTGCTGGCCGTGCCAGAAGCCATCTACCCGCAGTTCGCTACGCACAACGCCCATACCCTGTCGGCCATCTACCACATTGCCGGGCAGAACTATTACCCGGGCCAGTACGAGTTCCAGTGCCTGCACGGCATGGGCGAGCCGCTGTACGAGCAAGTGGTCGGCAAGGTTGCCGACGGCAAGCTGAACCGCCCGTGCCGTGTGTATGCGCCGGTCGGTACCCACGAAACACTGCTGGCCTACCTGGTACGCCGCCTGCTGGAAAACGGCGCCAACACCTCGTTCGTCAACCGCATCGCCGACCACTCGATCTCCATCCAGGAACTGGTTGCCGACCCGGTCGCCAGCATCGAGCGCATGGGCACCCAGGAAGGCAACATCGGCCTGCCGCACCCGCGCATCCCGCTGCCGCGTGAACTGTATGGCAGCGAGCGGGCCAACTCGGCCGGTATCGACATGGCCAACGAACACCGCCTGGCGTCGCTGTCCTGCGCCATGCTGGCCACCGCCCATAACGACTGGAAAGCCGCCCCGCTGCTGGCCTGCGCCGCCAGCGAAAGCGCTGCCGCACCGGTGCTGAACCCGGCTGATCTTCGCGATGTGGTAGGCCATGTACAGGAAGCCACCGTTGCCGACGTCGACAACGCCATCCAGTGCGCACTGAACGCCGCGCCGATCTGGCAGGCCACCCCGCCAGCCGAACGTGCCGCCATCCTGGAACGTACCGCCGACCTGATGGAGGCCGAGATCCAGCCGCTGATGGGCCTGCTCATCCGCGAAGCCGGCAAGACCTTCGCCAACGCCATCGCCGAAGTGCGTGAGGCCGTGGACTTCCTGCGCTACTACGCCGTGCAGGCGCGCAACGATTTCAGCAACGACGCCCACCGCCCGCTGGGCCCGGTGGTGTGCATCAGCCCGTGGAACTTCCCGCTGGCGATTTTCACTGGCCAGGTGGCCGCAGCCCTGGCTGCCGGTAACCCGGTGCTGGCCAAGCCCGCCGAGCAAACCCCGCTGATCGCCGCCCAGGCCGTGCGCCTGCTGCTGGAAGCCGGCATTCCCGAAGGCGTGCTGCAACTGCTGCCTGGCCGCGGTGAAACCGTCGGTGCCGGCCTGGTGGGCGATGAGCGCGTCAAGGGCGTGATGTTCACCGGTTCCACCGAAGTGGCCCGCCTGCTGCAGCGTAACGTCGCCGGCCGCCTGGACAACCAGGGCCGCCCGATCCCGCTGATCGCCGAAACCGGCGGCCAGAACGCCATGATCGTCGACTCCTCGGCCCTGACCGAGCAGGTGGTGATCGACGTGGTGTCGTCGGCCTTCGACAGCGCCGGCCAGCGTTGCTCGGCATTGCGCGTACTGTGCCTGCAAGAAGACTCCGCCGACCGCGTGATCGAGATGCTCAAGGGCGCCATGGCTGAAAGCCGCCTGGGCTGCCCGGACCGCCTGGCCGTGGACATTGGCCCGGTGATCGACGCCGAAGCCAAGGCCGGCATCGAGAAGCACATCCAGGGCATGCGCGAGAAAGGCCGCCCGGTCTATCAAGTGGCAATCGCCGATGCCGCAGAGATCAAGCGTGGCACCTTCGTGATGCCAACGCTGATCGAGCTGGAAAGCTTCGACGAGCTGAAGCGGGAAATCTTCGGCCCGGTGCTGCACGTGGTGCGTTACAACCGCCGCAACCTGGACCAGCTGATCGAGCAGATCAACAACTCCGGCTACGGCCTGACCCTCGGCGTGCATACCCGCATCGACGAGACCATCGCCAAGGTGGTGGAAACCGCCAACGCCGGCAACATGTATGTCAACCGCAACATCGTCGGTGCAGTAGTGGGTGTGCAGCCGTTCGGTGGTGAAGGCCTGTCTGGCACCGGCCCGAAAGCCGGCGGCCCGCTGTACCTTTACCGCCTGCTGTCGACCCGCCCGGCCGACGCGATTGGCCGCCACTTCCAGCAGCAGGATGGCGAAGGCAAGCCGGACCGTACCCTGCACGAACAGCTGATCAAGCCGCTGCACGGTCTGAAGGCATGGGCCGAGAGCAACCAGCTGGCCGATCTGGCCGCGCTGTGCAGCCAGTTCGCCAGCCAGTCGCAGAGCGGCATCGCCCGCCTGCTGCCAGGCCCGACCGGCGAGCGCAACAGCTACACCATCCTGCCGCGCGAGCACGTGCTGTGCCTGGCCGACAACGAAACCGACCTGCTGGCGCAGTTTGCTGCGGTGTTGGCGGTCGGCAGCTCGGCCGTATGGGTTGACGGCGAGCCGGGCAAGGCCCTGCGCAGTCGCCTGCCACGTGAGCTGCAGGCCAAGGTGAAGCTGGTGGCGGAATGGACCAAGGATGAAGTGGCGTTCGACGCAGTGATCCACCATGGCGACTCGGACCAGTTGCGTGGTGTGTGCCAGCAAGTGGCCAAGCGTGCCGGTGCGATCGTGGGTGTGCACGGGCTGTCCAGCGGCGATCACCAGATTGCGCTGGAGCGGTTGGTGATTGAGCGGGCGGTGAGTGTGAATACTGCCGCTGCGGGGGGGAATGCCAGCTTGATGACTATTGGCTGAGGCTGAGGGTTGTTGACATGGAAGGGAGAGCTTGGCTCTCCCTTTTTTATGGTTCTTCACGGATTGCCGGGAAAGTCATTCTTGATCTTCATGAAAAAGAACTCGCTGTCCCGGTAGCCGTAAGCCATCCGCTTGAT
>NZ_JBIBGE010000011.1:0-184397 GCF_042956345.1 Pseudomonas sp. NPDC008258
TGTAGGAGCGAGCTTGCTCGCGATGCGCCGCGCGGGCGGCGCTCGGTCTCACAGGCGCTGCATATCTTGTGGCCAACACCTGTCAGCCCTGATGCCATTGCCAATCGTTTACCCGAACAGGTTCAACCCCAAGGCAAACACCGCCACGGCCAGTGCCAGCAAGGGCACGGCATTGCGCCCCAGATACGCGGCCCAGCCGGCCCCGGACAGCTGCTGCAACTGCAGCTCGCATTCACGCTGACGCTCAGCCAGGCTGGCCAACCGTGCTTCCACGCTATCGACGCGCTGGGACTGGGTGCTGGTTGCCAACGCAAGCTTCTTCAACGCCGTGGTCACAGTCGTGGACAGGCTTTCCCGGGCCAGGTTGCTGGTAACCAGGTGCTTGTTCAGTTCCTCTAGCTGCCCTTGCTGGGCAATCAGTTTGTGCTGATGCTGCTCAAGGGTCTTGCGTATCACCCCTTCCTTCTGCACACGGGCCAGGGTGCTGGCCACGAGCTTCTGGTTTTGCGCGTCGATCCCGGCCTGTAATGCGGCCATCTCGATTTCCTGCTTGCCCTGCACCCAAGCCAGGCGCTCCACCTCTTGCGTGCAGTAGGCGTAGCCATCGGACAGCGCCAGCAACTCGTCAATCTGCTGCTTGAACTCGCACAGCACCATCAGCGCGCCTTCCTGGTTGCCCTCCAGGGTCGAGGCGTCTGCCTGCAAGCGTTCGATCTCGCTCACCAGTGCATCATTGAAACCACGCAGCACCTTGTTGTTGGCCGTGTGCAACTGGGTCAACAACTGCACCACGCTCTGGGTGACTTCTAGGCTTTCGCCCACCTGACGGACCATGTCGGCCAGGTCCTTGTCGTTCTTGCCAGTGAAGCCCCCCCAGAACGAATCCCAGGTGCCCTGCTGCTGGAACTCCGCCAACTGATCGCGGGTACCCTTGTTCTTGACGATGGCTTCGTGCAGTTTGCGCAACCCTTGCTCGAAGTCCTTGAGCTGGTTGTTTTCCTCACGCGGTGCTGGCAGTGAGGACGCATCAGGGAGTGCAGGTGTCATCCGGATTTCAGCGAGAGCCTTGCCTGCAAGGCCATTTGCAAAGTTGAACACCTGTCACGACTCCTGGGTAATACGGTTCTTGTTCGTTTGCAGCAGCGCCGAATAGTCGATCGCCTTTACCGCACGATGTTGTGCCATGCGCTCACGGTGCGCCGTGGCCTCACGGGCCAGGGCATCGACCGATCGGGCATACTCCATCAGCCCTTCAGCCATCAGCCACTCGTTCTCCTGCACCGCGATCAACTGCAATGCAGCCGCACGTTTGGCCTCCAGTGCCTCGTGCCAGCCGGTCTTGAAGTCCACCAGATACGCAACGATGGGCGGCACCACCTTCTGCAGATGGAAGCTGCACAGGCCAAAGCCGATGGCGGCAATGACGCAGGAAATATACGGCGCTGCGACCCCCACCAAAGGCAGCAGCTGCGCTTCGATGACCGGCTCGATGCCATCCCAGAAGATCAGCGTGCCGCTGACCACCACGGTCTCGACGATTTTCTGGATCAGTTCTTCGCGCGGCAGGTTCTGCGCGCCCTTGTACAGCTGCCAGGCACCATGGGCCAGGTCGAACAGGTTGCGGCTTAGGTTGTAGACCTGGCGTACGGCTTTGGACAGGGCATTGACGATGAACTCGACAATGCCGTTCAGGAGTTTCAGCGGGGCGGCGATGATACGCTCCACCACCACCCAGATCTTTTTCAGGAAGCGCTCCACACGCGCCTTCAGGCGTGCGGTACCGCCCATGAACAGGTCGACCAGCTCATCCTTGATGGCAATGATGGCAGCGGCTGTCAGTTGCTCGAACACCTGCCAACCGGAATTTTTCAGCGCCTCCTTGCCGGCGCCAAGGGCGATGTCGCCAGTGCTGCCCATCGCGTCCTTCATTTTTTTTGCTTCGATGTTGCTGCGAATGCCCTGCTCTTCCTTCAGCTCTTCACGGCTGTTGACCGGCGGTTTTTCATTCTTGATCAGGAACGCTTCCAGCGCGGCAGCGGTTTCTGCCGAGTCCATGACCACGAACTTGATGGTGCAACCGTCCTCCAGCTGGCCGGCCAGCTTGTAGGGCTTGCGGTTCTCGTTCCTGGCCCGGCTGCGGAACTCGTTCATGTGCCCGTCCTGCCAGCGCTGGCGCATGTTGGTGCTGTCACCGATGTAGGCCAGCTTGCCGTCGGCGTCGTACACCACATAAACGCCTGGCTTGTCGGGCAGGTTACCCAGGCTGGAGTCGTCATTGGCGCTGACTGCCAGTTCGCCGTCGAACTGAAGGGTGGCCAGCGAACCGATACCTACTGACAGGCTCTTGAAAAGGATTTCCTTCCAGGCAACCCCGCGGTTGGCCACTTGCATCGCGCTCTGCGCGGAGGTGGCGTTCAAGGTGTCTTTGCCGACCGTAAGCGGGTCGGGCGACTTGGCGTTGGGTTGGGAGTTCTTCTTGTTGCGAAAGCCGGCAACCAGTTTGCGATTGGTGTTCTCGATCGCCCTGTCCACAATCAGGTTGGCGAGCGGAGACAAAGTCCTGTGTTCGTATGGCTGGTTCATCTATCCCTATCCGGATACAGCGGTAAGGGGCGGAAAGCTATCAAAATGACATCAATGGATCCACTCACGCGTTCGGAAAATGAGTGATCGGTCAGGTATCGAGGAGGGCTGGTACCGGAGGCCTGAGGGCTTTCGTCACAGCGCTCGCGTACACTTGCCCCCAGCAAAAGCCCAGGAGTTGCCCAATGCCCTACCCCATCGAACAGAAACTGGTCATAGGCGTTGCCTCGAGTGCGCTGTTCGACCTCACCGTCTCGGACGACATCTACCAGGCCGAGGGTGTCGACGCGTACCGCCAGCACCAGCAGCAGAACCTGGACGAGCCCTTCCCCAAGGGCGTGGCGTTCCCGTTCATTCGGCGCTTCCTGAGCATCAACAAGGCCTTCCCCGACCAACTGCCGGTAGAAGTGGTGCTGCTCTCGCGCAACTCACCGGAAACCGGCCTGCGGGTTTTCCGTTCAATCAACCACTACCAGCTGGACATCACCCGTGCGGCGTTCATGTCGGGGCGCTCGCCCTACGAGTACATTCCGGCGTTCAATGCCTCGCTGTTTCTCAGTGCCAATGAGGAAGATGTACAAAAAGCCATCGATGCCGATTACCCGGCTGGGCGCGTGTTGCCCACGCGCATCTACGACGACGAGATCGACACCGAATTGCGGGTGGCCTTCGACTTCGATGGCGTGATTGCCGACGACGAGGCGGAGAGCGTGTACAAGCGCAACGACAACCTGGACGATTTCCAGGAGCATGAGCGCGTGCACAAAGGCGTTCCGCATTCGCCAGGGCCGCTGGCGGACCTGTACCGCAAGCTTTCGCTGATCCGCACGCTGGAAGACCGCAAGCTGGCCGAGGACCCGGCCTACAAGCGGATCTTGCGCATTGCGATTGTCACCGCGCGCAATGCACCTTCGCATGAACGGGTGGTGACCACGTTGAAGGATTGGGGGGTGTCACCGGACGAGTGCTTTTTCCTTGGCGGGATGGAGAAACCTCGGGTGCTGTCGATCCTGAAACCGCATGTGTTTTTCGATGACCAGCGCAGCCATTTGCAATCGCCGGCGGGGGATTTGCCGATGGTGCATGTGCCGTTCGGGGTGGCGAACAGCCGCTCCCCCAGGTAAACCACAGATCTCAAACCCGTGGCAGTCCTGTGGGAGCGGGCTTGCCCGCGAAAAGGCCGGCACAGGCAGCAGTTCAATCAGAGGTTGTACGCCCGCTCATTGTGCTCTGCCAGGTCCAGCCCCTGCTCTTCCTCTTCCCGACTGGCCCGCAGCCCCACGGTCAGCTTGATGGCCCCGAGAATCGCCCAGCTCACCACAAAGCAGTACACGAAGGTAAACGCCACCCCCTTCAGCTGCACCAGCGCCTGCCCTATGGGCGATACGCCCTCCACATAACCTCCCAACGCCGGTGCAGCAAACACCCCGGTCAGGATCGCCCCGACCATCCCGCCTACCCCATGCAGCCCGAACACATCCAGACTGTCGTCATAGCCCAGCGCCTGCTTGAGCCGAGTGACCGCAAAGAAGCAAATCGCCCCCGTGAGCAAACCGATCACCAAAGCGCCCAGTGGCCCGACGAACGCACAGGCCGGGGTAATGCCTACCAACCCCGCCAATGCCCCCGACGCAGCACCCAGTGCAGTCGGCCGACCATGCATCACCTTCTCGGTCAGCAACCAGCCGACAATCCCGGCACAAGCCGCCACCATGGTCGCCAGCATCACTACCCCTGCCCCTTCGTTGGCCGCCAGCCCCGAGCCCACGTTGAAGCCGAACCAGCCCACCCACAGCAACCCGGCGCCCACCAGGGTAAAGCCCAGGTTGTGCGGTGGCATTGCTACCTGCGGGTAGCCCTTGCGCTTGCCCAGCATCAATGCCGCAGCCAGGGCTGCCACGCCAGAGTTGATATGCACTGCGGTGCCGCCAGCAAAATCCAGCACGCCCCAGTTGACCATCAATGCCCCCGGGCCGCCCCACACCATATGCGCGATCGGCGCGTACACCAGCACGAACCAGGCACCCATGAACAGCAACGATGCGCTGAACTTCATGCGCTCGGCAAAACCCCCGGCAATCAGCGCCGGGGTGATGATGGCGAAGGTCAGTTGAAACACAGCGAACACGCCTTCGGGGATGGTGCCGACCAGGCTGTCATGGCCGATGTTCAGCATCAGTGCCTTGTCCAACCCGCCGATGAAGCTGTTGAAGGTCAGCTGGCCCTCGACCATGCCGGTGGTATCGACCACCAGGCTGTAGCCAAACAGCACCCACAGGATGCCGATCACCCCGGCTACGGCGAACAGCTGGGTGAACACCGAAAGGAAGTTCTTCGCCCGTACCATCCCGCCGTAGAACAGTGCCAGGCCGGGTATGCACATCATCAGCACGAACATCGCGGCGCAGATCATCCAGGCGGTGTTGCCGGTGTCCAGGGTGGGTTCGGCGGCGTGGGCCCGGGAAGTCAGGGCTAACAACATTACAGCGAGGGTGAGGTGCTTCATGGAGTCACTCCTGTGTGAATGGTGGGGGTGCCCTGGGGCTGCTTTGCAGCCCTTTCGCGACACGAGGCCGCTCCCACAGGGGGGCCGCAGTTGCCGAGCTGTGCGCGGTGCCCTGTGGGAGCGGCCTTGTGTCGCGAAAGGGCCGCAAAGCGGCCCCCGATGGTCAACTCAATACTGGGCCTGCCCCGGCACCCAGGCGGTCCCCGCCAGCGGCACCCGCGCCATCGCCGCCGCTTCCACGGTCAATGCCACCAAATCCTCCGGGTCCAGGTTGTGCAAATGCGACTTGCCACACGCACGCGCCATGGTCTGCGCCTCCAGCACCAGCACGCGCAGGTAATTGGCCAACCGGCGACCAGCCTCTTCCGGGTTCAGGCGCTTGGCCAGTTCCGGGTCCTGGGTAGTAATGCCGGCCGGGTCGCGGCCGTTCTGCCAGTCGTCGTAGAAGCCGGCAGCCGAGCCGATCTTTTTCAGCTCGCTGTCCAGACGCGGGTGGTTATCGCCCAGGGCGATCAGCGCCGCCGTACCGATGGCCACTGCATCCGCCCCCAGGGCCATGGCCTTGGCCACGTCGGCACCGTTGCGGATACCGCCCGAGACAATCAGCTGTACCTTGCGGTGCATGCCCATTTCCTGCAGCGCCTGCACCGCCTGGGGAATGGCCGGCAGAATCGGAATGCCGACGTGCTCGATGAACACTTCCTGGGTTGCCGCAGTACCACCCTGCATGCCGTCGAGCACGATTACATCGGCACCGGCCTTCACCGCCAGCTTGACGTCGTAGTACGGGCGGCTGGCACCGATCTTCACGTAGATGGGTTTTTCCCAGTCGGTGATCTCGCGGATCTCGGCAATCTTGATCGCCAGGTCGTCCGGGCCGGTCCAGTCCGGGTGGCGGCAAGCACTGCGCTGGTCCACACCGATAGGCAAGGTGCGCATGCCTGCCACGCGCTCGGTCACTTTCATGCCCAGCAGCATGCCGCCGCCACCTGGTTTGGCGCCCTGGCCAAGGACAATCTCGATGGCATCGGCCTTGCGCAGGTCATCGGGGTTCATGCCATAACGCGATGGCAGGTACTGGTACACCAGATGCTGCGACTGACCACGCTCTTCCGGGGTCATGCCGCCGTCGCCCGTGGTGGTGCTGGTGCCGGCGATGGTCGCGCCACGGCCCAGCGCCTCCTTGGCGTTGGCCGACAGCGCGCCGAAGCTCATGCCGGCGATGGTCACCGGAATTTTCAGGTGGATCGGCTTTTTCGCAAAGCGGTTGCCCAGCACCACGTCGGTGCCGCACTTTTCGCGGTAGCCTTCCAGCGGGTAACGCGACACGCTGGCACCCAGCAGCAACAGGTCGTCGAAGTGCGGCACGCGGCGCTTGGTGCCGCCACCGCGAATGTCGTAGATGCCGGTTTCAGCGGCACGCTGGATTTCCTGGATGGTCAGGCGATCGAAGGTGGCCGATTCACGCAGTACCGGGGGGAATTGTTCGCTCATGGGAATGCTCCTGGATCAGTACGCGCTGGCGTTGTCGACTTTGAAGTTGTACAGCTGGCGGGCCGAGCCGTAGCGTTTGAAATCGGCGGCCTTGTGGTCCAGGCCCGCCTTGCCCAACAGCTCCTGCAACTCTTGCAGGTGCTCGGCGCGCATCTCTTTTTCGATGCAGTCCGAGCCCAGCGACTGCACCGAGCCCTTGACGTAGATACGCACCTCGTACAGCGAATCGCCCAGCGCGTCACCGGCATCACCACACACCACCAGGCGCCCGGCCTGGCCCATGAAGCAGCTCATGTGGCCGATGCTGCCGCCCACCACAATGTCCACACCCTTCATGGAAATACCGCAACGGGCACCGGCGTCACCTTCGATCACCAGCAGCCCGCCATGGGCCGTGGCACCAGCGGCCTGGGAGGCACTGCCCTTGACCCGCACCGAGCCAGACATCATGTTCTCGGCCACACCCACCCCGACATTGCCGTGCACCGTCACGCTGGCCTGCTGGTTCATGCCGGCGCAGTAGTAGCCGGCGTGGCCTTCGATATCCACCGCCACGGCGGCGTTGATGCCCACGGCCAGGTTGTGCTTGCCATCGGGGTGGGTCACCCGCCATTCATGGTCCTGCACCTCGCCGTGCAGGGACTGGTTGAGCACGCGCACCGAAGTGCTGGAAAGGTCGATCGTCTTCATAAGGTTCTCCAGATGTTCGGTGGCAGGTCAGGCGCTTTCGCGTTCCCAGACGTACAGGGTGGCAGGTGCCGGTTCCCAGACCCTGGCGTGCTCGATGCCTGGCAGGCTGGCCAGGGCCTGGTACTCCGAAGCCATGGCTACGTAGTCTTCGGTCTCGGCAAGCACCGCTGGTTTGCAGGCAATCGGGTCGCGGATCACGGCAAAACCGTTACGGGTACCGATGGCAAAGGTGAAGAAGCCGTCCAGGTCTTCCAGCGCGCCGTCCAGGGCCTGGGCCAGGCTGTCGCCCTGCTGCAGGCGCCAGGTCAGGTAGCCGGCGGCCACCTCAGTGTCGTTGTCGGTCTCGAAGCTGATGCCTTCGCGCTTGAGTTCCTGGCGCAGGCGGAAGTGGTTGGACAGCGAGCCGTTGTGCACCAGGCACAGGTCGGCGCCGGTGGAGAACGGGTGGCTGCCTTCCATGGTCACGGCGCTTTCGGTGGCCATGCGGGTGTGGCCGATGATGTGGCTGCCCTTCATGCCGGCCAGGCCGAAGCGGCTGGAAATTTCTGCTGGCAAGCCCATGCCCTTGAGGATTTCGATGCTCTGCCCGGCGCTCATGATGCGCACGCCGGGGGCCAGCTCGGCCAACGCTGCACGGGCAGAGGCTTCATCCGTGTGCACCTTGAGCACGGCGGCGCTGGCATTCTGGAACCAGTCCAGCGAACAGCCCAGGCGCCCTTCCAACTGGCCCATCAGGGTGGTCCAGGGGTAGTTGGTATCGGTGGCTTGCAGGGTCAGCTTGACCCAGCCATCGGCCACTTCGTCGCCATAGATGGCAAAGCCGGCGCTGTCCGGGC
Organism: Pseudomonas sp. NPDC008258; assembly: GCF_042956345.1. NCBI lineage: Bacteria > Pseudomonadati > Pseudomonadota > Gammaproteobacteria > Pseudomonadales > Pseudomonadaceae > Pseudomonas > Pseudomonas sp. NPDC008258. The sequence goes on from NZ_JBIBGE010000011.1 coordinate 8,110, forward strand.
CACGGTCGGTCATGGCTTGCAGCATGGGTTCGAAGAGCTTGCCAAGCTGGGCTTCCAGCTCGGGCTTTTTCAGGTACAGACCTACGATTCCACACATGGTGATGCTCCTTACTAGGCAGTGGGCGAGCGCTTTCGTGTTGCCCGCCCAGGGGATTGGGGGGCGGTCAGAAGAACTCGGTGTAACGCTGGATTTCCCAGTCGGAAACGTGGCGGCAGTACTCCACCCACTCCATGCGCTTGAGCTTGATGAACTCCTCGACGATCTCGGCGCCCAGCACCTCGCGGAACAACGGGTCGGCTTCGAGCGCGTCGGCGGCCTCTTTCAGCGATTGCGGCAGGGTCTTGATGCCGCGTGCGGCAATTTCTTCAAGGCTGAGGTTGTAGAGGTTTTCATTGCACATCTCGCCCGGTTCCAGCTGGCGGTCGATGCCATCGAGGCCAGCGGCGATGATCGCTGCGGTAACCAGGTAGGGGTTGCACCCTGCGTCCGGCAGGCGGAACTCCAGGCGACCATAAGGAATGCGCACCATCGCCGAACGGTTGTTGGCCCCCCAGGCGACGAACGCCGGGGCCCACGTCGACCCCGACAATGAACGGCCCACCACCAGGCGCTTGTAGGAGTTGACCGTGGGTGCCGCAAAGGCACACAACGCCGCGCCGTGGGCCATCAACCCTGCGGCAAAGTGATAGGCCAGTTTCGACAGGCCCATGCCGCTGCTGTCGGACGGGTCGTGGAACAGGTTCTTGTTGGTGCTGCTGGCCAGCGACAGGTGAAAGTGCATGCCATTGCCAGCGCGCTTGGGGTCGGGCTTGGGCATGAACGAGCAGATCATGCCCAGGTCGTTGGCGATTTCGCCGGCGGCCATGCGGAAGAAGGTGAAGCGGTCGGCCGACTCCATGGCGTCGCTGTAGGTGTAGTTGATCTCGAACTGGCCGTTGGCGTCTTCGTGGTCGATCTGGTAGATGTCGAAACCTACCGGTTGCAGCGCCTCGGTCAGGCGTTCAAGGAACAGCCGCGAGCGCGACAGGCCCTTGTAGTCGTAGCACGGCTTGTCGAGGTTGTCGGAGGCATCCACCAGTTGCAGCTTGCCGCCTTCGTCGCGGCGGAACAGGCTGAACTCCGGCTCAAGGCCAGTGTTCAGGGTCCAGCCCTTGTCGGCCAGGCGCTGTACCTGCTGCTGCAACACATGGCGGGTGTCGTAAGGCCAAGGCTGGCCATTCACGTGGCCCACGCACACCACCCGGCCATAACCTGGCTGCCAGGGCACCGGAATCAGGGTGGACAGGTCGCCGCGGGCCATGAAGTCCGGGCCGTGCGGTTCCATGCCCATGCCGCAGATGGCGAACCCGGCAAAGCCGGCGCCCTCCTCGGCCACCATCTTCAGGCCCGAGACCGGCACCGATTTGGTCTTCGCCGAGCCATGGATATCGACGAACTGCGCCAGCACGTACTTGATGCCGTGCTGGTCGAGGGTGCGCTGGGTTTCTGCTGGCAACATGGGTTGAACACTCCTGGGTAAGGGGCAATGATTCCGCATGAGAAACTTACTTTCCTCACAGGAATGCAATGCGCTTGCCAACTTTGTTCAGGGTGCTGCCTTGCGTTGCCTGTGCGGGCCTCTTCGCGGGCACGCCCGCTCCCACAGTGATCGCCGCAAAGCCTTGTGGGAGCGGGCGTGCACGCGAAGAGGCCAGCACAGGCAGCACACAACCCAGGCAGGTTTTTATGCGCTATTTATGGGAAACTTGTTTTCACCCGAGGAAAGAAGCGGCCAACGCAGCTGCATTTCGCACTTTCCCAGTGCGCAATATTTATTCTTGAACTGAAACCTTGCAGGACATTCGATGTCGACCGAAACCGAACCGCGCCTTCGCCTGGAGCAGTACCTGGGCCTGCAGATCAAGCGCCAGCGCCAGGCCCAGTCCCTCAAGCTCGCCGATGTGGCACGCATTGCCGGTATCAGCCAGGGCATGCTGAGCAAGATCGAGAACGCCCAGGTGTCCACCAGCCTGGACACCCTCAGCCGCCTGTGCGACGTACTGGGCATGCCAATGGCCAAGCTGTTCAGCCAGTATGACCAGCCCGACGGCAATGCCTTGCTGGTGAAAGCCGGCGAAGGGCTGGAAGTGGTGCGCCGCGGCACCGAAAAGGGCCACACCTACCACTTGCTCAATCACGCCAGGGGGCCGAAAAAGAACTTCGAGGCGTACATGGTGAGCATGGACGACGCCAGCGAAGAGTTCCCGACCTTCGCCCACCCCGGCACCGAGTTCCTCCACTTGCTGGAAGGTGAACTGGTGTACCGCCATGGCAACCAGCTCTATCACATGCAGGCCGGCGACAGCCTGACCTTCGACGGCGAGACGCCGCACGGCCCTGAGCAACTGGTACAGGTGCCCATCCGCCTGTTGTCGATCATGAACTACGGCGACGAATGACGCGGCGCTGCAAGGCAACAGCCGATGTCGCGATCAGACAAGCACACGTCGCCCGCGATCGCCTGACAAGGCTGTATACAAAGATAATACACACATCTACCAGCCCCGCGCCGTGGGCTGGTAGACGTGGTAACCGCGAGTAAAACAGCCTCGCTTCACAATTCCAACGCTGTGGCGCCTTTTTGCACCGGGCAGTTCGTCCGGGCTCATAACGATAAAACTCCCAGTATTAAAGACCCGCGTCGCGCAACCGGGAGTGTATGCGCGCGCCACATTGTGAAGACTTGACTGCCATGATCGCGACTTCAATCCCCGTAGCCGGTGCTGCCACCGGCCACCGTAACGCCCTGTGCGTTGCTCATATTGCGGCTGTGCTGTTCGGCCTGACCGGTATCCTCGGTCACCTGATCGAGGCCGACGCCAGCATCATCACCTTTGGCCGTGCCACCTTCGCGTTTATTGCACTGGGCTTTGTCGCCGGGCTCAAGGGTACACGCCTGCTCGATGCGCTCACGTTGCGCAACCTGCCGGTGCTGGGCCTGACCGGCGCGTTGCTGGCAACCCACTGGGTCACCTTTTTCATTGCTGTGAAAGTGGGCGGCGTGGCCGTGGCCACCTTGGGCTTTGCCAGCTTCCCGGCGTTCATCGCCATGATCGAGCGCGGCGTGTTCGGCCAGCGTATCGGTGCGGTGCAAGGGTTGCTGCTGCTGATGGTCACGGCCGGCCTGGTATTGGTAGTACCCACTTTTGACCTGCTCGACAAAGGCACCATCGGGCTGCTGTGGGGCCTGGGCTCGGGCCTGGCGTTCGCCCTGCTGACCGTGGCCAACCGCCGCAACGGTTCGAGCATGAACGCCATGCAGGTAGCCTTCTGGCAGAACGTGGTGGTGGCCGCGCTGGTGGCGCCATTCGCCTTCACCCACCTGGGCAGCACCAGCCTGGCAGGCAGTGACTGGGTCAACCTGGCGTTGCTGGGGGTGTTCTGCACCGGGCTGTCGCAGTTCCTGTTCGTCAAGAGCCTGGAAGGCCTGGAGGCCCGCACTGCTGGCATGATCATCGCGCTGGAGCCGGTGTACGCGATCATCGGCGCGTGGTGGTTGTTTGGTGACCAGCCAAGCCTGCGCATGGCGGCGGGGGCTGCGTTGATTGTGCTGGCGACCATTCTGGCTGCGGCGCGCAAGGCACCGGCGGAGCAAGGCGATACCAGCCGCTGCGCGCATTGATGACTAGCCTGGCCCTATGCTGTTGAACAGGGCCAGGCACTTGTTCCAGCGCCCCCTGGCAGGGACTGTTAGCGACTTGCTTGCCTGATGGCAGTCACTGGTTCGGCCACAGATGCATAAGGTGGCGGAGGCTCATAGCCTGGTGGATCGGATGGGGGTGGACGATTATCCGAAGGATTAGTGCTAGAAGCGACTGGGCGCGTATTGGCAAAGAGAGGGGTGTTACTAGTACTACGGTTTGTACGGTAACTGTATCCCTTGACGCCTCTGGGAAGCTGCCCTCCTCTGGGCACTACGAAGCTGTATAGGCCTTTCTGCGCCACTTCGCCGCCAACAAAGTCATCAAAAAAACCGGGCTCTGGCTGCCAGATTTGCACGCTCCCCTCGATCTTGAAAACTTCCAAAACCGTCCTAGGGTTGCTGAGACTGGATTTAATCAGTACAGCTTTAACGCCGTCCGGCTCTTGACCTAAATGCCGGATGAAAGGCTTCAGGCTCATTGGCGCCTTATGTTTCCGCAGCAGAGCAGTAGCACCGGTTTTCTTCATTGAACCAAAAGTTTTTGCCATTCCGGAAAAACTGACACCGAACTGGCCTGAAGGGTCTGAGTAATTGACCGGATCTCCTGCGCAGTAGGCGTATGCATTCAGCCCTCCTCTGTCAAACGGGCTCAATACGTCAGGCGCAGCCAATCTACAGAGTAATGGGCTGAACAGTCGATGGCCCTTCCCCAACGGATAGCAACCTGTCTGCTTATCACGCCATTCGCCAGTGAAACCGATCATTGCCAGTATCGTTTGGACAGGCGAGAAACCATAAGATGAGTAAGCGTGGGAAGTCCTCTGGCCATGTGTGTGGGCTGCCAGCACCGTATTCGCCCCGTCGGTTTGCAACAAACTGGCCGATGCCTGTAACTGGGCTAGCGCCATGCTACCAGCACGCATCAACCGCGTGTTTTCCAGGCCGACTTGGCAAACCAGCCTGTTGTCGGCGTAGAACAGACGCTCACCGGGGACTTTCTTATCAATCGTGCTCATTTCAAAGCCAAACTTGGCAGAGGGTTCTTGACAGTACATGGAACATGGCAGGGTCGACACTGGCAGTTCTGTCAGGTCAGTTAGCCCTACACCTACCCGCCTTCAGGTAACACGCTGCGGTCAAACATGTACGCCCGCTCACCCTGCGGCGTGTACTGATACAACTGCTGCGGCCTGCCTAACCTGGGCTGGTTCTTTTCCCCGGTATCCCTTACCCACCCCAGCTCACGCAAGCGTTCCAGCCGCTTGCGCAGCGAGGTGCTGTTCACTGGCTGCCCCAGGCACGCCTGCACCGCCCCCAACGCATCAAGTACCGTGAACCTCTGCGCCAGCAGGTACAGCGGCAGGCTGCTGTACACCGTCTTGGCTGCCAGCCGCTCACGCGCGCGCTCCACCAACAGGTTGTGGTCGAACGGCAACAGCACTTTGCGCCCCACCACACTGTCCAGGTCGAAAAACGCCAGGTGCTCGCCCTCCACAGCTTGCGCCGGGTCAAGCAACGCCAGGTAAAAGGTGCTCAACGACCAACCACGCGGGTCGCGGAATGCATTGCCTTCGGTACCTACTTGCTCCATGTAGCACGGCACAACCCGGGCCTTCTCGCGCAGGGCCCTGCTGGCGGCGTCTTCCAGGCTGGTGTCCGGGGTTCGCCCGTTGACGATTACGCCGGGCAACGCCCATTGGCCGGCATGCGGCTCGCGCTCACGACGGTGCAACAACACTTGCAGATGCTGGGCATCAGGGGCCATGCGCAGGGCGACGATGTCGACACTGGCCAGGACTTCGACTGTACTCACCATGCAGCTCCTTGTTCAATAGCACAATAATCCACCAGAGCATCTAAGTAAGGCAATCCTGAACCTCTTTAAAGCTGTCACTTGACACACTTAATACACCAGGTGAATTATATGGGCATTCCAGCAAGGAGAACCACCATGAAGATCGCCAGTTTCGATGTCGACGCGCAAAACGGCTTCACGGGCAACGCCCCGCAGGAACTGCCCGTCCCCGAAGGCGACGAAATCGCGGCTGATCTGAATGCCATGGCGCTACGCGCCGACCTGCGCCTGGGCAGCAAGGACGCGCACCCGGCCAACGCCGCCTGGGTGGTCGCCGACCCAGCGCACATGCTGCAACCCCTGCAACTGGATAACGCAGACCTGACCTGGGTCAGCCACTGCGTGCCAGGCACGCCGGGTTTCGAGCTATTGGCCGGCCTGCCCGCCCCCATCGATTACGACTATTTCGTGTGGAAAGGTGTGGAGCCGGACCTGCACCCTTACGGCGCCTGCTACCACGACCTGGCCGAGCGCCGTTCCACCGGGGTGATCGAGTACCTCAAGGTGCAACAGGTTGATACGGTTATCGTCGGCGGGCTGGCTCTGGATTACTGCGTCAAGACCACCGCCCGCCAGCTGCGCCAGGCCGGCTTCAAGGTACTGCTCTACCTGCCAGCCTGCCGTGCCCTCACCCAGGCAGGTGCCATCGAGGCCTGCGGCGCCCTGGCTGCCGAAGGCGTGATCCTTTGCGGTGACGAGGCCGCGCTGGACTACCAGCTTGCCCAGATCAAGGAAGCCCGCCCATGAGCGACAGTGTTTTCGGCCCGCGCATCATCCAGAACCTGCTGGACACCGACTTCTACAAGATCACCATGATGCAGGCGGTGCTGCACAACTACCCCAATGCCGAAGTGGAGTGGGAGTTCCGCTGCCGCGATGGTGAAGACCTTTCCCCTTACCTGGCCGAGATCCGCTACCAGGTGGAGCAACTGGCGGAGGTGACGGTTACCCACGACCAGCTGGCCTATCTGGAAAAAATCCCCTTCCTCAAGCCAGACTTCATCCGTTTTCTCAGCCTGTTCCGCTTCAACCTGCGCTATGTCCAGGTCGGCCTTGACGATGCAGGGCAGCTGGCGATCCGCGTACGCGGGCCGTGGTTGCATGTAATCCTTTATGAAATCCCGTTGCTGGCAATCATCAGCGAGGTACGCAACCGGTATCGCTATGGCGACGTGGTCATCGAGCAAGTGGGCGAACGCCTGTACCAGAAACTGGACTGGCTCAAGGCCGAGGCCAGCGCTGCAGAGCTGGCCGGCTTCCAGCTGGCGGATTTTGGCACCCGGCGACGCTTCTCTTACCGGGTGCAGGAAGAAGTGGTGCACATCCTCAAGCACGATTTCCCGGGGCGTTTCGTGGGTACCAGCAATGTGCACCTGGCCCGTGAGTTCGAACTCAAGCCGCTGGGCACCATGGCCCACGAATGGTTCATGGCCCACCAGCAGCTCGGCCCGCGCCTGGTCGACAGCCAGGCTGCTGCGCTGGAATGCTGGGTGCGGGAGTACCGCGGGCTGCTGGGCATCGCCTTGACCGACTGCATCACCATGGACGCATTCCTGGGCGACTTCGACTTGTACTTTGCCAAACTGTTCGATGGCCTGCGGCACGACTCGGGTGACCCGCTGGTTTGGGCGGAAAAGGCCATTGCCCACTATGAGCGGCTGGGGATCGACCCCAGGAGCAAGACGCTGATCTTTTCCGACGGGCTGGATTTCACTAAAGCGCTGGGCCTGTACCGCACGTTGCATGAACGGATCAATGTGAGTTTTGGCATTGGCACCCGGCTGACCTGCGATATCCCGGGGGTGGAGCCGATGAATATCGTGATCAAGATGACCGGTTGCAACGGGGCGCCCGTGGCCAAGATTTCCGACAGCCCGGGCAAGACGCAATGCCGGGATGAGAACTTTGTGGCCTATATGAAGCATGTATTCCAGTTAAGTTGATGGCGTCTGTGTGGGCCTCTTCGCGGGCACGCCCGCTCCCACAGGGATGGCGTACCCCCTGAAAGCAGCGCTGTACCTGTGGGAGCGGGCGTGCCCGCGAAGAGGCCCGAACAGTCAACCGACCGCTTGCATACCAACACACAACTCAAGAAACCGCGAAGCGGCCCGCGACGGAGTCGCCGCATGCGGCACCAGAATGGAAAACCGCCGCACCAGTGGCTGCGGCGCCACCTGCAACCGGTGCAATGCCCCATCTTCATGGCGGATGGACATTGCCGACACAAAGCCAACCCCCATCCCCGCCCGCACCGCTTCCTTCACCCCCTCCACCCCGGCAATCTCCAGCGCCACGCGCATCGCCACGCCATCCCGGGCAAACGCCCGCTCGACGATCTGCCGCACACCCGAGCCGCTCTCGCGCAGGACCAGCGGGTAGGCGCCCAGCGACGCCAACGTCTGCTGGTCACTGCCCGCCAGTGGGTGACCACTGGGCACAATCGCGACGATCTCGTCCTCATGCCAGGCCGTCACTTGCGTACCCAACGCCAGCTCCTGCCCAGGCGGGCCTTCGATCAGGGCGATATCGACACTGTCCAGTGCGGCGACGATCTCCGCCGTGTTGCCATGTGAAGTGCTTACCAGCACATCCGGATAGCGCCCGTGAAAATCGGCAATCAGGTAAGGCAGCAGGTAGCTGGCCGGCGTGGTACTGGCACCGATGCGCAAGGTGCCGCGTTCCAGCCCACGCATGGCCTCACGCAGTGCCTGGGCCTGGCGAAAGGTTTCGCGCAGGCGCTCGGCATGGGCCAGCAACTGCTCCCCAGCCGCCGTCAGCCGCACGCCACGGCCGGCACGTTGATAAAGAGGCTCGCCAAAAGCCTCCTGCAACAACTTGAGCTGGCCGGACACTGCGGGCTGCGACAGATGCAGGGCCTGGGCCGCGTGGCTGATGTTGCCGTGCTCGGCAACCGTTGCAAACGTTATCAGCTGTTCTGGGGTCATGTTTTAAAAATATCAGCTATTCGGATATTTGCCATTCTAAATTACGATTTTTTATAAGCTTATAACCAGATTAACGTAGGCCCTGTCGAAACACTTTTCCGGAGGACTCACATGGCCACGGTTCCGTCCAACCCCGCTTTTGCCCCTACCCTCTCTACCCGAGGGCGGCTAAATGGCATCCTGTTCGTCGCGCTGTTCGCGCTTGCGGTTACCCAGCTGGCTGCCTTGCCTGCCATCGCCAACCTGGGTATAAGCCCGCTGATCGTCGGCATCGTCGCAGGTGCCCTGTACGGTAACGCGCTGCGTGACGGCGTACCGGCCAGCTGGGCTGCCGGCATCAACTTCTCGGCCCGCGGCCTGCTGCGCATTGCCGTGGCCTTCTTTGGCCTGCGCGTCAGCCTGCAGGAAATTGCCGAAGTCGGCTGGTCGGGGCTGATCGTGTCGCTACTGGTGGTGTCCAGCACCTTGCTGATCGGCCTGTGGTGCGGCATGAAGCTGTTCAAGCTGGACCGTGACACCGCCCTGCTGACCGCCGCAGGCAGTGCCATCTGCGGCGCCGCTGCGGTGCTGGCCTTCGAATCGGCGCTGCGCAGTGCCCCGCATAAAAGCGCGATGGCAGTCGGCAGCGTGGTGCTGTTCGGCACCTTGTCGATGTTCCTGTACCCGCTGGCCATCAACGCTGGCTGGTTGCACCTGGACACCCTGGGCGCCGGGCTTTTCCTCGGCGGTACCCTTCACGAAGTGGCGCAGGTGGTTGGCGCAGCCAGTAACGTAAGCCCTGAAGCCACCCATATTGCAACCATCGTCAAGATGACCCGGGTAATGCTGCTGGTGCCGGTACTGTTGGTGGTAGGCCTGTGGATCAGCCGTTCGCGTAAAACCGGCCTGGCGCAAGGCAACGGGCGCATTGCGATGCCCTGGTTTGCCTTCGGCTTCCTTGCACTGGTGCTGGTAAATTCGCTGCAGGTGCTGCCTGGCAGTGTGACCCAGGCGGTCAACAGCCTGGACACTTTTGCCCTGACCATGGCCATGACTGCGCTGGGGATGGAAACCCGCTTCAGCCAGATCCGCCAGGCCGGGCCAAAGGCGCTGGCTACCGGGGCGATTCTGAACCTGTGGCTGGTTGGTGGAGGGCTGGCGATTACCCTGGGTGTGCAGAAACTGTTGGGTTGACTTGAGACCGAGTCGCCTGCTTCGCGGGCTTGCCCGCTCCCACAGGGTGGCGCTGCTCTCAGGGCTTGCGCCGTACCTGTGGGAGCGGGCAAGCCCGCGAAGAAGCCAACCCGGTCTCAAGGATTTTCACCCACCCCCTCGTTGCCGCCCACATTTCTCGGTATGGTGTTGTCAAAGAAGGATGTTTTACCTGCACAGGAAAGACTTAGATGCCCCAACGCCATGTCATCAATGCATCCGTCAGCCCCAAAGGCAGCCTGGAGACGCTGTCACAACGTGAAGTGCAGCAACTGAGTGAAGTCGGTACCGGTAGCCTTTACACCCTGTTCCGCCAGTGCGCCCTGGCTATCCTCAACACCGGCGCCCATGTCGACAATGCCAAGACCATCCTTGAGGCCTACAAGGACTTCGAGGTAAAAATCCACCAACAGGACCGCGGTGTTCGCCTGGAGCTGTTGAATGCCCCGGCCGACGCCTTCGTCGATGGCGAGATGATCGCCAGCACCCGTGAAATGCTGTTCAGCGCCCTGCGTGACATCGTCTACACCGAGAGCGAACTGGCCAGCCAGCGTATCGACCTGGAAAGCTCCCAGGGCATCACCGACTACGTCTTCCACCTGCTGCGCAATGCCCGCACCCTGCGCCCGGGCGTGGAGCCGAAAATGGTGGTGTGCTGGGGTGGTCACTCGATCAGCAGCGAGGAATACCAGTACACCAAGAAGGTCGGCCACGAGCTTGGCCTGCGCAAGCTGGATGTATGCACCGGCTGCGGCCCAGGCGTGATGAAAGGCCCGATGAAGGGCGCCACCATTGCCCACGCCAAGCAACGCATGCATGGCAGCCGTTACCTGGGCCTGACCGAGCCAGGCATCATCGCCGCCGAAGCCCCCAACCCTATCGTCAACGAACTGGTGATCCTGCCAGACATCGAGAAGCGCCTGGAGGCCTTCGTGCGTGTCGGCCACGGCATCATCATCTTCCCGGGTGGTGCCGGTACAGCCGAGGAGTTCCTGTACCTGCTGGGCATCCTCATGCACCCGGACAACCACGACCTGCCGTTCCCGGTGGTGCTCACCGGCCCGCGCAGCGCCGAGCCTTACCTGCAACAGTTGCATGCCTTCGTCGGCGCCACCCTGGGCGAGGCGGCGCACCGCTTGTACGAAATCATCATCGACGACCCGGCAGAAGTTGCCCGGCACATGGTCGAAGGGCTCAAGGAGGTCAAGCAGTTCCGCCGTGAGCGCAACGACGCCTTCCACTTCAACTGGCTGCTGAAGATCGAGGAGAGCTTCCAGCGCCCGTTCGACCCGACCCACCAGGCCATGGCCGAGCTGGACCTGCGCCGTGACCTGCCCCCGCACGAGTTGGCGGCCAACCTGCGCCGGGCGTTCTCCGGCATTGTTGCGGGCAACGTGAAGGACAAGGGCATCCGCCTGATCGAAGAACACGGGCCGTATCAGATCCACGGTGACAGCGCCGTGCTGGACCCGCTGGGCCGGCTGTTGCAGGCCTTCGTCGACCAGCACCGCATGAAGCTGCCCGGCGGCGCTGCGTATGTGCCGTGCTACCAGGTGGCCACCTGACACCCCGCCTTCAAGCCATCAGGGCCGCTTCGCGGCCCATTACCGGCAAGCCAGCGCCCACAAGTACTGCGCAAAATTTCAGCATCACGCGGCCTCTGTGGGAGCTGGCTTGCCGGCGATGGGCTGCAAAGCAGCCCCATGAGTCTATTGGTTAAGGTCGGCCATCGAGCGCTCGACAAACCGGATACTGTCCCGCCCGCTGCGCTTGGACTGGTACAACGCCACATCCCCCTGCTCGATCAACGCCGCCAGGCTTGCTGGTGGCTGGTCGAACAGGTTGGCACCGATGCTCAAGGTGACCGCCTGCGGCGTAGGCACGGTCTTGCTGGCATATTGCTGGAACTGCTCACGCAGCAGCCCGCCCAACTCCATGACCCGCTCGTTGCTGGCCCCGCACAGCAAGATGACGAATTCATCGCCGCCCAACCGCGCCGCCAGCGAGCGCTCGGGCAGCACCGCGCGAATGATCTCGCTCAAGGCAATCAGCAAGCGGTCACCCGCGATATGCCCGTGCAGGTCGTTGACCAGTTTGAAGTTGTCGATGTCGATCAGCAGCAAGGCCCCAGGCTGTGCCGGGCTTACTTCCTTGAAGAAATGCCCCGCCCTGACCTCCAGGGCACGCCGGTTGTACAGCGCGGTCAACGGATCACGCGCAGCCAGCCGGGCAATCCGCTCCTCGCGCCGATAGCGCACGGTGCCCGTCATCGACAAGGCAATCAGCATGATCGCCATCGCCCCCTCGACCAGGGAAATCTGAATGATCAGCCCGCCAAAAGTGGCCAGGTCGATCACCGTACCCGGTGTAATTGCGATGATTGCCTTGAGCACATAGAACAGGCCATGGATCAGCAACACATAGCGCAACTGCACGGCGCCAACACTTAGCGACTTGCCGTGGGGCCGCAGCAGGAAGCTGGCCTTCAGCGTCAGCGCAGCCACCAGCAACGAGTTGGCCATCAGCATCACCTTCGACCACTGCGGCCCAGCGGGCAACAGCAGCAAGGCGAACCAGACCACCACGATCATCAGCCAGGCACGCGACAAGCGCTCTTGGGTAAAGCGCAGCACGCCCATCAGGAAGAACGCGTGCGCCACCACCAGCAAGCCATTGGCGAACCAGATGCCGATAAACAGAAAACCGATCCCGCGCAACAACGCCAGGATGCAACCAACAGTAATGGTGGCGAAACCTGCGCTCCAGAACAGCAACGAGGACTCGCGGACACTGCGCCATTCAATCGCCAGGTACAGGGCAGCCGCGGCTGCCAGGGCGACCGAAATGGTCAGCATCGTGGGTGGATCTAGCGCCATATACGCTTTGGCCTATCTGGTTAACGAGGAAAAGGCGCAATTGTATGCGCTTGTGATGACTTTTCAGAGAGACCTTGGTCAGGAGCCTGTAAAACATGGCTCACCTTCAAGGCTGCCCAGGGAGAATAGATATCATATTGATATCATCGCTTGCTGGGTAGCTGACCTGACGATCAGTCACCCTTCATAGGGCTCACCCGAAGCTGGGGCAGCCAACTGCCGCCCCGACAGGAAGCTCACCAGCTGCCGCCCGTGTGAGCTCAGGCGCTCCCAGTCACGGAAACACAGGCGCAGTTCAAGGGTGGCCCAGCTTTCCGCCAGGGCGACGCGGCGCACCGGCAGCTCCTGCTCGGCGCGCACGGCGGCGGTTTCAGGCAGCATGGCCACGCCCGCACGCTGTGCAACCAGTTGCGCGATGGCCTCGAAGCTGGGGGCGCGCACACGCACCTTCAGCGGCATGGCCAGGTTCATGGCCAGTTCCTCGACAAAGCGCTGCATCGGCCGCCCGGCGGGCAGGCAGATGAACGCATAGCCCAGCGCATCGACCAGACGCAGCTGCTCGCGCCCGGCCAGGTGATGGTCCGCAGGCACCAGCATCACCAGCCGCTCGGTGCGAAACGGCAGCGATACCACACCCCCGCTGGGCAGAATGCCGTCGTACACACCAATCTCGCACTCGTTGGCCAATACCACCCGCAGCACGTCCACGCTCTTGTGTTCCATCAGTTGCAGGTCGACTTCGGGGTAGTCCGCCAGAAACGGCCCAAGTATCGCCGGCAACAAGGTGCTGTTGGCCACCGTCGACGCCGCCAGGCGCAACGTGATGCGCTGCTCGCCGGCCATCTGCTGCAAGGTCTCTTGCAGTTTTTGCGCTTCGCCGAGCACGTTGCGCGCCCCTTCCAGCACCAGGCGCCCGGAAGGCGTCAGCTGCATGCCATCGGCCTTGCGGAAGAACAACACCAGGCCACAGCGCTCTTCGAGCAGTCTCAGGCGAGTACTGGCAGCCGATACAGCCACCGGGAAGGTCGCAGCGGCCTTGCTCAGGCTACCTGTGGCGGCAATGGCCAGCAGCAGGCGCAGGTCGGTCAGGTCGAATTGCATGCCCTTCTCCAAAACAGAAGACCCTGTTCACTAAAAAGCGATTCTAGCGCGACAGCCTTCTGTTCAGAATAAGCCATGCCCTTTTCTGCCGCAGGTACTCCATGAATGCACTACGCAGCCTGATCCAACGCCAGTTGCAGAGCGGCGCCTTGTACGCCGTGCTGGCCGCCCTTGGCTTCAGCTTCAAGGCCATTTTCGTCAAGCTCGCCTACGCTGCCGGGCCGGTGGACGCCATCAGCCTTTTGGCCATGCGCATGGGGTTGGCGCTGCCGCTGTTCGCCTGGCTGGTATGGGCGAGCCGTAGCCAAGGCAGCGCCCCTCTGAACCTGGGCGACGGTTTGCGTGTGGCCTTGCTTGGGCTGCTGGGGTATTACCTGGCCAGCCTGTTCGATTTCTATGGCTTGCAGTACATCAGCGCCGGGCTGGAACGGCTGATTCTGTTCACCTACCCGACGCTGGTGCTGGTGTTCCAGGCCATCGCCCTGCGTGAACGGCCAAGCCTGCGCACGCTGTCGGCCATGGGCCTGTGCTATCTGGGGCTGGGCATCGCCTTTGTCCATGACATCAGTGTCGCCGGGGCAGGCCAGCAAGTGGTGCTGGGCTCGCTGTGGGTGTTTGCCAGTGCGGTGACCTACGCACTTTACTACGCCGGTACCGGGATGATGCTCAAACGCATGGGCTCGATGCGCCTGGCCGGCCTGTGCGGCACCGCATCCTCGCTGATGGTGTTGGCGCATTACCTGCTGGTGGCCCCCGTCGGGCAATTGTGGCAATTGCCCGGCGCGGTGTGGGCCAATGCCGGATTGATGGCGGTCTTTTCCACGGTGTTGCCGATCTACTGGGTGGCGCTGGCGATTCAGCGGTTGGGGCCTACCCACACGGCGGCAGTGGGCAACCTGGGGCCGGTGCTGACGGTGCTGGCGTCGTGGGCGGTCTTGAGTGAAGAGATTTCGCTTTATCAGATCGTCGGGCTGGCGGTGGTTCTGCTTGCCGTGTCGCGGCTCAAGCCGAAGGGCAAGAAGGAAGCTGGGGCGGCACAAAGCAAAGGCGCCACAGCCTGATTGCTCGGCTGGCGGCACTGGCCCCATCGCCGGCAAGCCAGCTCCCACAGGACTTGCGCAGGTTTCAAGGCATGCACCGCCCCTGTGGGAGCTGGCTTGCCGGCGATGGGGCCAGTGCAAGCGACATCAAAGCACCCGTTTGATCAACGGCTCCAGCCGGCTGTAACGCAACCTGCGCAAGAACTTGCGCACTTCCTTGGGGTGTTCGGCCTTGACCCCCAACGCCTCTGCCGAACCGATTTTCGGCGCAAACCGGCGCAATTCGGCCAGCTCTGCCTCCCGTGGCCCCAGCCACTGCCCCTGCGGGTCATCGATCAGCAGGCCGTTCTCCAGGTCCAGGTTGAAGCCGCGCGGGTTCAGGTTATTGCCGGTCAACAGCGAATAGCGCTGGTCTACCCACACGCCCTTGGCGTGGAAGGTGTGCCCGGGGTCGTTCCAGATCCGCACTTGCAACTGGCCGCTGGCAATTGCGCCATGGCGGCGACGGGCGAAGGCCCGCAGGTTGTCTTCGTACAGATAAGGCAACGCGCCACTGGCACTGAACGGCTCGCCAGGCGCGATATAGAAGTCGTTGGCCGTACGGTCACCCACGATCAATTCCACTTGCACACCACGCTCCAGCGCATGGTCGAGTTCGCGCATCACGACCCGCGGCGGGTTGAAATATGGCGTGCTGATGACGAGCTGCGTGCGCGCCGCCGCCAGCATGGCGCACAGCGCCCGGTTCAACGGGTTGCCACGGCCCACGCCCAACAGCGGAATCACCCGCAACCCCTGCCCCGCCACACTGGCCGGTGCCTCATAGGCCATGCGCCGCAAGCGTGCCCGCAAGCGCCGGATGTCACCGCGCAGGCTGCGGGTGGTTGGGGGCGCCGGCAAATCGAGGCGCGGCGTGGCGGTGTGGTGCAACAGGCGCTGCACCAGGCCCACCATGGCGTCTGCCAGGGCTGGCGACTGGAACAGGTGGTAGCGGTCCAGGCGATAGCGGTCGAAGCGGTGCAGGTAGACGTTGTTCACGCTGGCGCCGGTGTAGATCACGCAATCGTCGATGATGCTGCCCTTCAGGTGCAGCACGCCAAACAGCTCGCGGGTTTGCACAGGCACGCCGTGAATGGCGATGTCCAGCCCACGCAGCTGGCGCTGGGCCTGGTACCAGGCCGCGTTACCTGGCTGTCGCCCGGCCCCGAGCAGGCCCCGGCGGGCACGGAACCAGTCGACCACGATGGTGATTTCAAGCCCTGGCCGCTCGGCCTTGGCCTGGTACAGGGCATCCAGCACTTCCTGGCCGGCCTCGTCTTCCTGCAGGTACAACGCAACAATCACAATGCGCCGGGTCGCGGCGCGGATGCGTTCGAGCAGGCAGACGCGGTAGGCCTTGGCATCAGGCAGCACCTGGATCGACTCGGGCGACATGGCGTAGCCTGGCAATGCCGCCAGCATGGATTCGGGGTTCACGAACGATCACCTTCTTTGTGCAATCACTGTCGGCCCTGCCAGCCGGCAGGGCCATTCCTGGCCGCTGCGCCCAGGGTGTAATATCGACCCGGCAACGACCCATAACAACAAGAACCACGCGAGGCTGTATTTTCTCACTGCCCCTGACGAACTATGCCTCAGCTTGCACAGGAACAGCGCAATGGTCCACCCCGCTTCTGCAAACCCATCGCCATCTATTGTAAAGAGTTGTTCCGTAAAGACCTTCGGCTTTCTGATCTTGCCCAATTTCACCACCATCGGCCTGGCCTCGGCGGTGGAGACCCTGCGCATGGCCAACCTGGCCGCGCGCAAGCCCCTGTTTCGCAGCGTGCTGATTGCCGCGGGCGATGCACCGGTGGCCGCCAGCAACGGTATGCGCGTACTGCCCGACTACAGCATTGCCAACGCCCCCGCGCTGGACGCGCTGCTGGTGGTCGGTGCCAACCCGATTGACCGTGGCCGTGGCAACCGCCCGCTGATCGACTGGTTGCGCCAGCTGGCACGCCAGCACTTGCCATTGGGCGGTATCTGCACAGGCAGCTACCTGTTGGCCAAGGCCGAACTGCTCAAAGGCTACCGTTGCACCATCCATTGGGAAGACCTGCCGACGTTGCAGGCGCATTTTCCCGGCATCGTCATCTCCAGCCAGCTGTTTGAACTGGACCGGGACCGCTACACCTGCTCGGGCGGTGTGGCGGCCATGGACATGATGCTGCAACTGGTCGCTCGCGAACCGGGTGGCCAGGACATCGCGGCCAAGGCGGCCGAGCTGCTGCTGTGCGACCGGGTGCGTGGCGAACGCGAGCGCCAGCGGGTGCCGCTGCGCACCCTGCTCGGTAGCGGCCAACCCAAGTTGAGCCAGGTGGTGGCGATCATGGAGGCCAACCTGGAAGAACCGTTGGGGCTGGAAGAGCTGGCCAGCCTCAACGAAGTGACCGTGCGCCAGCTGGAGCGGTTGTTCCACAAGTACCTGCAGCGTACGCCCAGCCAGTATTACCTGGAGCTGCGCCTGTCGCGGGCGCGGGAGCTGCTGCTGCGCAGTGATGTGCAGGTGCGTGAGGTGGCGTTGGCGTGCGGGTTCAGTTCGCCGGCACATTTTTCCAAGAGTTACAGCCGGTTTTTTGGGTTGTCGCCACTGGGGGAGCGGCGGCAGGCCTCTTTGCATTGATTCATGATTTGCTCCGGCCTGTACCGGCCTCTTCGCGGGCACGCCCGCTCCCACAGGGACCGCGTCAACCCTGAAGGTAGCGCGGATCCTGTGGGAGCGGGCGTGCCCGCGAAGAGGCCGGCACAGGTCGACTAATCTTCCAGCGCCGAGTGCGCAGTTTCCCGGCACATCAGCATGGCCACCAGTGCCACCAGCGCTGCGGCAAGCAAATACCCCGCCGGTGCCAGCTTGCTGCCCGTCACCTGTATCAGCCAGGTGGCAATGAACGGCGCAGTCCCGCCAAACAGTGCGTTGGCCAGGTTGAAGCTGAGGGCAAAGCCGCTGAAGCGCACCCGGGTCGGGAAAATTTCCGCCAGCAGGCACGGTAAAGTGCCGTCATTCATCGCCAGTATCGCCCCGAAGCAAATCTGGATAGCCAGGATCACCAGCAGCGGCTGCCCATCCAGCAGGCGGAACAACGGCACGGTCAACCCCAGGAACAACAGCGAAGCCACCACCAGCATGGTCTTGCGGCCAAACCGGTCGGACAACCGCCCCATCAGGAAGATCAAGCCGATGTAGGTGGCCAGCGACACCGTCGAGGCAATGAACGAATCCCGCTCGCTCATGCCCATTTCAGTGGACAGGTAGGTTGGCATGTAGCTGAGCAGCAGGTAGAACGCCACGGCGTTCAGGCAGGTAACGCCAATGCCGATGGCCAGGCTGCGGCGGTGCTGGCCCATAAGTTCGCGCAGCGGCATCGGTGCCATGTCAGCCTTGTGTTCCAGGCGTTGCTCCATCTCCAGGAACTTGGGCGTGTCCTGCAGGCTCATGCGGATATAACGCCCAACCAGCCCGAACGGCGCCGCCAGCAGGAACGGCAGGCGCCAGCCCCACTCATGCAGGGCTTCGCTGCTGAGCAGCTCGTGCAGTAACGCCACGAACGCCGCACCGAACAGCAACCCGGCCGCCGTGCTGGCCGGCACGATGCTGGTGTACAGGCCACGCCGGCCGGGTGGCGCGTACTCGGCCAGGAACGCCGCAGCACCTGCATATTCGCCCGAGGCGGAAAAACCCTGCACCAGGCGGATCAACAGCAACAGGGCCGGCGCCCACAGGCCGATTTGCGCATAACCGGGCAACAGGCCGATGCAGAAGGTGGACACCGACATGATCAGGATGGACCACGACAGCGCATTGCGCCGGCCATGGCGGTCGCCAAAGTGGCCCCAGACGATGCCGCCCAGCGGGCGCACCAGGAACGACAGGGCAAACACGGCGAAGGTTGCCAACAGGCCGGTGGTTTTGTCAGTTTGCGGGAAGAAGGTGGCGGCGATGATGGTTGCCAGGTAGCCGTAAGCGGCGTAGTCGAACCACTCGACGAAGTTGCCCATGAAACTGGCCCGGGCGGCCTTGCGCAGGGCCTGGCGTTCGGCGCTGGGCGCGGCGCCGTCGAGGGTGGGTGCATTCAGGGTGGTGCTGGACATGACGGGTACCCTCTGGTTCTTTTAATTGGAGGCAGGGTCTGGTGGTCATACAGTGATTTTTTTATTGTCCAGGCTGGCCTTTTCGCGGGCAGGCCCGCTCCTTCAGGATGTGTGAGGCCCCTGTGGGAGCGGGCGTGCCCGCGAAGCAGGCGACGCCGATGCTTACTTGCGAATGATGTTGTGCTCCGGCCCATACGGGAACTTGGTGATGTTCTCAGCGCCGTGGTCATTGACGATCAGGATGTCATGCTCGCGGTACCCGCCCGCCCCTGGTCGCCCTTCAGGCAGCATGATCATCGGTTCAATCGACACCACCATGCCCGGCTCCAGCACCGTGTCGATGTCTTCGCGCAGCTCCAGCCCCGCTTCGCGCCCGTAGTAGTGGCTCAAGGTGCCGAACGAATGGCCATAGCCAAAGGTGCGGTACTGCAGCAGGTCGTGACGCAGGAAGATCTCGTTCAGTTCGCGGGCAATGTCGCTGCAGCGCATGCCCGGGCGTACCAGCTTCAACCCGGCCTCGTGCACTTCGACGTTGGCCTGCCACAGGCGCAGGCACTCGTCCGGGCAGTGGTCAAGGAACAGTGTGCGCTCCAGCGCGGTGTAGTAGCCAGCGATCATCGGGAAGCAATTGAGGCTGAGGATCTCACCTTTGCCAACGCGACGGCTGGTGACCGGGTTGTGCGCGCCATCGGTGTTGAGCCCGGACTGGAACCAGGTCCAGGTGTCCATCAGCTCCGCATCGGGGAAGCGCCTGGCGATTTCACGCACCATCGCCTGGGTGGCATGCAGCGCCACTTCGTACTCCGGCACCTGATCACGCAGCGCCTCCACCACCGCCGCACCGCCAATGTCGGCCACCTGCGCGCCATGGCGGATCAGCGCCTGCTCCTCGGCCGACTTGATCATGCGCATGCGCATGCACGGGGCGCCGATGTCCACCAGTTCGGCCTTGGGGTAGCAGGCGGCGAGCTTGGCGTGGTTCTGCAGGTTGAGGTGGTCGTGTTCCACGCCAATGCGCGAGGCCAGCGGTAGCGCCTGCTGGATGGCAACGAAGTAGTTGTCGCGCTGCCAGTCGGTGTAGACGATGTTGTCAGTGCCGACCGTGCGCCGCCAGGGTTGCCCACCGTCGATGTTGGCGCTGATCGAGACAACCTTGTCCTGGGTGATCACCAGCGCATAGGGGCGGCCGAACGAGCAGTAGAGGAAATCGCTGTAGTAGTTGACGTTGTGGTACGACGTGAAGATGGCTGCCTCGATGTCCTGATCGGCCATGTAGGCCCGCAGGCGAGCGTGACGGGCCGCGTATTCCTGTGCCGAAAAGGTTGGCTGCACCTTGTCGCCGTTGCGGATATTCAGGGTCTTGGGCATTTGCATGGTCGGGGTTCCTTGTCGTTATGAGCACGCTGTTCAGGCTTGCCGCCTGAGAAGCATTGCAACAGAACCGACGAGGGCGCTTTTGTATCTATCCGACCTCAAATTGGCGGGATTGCCACTGGCGCCAGGGGCTGCTGTGCAGCCCATTCGCGGGCTTGCCCGCTCCCACAGGTTTTCAGCACCCTGAAAAGCAGTGCGGTACCTGTGGGAGCGGGCAAGCCCGCGAATGGGACGCAAAGCGTCCCACCGATAACACTGTTACTTCAGGTCAAAGCGGTCCAGCTCCATGACCTTCTGCCAGGCCGCAACAAAGTCCCGAACAAACTTGTCACGCCCATCACTGCTGCCATACACCTCACTCAATGCCCGCAACTGGGCATGCGAACCAAACACCAGGTCAACCCGGCTACCGGTCCACTTCACCTGCCCGGTCTTGCGGTCACGGCCTTCGAAGCTTTCGTTGTCCGCCGACGTCGCCTTCCACTCCACGCCCATGTCCAGCAGGTTGCGGAAGAAGTCATTGCTCAAGGTGCCGACCTTGTCGGTGAACACACCCTGCTTGCTGCCGCCATGGTTGGCGCCCAGCACGCGCAGGCCACCGATCAGCACGGTCAGTTCGGGCGCAGTCAGGGTCAGCAACTGGGCCTTGTCCAGCAACAGCTTCTCGGCCTTGACGCTATAACGTGCCTTGGTGAAGTTGCGGAATCCATCGGCCAGCGGCTCCAGCACCGCGAACGACTCGACGTCGGTCTGCGCCTGGGACGCATCGACGCGGCCCGGTCGGAAGCCCACGTTGCCACTGTAGCCGGCATCCTTGGCGGCCTTTTCCACAGCTGCGGTACCGGCCAGCACGATCAGGTCGGCCAGCGAGACCTTCTTCCCGCCGGTGTTGAAGTCGGCCTGAATCTTTTCCAGGGCCGCCAGTACCTTGTCGACACCCTGGTTGGCAGCCCAGCCGTTCTGCGGCGCCAGGCGCAAGCGGGCGCCATTGGCACCACCGCGCTTGTCAGAGCCACGGAAGGTCGAGGCCGATGCCCAGGCGGTGGAAACCAGCTCGCCCACGCTCAGGCCCGCACCCAGCACCTTGGTTTTGAGGGCCGCGATGTCTTGCTCGCTGAGCGTGGATGGATCGGCTTTGGGCAACGGGTCTTGCCACAGCAGCTCTTCGTTTGGCATTTCCGGGCCCAGGTAACGTGCCAGCGGGCCCATGTCGCGGTGGATCAGCTTGTACCAGGCGCGGGCGAACGCATCCGCCAGCTGGTCGGGGTTCTCCTTGAAGCGGCGGGCGATCGGCTCGTAGATCGGGTCGAAGCGCAGCGCCAGGTCGGAGGTCAACATGGAGGGTGCATGCTTTTTACCCGGGTCGTGCGCATCCGGCACCGTTCCGGCGCCTTTGCCCTCTTTCGGCCGCCATTGGTGCGCACCTGCCGGGCTCTTGGTCAACTCCCACTCAAAGTTGAACAGGTTGTTGAGGTACTCGTTGCTCCATCGGGTGGGGGTGGAGGTCCAGATCACTTCCAGGCCGCTGGTGATGGCGTCCCCACCCTTACCGCTGCCGAACTTGTTGGCCCAGCCCAGGCCCTGCAATTCCAGGCCAGCCGCTTCCGGTTCAGGGCCGACGTTGTCGGCAGGGCCGGCACCGTGGGTTTTGCCGAAGGCGTGGCCGCCAGCAATCAACGCTACGGTTTCTTCATCGTTCATGGCCATGCGGCCGAAGGTTTCACGGATGTCCTTGCCCGACGCCACCGGGTCCGGGTTGCCTTCCGGCCCTTCCGGGTTCACGTAGATCAGGCCCATCTGCACGGCAGCCAGCGGGTTCTCCAGGTTGCGCTCGGCCGACAGGTCGCGGTTCTGTTCCTCCCCATGCTTGGCCGGCTCGGCCACCAGATCACCCTGGCCTGGCGGCTGGGCCTTGACCTGGTCCTTGCCGTAGCGAGTATCGCCACCCAGCCAGACCTTTTCCGAGCCCCAGTACACATCTTCATCAGGCTCCCACACATCGGCGCGCCCGCCCGAAAAGCCGAAGGTCTTGAAGCCCATGGATTCGAGGGCAACGTTGCCGGTGAGCACGATCAGGTCGGCCCAGGAAATCTTGTTGCCGTACTTCTGCTTGATCGGCCACAGCAGGCGCCGGGCCTTGTCCAGGCTGACGTTGTCCGGCCAGCTGTTGAGCGGGGCGAAACGCTGCTGGCCAGAGCCCGCACCACCCCGGCCGTCGCCGATGCGGTAGGTACCGGCGCTGTGCCAGGCCATGCGGATGAACAATGGGCCGTAGTGGCCGAAGTCGGCGGGCCACCAGTCCTGCGAGTCGGTCATCAAGGCGGTCAGGTCTTTCTTCAAGGCCTGGAAGTCCAAGCTCTTGAACGCCTTGGCATAGTCGAAGTCCGGGTCGGGGCTGGACTTGGACGAATGTTGGTGAAGAATTCTCAGGTTGAGCTGGTCAGGCCACCAGTCACGGTTGGTGGTGCCGCCACCTGCGGTTTGATGGAACGGGCATTTCGATTCGTTCGACATCTGCGGGTACCTTTGGGTCGGTTATCCAGATTTCCGGTCTGTGCCAGGTGTTCTTTCAGCCGAGCGTGTGCGCTCGTGCTACCCCTCATCAGGTCTACACGGGGCTTGCGAAGCTGTCACGGCAGGTGGGCGCGGTCTTGCACACAGGTGCTGCCACGCCGCCCACTCGCGCAATTCGCGGGGCCAGGGGAAAGACTAGCCGAGCTTGGGCAGAGTTCTAATAGAGTGGCTGTTAGGGGGTGATAGGCTGGCTCTGTCAGCGCTTTCCTGTCCTGGCCTCTTCGCGGGCGCGCCCGCTCCCACAGGATCTGCACAGGCCTTGAAAACCGCGCTGTACCTGTGGGAGCGGGCGTGCCCGCGAAGAGGCCGGCACATCCATACAAGGCACGCAGGCCACCCACATGCTTCAATACACCGCCAAGCCCTCTACCCCCGGAACCTGAGCCCAATGAACCGCAACGACCTGCGCCGCGTCGACATGAACCTGCTGGTGCTGTTCGAAGCCCTGATGATCGAACGCAACCTGACCCGGGTCGGCGAAAAGCTGTTCATCACCCAGTCCACCGTCAGCGCCGCCCTCGCCCGCCTGCGCGAGCTATTCGACGACCCGCTGCTGATCCGCAATGGCCGGGCCATGGAGCCCACCCCCAGGGCCATGCAGATCTTCGCCGAGTTGGGCCCGGCCATGGACGTGATTTCCGCCGCCATCAGCCGCGCCCGCGAATTCGACCCGGCCAGCAGTTGCAACGTGTTCCGCCTGGGCCTGTCGGACGATGCCGAGTTCGGCCTGTTCCCGGCGCTGCTGCAGGCCCTGCAAGAAGAGGCCCCGGACATCAGCGTGGTGGTACGCCGGGCCAACTTCCTGCTGATGCCCGGCTTGCTGGCCAGCGGCGAGATCTCGGTAGGCGTGAGCTACACCACCGACCTGCCGGCCACCGCCAAGCGCCGCAAGCTGCGCAATATTGGCGTGCGGGTGCTGCGCGCCGACGACCGCCCGGGCCCGTTGACCCTCGACGAATACTGCGCCCGCCCGCATGTGATGGTGTCATTCTCCGGCGACATGAGTGGCAACATCGACCTGGACCTGGCACGCATCGGCCGCTGCCGCAAGGTGGTGCTGGCGGTACCGCAGTTCGGCAGCCTGCGCGCCCTGCTGCGCAACACCGAGATGATCGCCACAGTGCCGGACTATGCTGCCTGCGCCCTGGCCGACGACGGCAGCCTGCGCGCCGACCCGGCGCCGTTCGATATCACCGAGGCCGAGCTGTCGATGGTGTGGAGCGGCGCCCAGGACAACGACCCGGCCGAACGCTGGCTGCGCGAGCGCATCCTGCAATTCATGGCTGCGCAGTGACACATCGACCTCATCGATAGCCACCATGAATGCCATCAAGTTCCGCTGCGGCCGGCCCGGACGGAAGATGCAGGCATTCACTGCATCGACGAGGGACCATCCATGAAATCCGGCATGATCGCTGCCCTGCTCGCCTTGCTGGCCGCCCTCGGCGGTTGTGCCAATCCGGCCGCTACCGAAACCCGCCAGCCCTACGGGCACTTCTATTCGGCCACGGCCATCTCCAGCGTTGCCCTGGCCCCCGGCCAGCGGGTGGCGGTTTTGCTGGGGCGCGATGCCGAAGCGACCCTTGCCTACCTCGGCAACCACCGCGCCCAGGCTAACGCACCCACAGCAGGCCAGCGCATCCCGGTGGCAACCCTGAACAGTGAAAGCCAAGCCTATGACTGGCTGGCACGGTCGCTGGCGCAGCAGTTCGCTGAAGTCACTTTTTATGACGACCTGGATACGCTGCTGGGCGACCACCCGGATGTGATCGTGCTACTGGACACTGAAAGCCGGTTGGCCAGCGCGGGCATCGAGAGCCGGGTAGTGGCACGGTTTTTCGATGACCAACTGACCTATATCGGCCGTGCCGAAGGGCGGGCAAGCAAGCGCCTGGGCGATGTGGCGCGGGTGGTCGAGGACGAACGGGCGGTGCAGGCGGATGCCCTGCGAGACTTTGATGATTCGTTGCAGGCCTTGATGAAGGATCGCGCCTGAAGGCCGCTCCCACAAGTCAGCCTGTACAGGTTTCTACTTGCGCCGCTGCATCCACGCCGCCCCCAGCCCGCTGAGGCAGATCACCGAAATACCCACCAGGCTGAGGGTATCCGGCACCTGGCTGTAGATCACCAACCCGAGCAACCCGGCAAATACGATCTGGCAATAGCTGAACGGCGCCAGTAACGCCGGTGCTGCATGGCGGAAGGCCTGGGTCAGCAGCAGGTGCGCCGACATGCCAAAGCCCCCCAGCGCCAGCATCAACAGGGCATGGTCCCAGCGCGGCACCTCCCAGAAGAACGGCACCAGCGCACTCATCGCCAGCGTGTTGCACAACCCCGCATAGAAGTTGCTGGTGGTCGGGCTGTCATGGGCAGCCAGAATGCGCGTGAGCAGTTGATAGAAGCAGAAACCCAGTGCCGAGCCGAACGGGTACAGAATGGCCGGGGTAAACATCGCCCCGCCCGGGTGCACCACCACCAGCACACCGATAAAGCCCAGCACCACCGCCACCCACTGCCCCACCGTCACCCGCTCTTTCAGCAGCGGCGCCGACAGCGCGGTGACCAGCACCGGGGCAAGGAAGTTGACCGCCGTCGCCTCAGCCAACGGCAGATACTGAAGGCCGGTGGTGAACAGCAAGCTGGTGCTCAGCAGGCTCAGGGCCCGCAAGGTTTGCAGCAGCGGCCGGCGGGTGCGCAATACGTTGAGGCCAGACTTGGGCAGGAATATGCCGGCCATCAGCAGCGTATGCACGACATAGCGCGCCCACACCACCATGACAATCGGGTAAATGCCACCAAGGAATTTCGACAACGCATCGTGGCTGGCGAACAGGAACGTCGCCACCACCACCAGCGCGATACCGCGCAAGGGTTGATTGACGCCGGACAGCGGTGTGCTGGAACTCATGGCTCTCTCGATGACGGCGCGACGCCATGCCACGCCCAGGGAAGGCCGCGCAGGCATGGCCTGGCGGATGCAACAGCTCGAATTCTAGAAGAGATGCCGCAGGATAAGGAAGTTCATTTGCCACTTGCCCATGCCGGCTGCAATTACTGTTCGCTGATCGACCACTTTGTGCTTTGAGCGCATGGCCCGTGCCTCGCTGATCGCCGACCATCGGGTGCGAACCCTGCACACCCTACAAGGAATTTACATGCAAAGGCTCACCACCCGTAACGGTCTGGACCTGCCTGCAATCGGCTTGGGCACCTGGCCAATGACTGGCAGTGAATGCACCCAGGCCGTGCACCAGGCGCTGGAAGTCGGTTACCGGCACATCGACACCGCCACCGCCTACGAAAATGAAGCGGCGGTTGGCCAGGCCCTGCGCGACAGCGACGTCCCACGCGAGCAGATCCACCTCACCACCAAAGTGTGGTGGGACCGCCTGGAGCCCAAAGCCATGCGCCAGTCGCTGGAAGACAGCCTGCGCGCCCTGGGCACCGAACAGGTCGACCTGTTCCACATCCACTGGCCCGGCAAGGATTGGGACCTGGCCCGCAGTATCGACACCCTGGTAGCACTGCGGGACGAGGGCAAGGCACGCCACATCGGCGTGGCCAACTTCCCGCTGGGGCTGCTGCGCCAGGTGGTGGAAACCTTGGGCGCGCCGTTGTCGGCCATTCAGGTGGAGTACCACGTGCTGCTCGACCAGCAACCGCTGCTGGACTACGCCCGTCGCCATGACCTGTTGCTCACCGCCTACACCCCGCTGGCCCGTGGCCAGGCGGCGGCGCAGCCGGTGATCCAGGCGATTGCCCGCAAACATGCTGTGCTGCCGAGCCAGGTGGCATTGAAGTGGTTGCTGGAACAGGACGGTGTAGCAGCGATACCCAAGGCCAGCAGCCGCGAGAACCAGCTGGCCAACCTGGCCGCGCTTCAGGTGCAGCTGGATGATGAAGACCGCGCGGCAATTGCCGGCTTGCCGAAGGACCAGCGGGTGGTGAGCCCGGCGTTTGCGCCGGACTGGAATAGCTGAGTCTTGCTCAAGCCCTGAAAGCTTGCGCGGTCCCTTGTGGGAGCGGGCGTGCCCGCGAAGCAAACAACGCGGTGGCTGGCACCGGCTGCGCCGGTGTTCGCGGGCATGCCCGCTCCCACAGAGATGGCGCAGGCTTCTGGATTTTGAACAAGACAGTTGCGCCCACCAAGGGGCTCTAGCGTAGCGTAATCACCTGCTTCAAGCGCTCGCTCGCCGGCGCCGGCCGCCCATACAGATAACCCTGGAAGTGCGAACACCCCTCTGCTGCCAACCGGCGCATCTGCTCTTCAGATTCCACCCCCTCGGCCGTGGTCTTGATCATCAGGCTGTTGGACAGGTCGGTAATGGCGCGGATGATGGACATTGCCTCGCGGCTGTCACACATGTCATGCACGAATGACTTGTCGATCTTGATCCGGTCGAACGGGAATGACCGCAGGTAACCCAGCGATGAATACCCCGTGCCGAAATCGTCCAGCGAGATGGACACACCCAAGTCCTTCAGCGCACGCAAGGTGCGCACGTTTTCTTCGCTGTTGCCCAGCAGCACCGATTCGGTGATTTCCAGTTCCAGCCGCTGCGCCGGCAGGCCCGAGTCGGCTAGCGCCAGGGCCACGGTATGCACCAGGTTGGCATTCTTGAACTGCACCGCCGACAGGTTGACCGACACCGTCTGGTCGCTGTCCCAGCTGGCCGCCTCCTGGCAGGCCAGGTTCAGCGCCCGGGTGCCCAGTTCGTGGATAAGCCCGGTTTCTTCGGCGATGGGGATGAAGTCCATGGGCATGACCATGCCACGGGTGGGGTGCTCCCAGCGCAGCAGCGCTTCGTACCCGGTCACGCTGCTGGTTTGCTGGTCGACCACTGGCTGGTAGTGCAACTGCAGCTGGCCCAGGTGCAGCGCGGTACGCAAGTCGGTCTCCACCAGGCGGCGTTGGCGGGCGGCGACATCCAGCTCGACGTCAAAGCACTCGAAGCGGTTGCGGCCATTACGCTTGGCCTCGTACAGCGCCATGTCGGCATAACCGAGCAACTGCTCGGCCTGGTCGTTGTCATCCGGGGCGATGGCAATACCGATGCTCACCCCTACCGTGAACTGATGGCCTTCGATCTGGAATGGCGGGCAAATGGCATTGATCAGCCGCTGCGCGGTGTTGCACGCCGCATCCCGCCCGTCCAGCCCCGTCAGCACCACGGCAAACTCGTCACCGCCCAGGCGGGCCAGGGTGTCGTGCTCACGCAGCTCGCGACGCAGGCGTTTGCCCAACTCGCGCAGCAGCTTGTCGCCAAAGGCATGGCCCAGTGAGTCGTTGATGTTCTTGAAGTTGTCCAGGTCCAGGCACAGGGCGGCGGTCAACTTGGCGTTTTCGTCGCCACGCACAAGCGCCTGACGCAGCCGTTCGTTGAACAGGGTTCGGTTGGGCAGCCCGGTGAGCGCGTCATGGTGTGCCATGTGGTGGATCTGCGCATGGGCGGCCAGCTCTTCGGTGGCATCTTCAGCCACGAACAGCACATAGTCGGCCTGGCCCTCGCGGTTCTGGCTAAGCAGGGTACGGCTGCGCAGGGTGCGCGGCCCGCGAGCGGTGTCAACGCAGGTTTCGGCAGCATGGCCCTTGCTACTGCGGGCACCACGCGCCAATTGCTGCTCCAGGTAGTCGGCCGCTGCCGGGCTCAGGCAATCGCCCGGCAACTGGCCGATCATGCTGCGCCCCGGCCCGCCGAACAGGCGCTCGGCCTGCTGGTTGGCCAACAGGATGCGCTGGCTTTCCAGGTCCTGGACGATGACGCTGGCGGGGATGTTGGCAATGACCGAATCAAGGAACTGCGACAGGTTGGCCATTTCCTGGCTGTACTGCTCGGCCAGTTCCTTGGCCTGCAGCAGTTCCTGCTCCTGCCGATGGCGCTCGGAAATGTCGCGGGTGACCTTGGCGAACCCCACCAGTTGGCCAGCATCGTCGTACACCGCATCGATCACCACATGGGCGTGGAAGGCCGAGCCATCCTTGCGCAAGCGCGAGCCGATCTCTTCGAAGCGCCCGGTGCTGCGCGCCTGCTCCAGGTTGAATGTGGGCAAGCCGGCGGCACGCTCGGCCTCGGAATAGAACAACGAGTAATGCTGGCCGACGATTTCCTCGGCATGGTAGCCCTTGGCACGCTGGGCGCCAGGGTTCCAGTTGGCGACGATACCTTCGGGAGTGAGCATGTAAATGGCATAGTCCACCACACTCTGAATCAACAGCCGGTACATGATGTCGGGGCTTGCGACTAGCGACATGAACTTTACCTGAACCTTCGAGGGGCGTGAAAAGGGCTCCGGCATGACGAGGCCGGGTAATGAACTGGATTAGTGGCATTATGCCTTCGATGAATTTTTTGTGAAGTGCCTCACAAAAATGCCGTCATGCCCTCAAGGAACGAGCCAGAGCTGGCCTGCCCTCAATGACGGGCACCTGCGACCAGGAAGTTGAGCAGATCCGGCTCATCAGGCAGGGCAATGGCCTGCGCAGGGCGCGACAGGTTTGCCAATACGGCGTGGCAGAACGCCACGGCGGGCGGGTCCTGTGAATAGCAGCGCAGCAACCAGTCGCCCTCGCCGCCCAGCAACTGCAACGCTACCGCCTGGCCAATACCCTGGCGGCGATACTTTTTAAGAATGAACAGGTCGGCCAGTTCCAGCGCGTCGATGCCCGGCAGCTCACTGCGCTCGACCAGCACAAAACCAGCGATGAAGCCATCCGCCAGCACCAGGTAGGCGCCCCAGCCGTCATCCTGCCAGTAACGTTGCAGGTGCTCGTCGTGGACATAGAAGCGGCCGTCCACTTCGACGTCTTCCTGCTCCCAGTCGGAGGATTCGTAGGAATAGAACTGGTAAAGGTTGCGAATCAGCGGGGCTTGGTCGGCGGTAGTCGGTAACAGTGCGATCGGGAGCATGGTGAGGGCTCGGGGAAAAGGCCGATTCTAGATCACAAGCGGCTGACAGCAAAAAGCCCAGGCCCTCCCCGCACGGAAAGGCCCAGGCCAAAACACTGTGAATCCTGGCGCGAACTCAGCCTTCCTGCAACGCGCGCGGACGGTGGCTGCGCGCTTCGGCCTCCGGCGCTGCTGCCGATTGCAGGTGGAAGTCGAACGCCAGCTCGGCAAAACGCTCGCCTTGCACCCCACGATCGTGCGCCGCAGCAGCATCCTCGACAAAGCGCAACTCGCCGATCAGCCCGTCACGGGTGGCATAGGCGAAGTCGTCCCACAGGTACTTGTCACCCTCGAAGTTGATCTGCGTGGTCAGGTGGCGATGCCCGGGGGCAGAGATGAAGAAGTGCACGTGCGCCGGGCGCTGGCCATGGCGGCCGAGCAGGTCCAGGCACTCCTGGGTGGGGCCCTGTGGGTCGCAGCCATACCCCGATGGCACGATGGAGCGCGCACGGTAGCGGCCCTCGGCATCGGTAATGATGCGGCGGCGCAAGTTGTATTCCGACTGGGTCGAGTCGAAGTACGAGTAAGTACCCTGAGTGTTGGCGTGCCAGAGGTCAACGGTGGCACCGGCCAGCGGCTTGCCTTCGCCATCGAACACCTGGCCCTGAAGGAACATCACCACGCCCGGGTCGGTGCCGTCGTCCATGCGCGCTTCACCTTGCGCCAACGGAGCACCAGCGACGTACAGCGGGCCTTCGATGGTACGCGGGGTACCGCCACCCAGGCCGGCTTCGGCGTCCTTGGCGTCTTGCAGCAGGTCGAGGAAGTGCTCGATGCCCAGGCCTGCGGCCAGCAGGCCGGCCTCGTTACGGCCGCCCAGGCGGTTGAGGTAATCAATGGCGTGCCAGAATTCGTCTTCGGTGATTTCCAGGTCTTCCACCAGGCGCGCAGTGTCCTGCAGTACACGCAGGATGATCTGCTTGAAGCGCGGGTTGCCTTCGGCGTGGTCCAGGCCAGCCACCTTCTTGAAGAACGCTTGAACATCGGCAGTGTGGGAAATTTTCACGGTCATCTTGCTTACCTCATATTGTTCTTGTCGGGTAGTCGTGTGCGAATCAGCGGTCGTCGCTGTGGATCGACGAAGGGTGCCGGCACAGGCCGTTTACCTCGATATCCATGTACGGGAACAGCGGCAGTTGCATCAGGGTATCGTGCAATGCCTCGACGCTGGGCACATCAAACACGCTGTAGTTGGCGTAGTGGCCGGCAATGCGCCACAGGTGGCGCCAGGTGCCCTCGCGCTGCAGGCGCTGAGCCAGTTCCTTTTCATCGGCCTTGAGCCTGGCAGCCTTGGCCGGGTCCATGTCGACCGGCAGTTTCACGGTCATCTTCACGTGGAACAGCATGATTTTCTCCTTGCTTGCTGATCAGCGACGGGCGAAGCGCGCCAGGCGCTGTTCGTCCAGTGTCAGGCCCAGGCCTGGGGTACGGGGAATGTGCAGCTGGAAGTCGTGGTACTGCGGCGGCTCGTTGACGATTTCTTCAGTCAGCAGCAGCGGGCCGAACAGCTCGGTGCCCCAGGTGAGTTGGCGCAACGTAAGGAACGCATGGGCCGAGGCCAACGTGCCAATCGAGCCTTCAAGCATGGTGCCACCGTACAGGGCGATACCGGCGGCTTCGGCGATTTGTGCGGTGCGCAGCACGGCACGCGGGCCGCCGTTCTTGGCAATCTTAAGGGCAAAGATACTGGCCGCACCGTCGGCGGCCAGGCTGAAGGCGTCCTCGACACTTTCGATCGACTCATCGGCCATGATCGGTGCCGGGCTGCGCTGGTTCAGGCGCACCTGGCCACCCCGGTTGATGCGCGAAATCGGTTGTTCGATCAGGTCGATGCCGTTGTCGCCCAGTACCTGGCAGGCGCGAATGGCCTGGGATTCGTCCCAATACTGGTTGACGTCGACGCGCACGCTGGCGCTGTCGCCCAGCTCGCGCTTGATTGCCACCACGTGCTTGAGGTCCTGCTCCACCGGGTTGGCGCCGATCTTCAGCTTGAACACCCGGTGACGACGGATCTCCAGCATGTGTTGGGCTTCGGCGATGTCACGCGCGGTGTCGCCACTGGCCAGGGTCCAGGCCACTTCCAGGCTGTCGCGCACACGGCCGCCCAGCAGTTCGCTGACCGGCAGGCCCAGGCGCTTGCCCTGGGCGTCGAGCAAGGCGCTTTCAATACCCGATTTGGCAAAGGTATTACCCTTGGCCAGCTTGTCCAGCTTGAGCATGGCAGCGTTGATGTTGTCCGCCGCCAGGCCGATCAGCGCAGGCGCCAGGTGCGCGTCGATATTGGCCTTGATGCCCTCGGGGCTTTCATAGCCATAGGCCAGGCCACCGATGGTGGTGGCCTCGCCGATGCCTTCCACACCATCGCTGCAGCGCACGCGCAATACCACCAGGGTCTGCTGCTGCATGGTGTGCATCGCCAGCTTGTGCGGGCGAATGGTCGGCAGGTCGACGATAATTGCTTCTATGCGTTCAATCAGCGCGCTTGTCATTGTTGCCAGGTCCCGTCAGGTCGGGCTGCCAGTTGCAGGCCCGAATGGTGCATTTACTTGATTGTTCGAAGATTGCGCGAGACTCTGATAAGCGTCCAATATCAAATGAATCTCCCACCATACCCTGGAGGTCTTGTGGAGCTGCGCCACCTGCGTTACTTCAAGGTCCTGGCCGAAACCCTGAATTTCACCCGTGCCGCCGAGTTGCTGCACATTGCCCAGCCGCCGCTGAGCCGCCAGATCAGCCAGCTGGAGGACCAGCTCGGCACCCTGCTGGTGCTGCGCGAACGCCCGCTGCGGCTGACCGAGGCTGGGCGGTTCTTTTACGAGCAGACGTGCACCGTGCTGCAGCAGCTGCAGAACATCAGCGACAATACCCGCCGCATCGGCCAGGGCCAGCGCCAGTGGCTGGGCATCGGCTTTGCCCCCTCGACCTTGTACAACGTGCTGCCAGAGCTGATCCGCGAACTGCGCCAGGACAGCGAACTGGAGCTTGGCTTGAGCGAGATGACCACGCTGCAACAGGTGGAAGCGCTGAAGAGCGGGCGCATCGACATCGCTTTCGGGCGCATTCGCATCGATGACTCGGCCATTCACCAACAGGTACTGCGCGAAGACCCGCTGGTGGCCGTGCTGCCCAAGGGCCACCCGCTGGCGGGCAGCCCGCTCAGCCTTGCCCAGCTGGCTGGCGAGGCATTCATCCTCTACCCGGCCAACCCCCGGCCCAGTTATGCCGACCACGTGCTGGCGCTGTTCGCCCAGCACGGCATGAGCATCCACGTCAGCCAGTGGGCCAACGAGCTGCAGACGGCCATCGGCCTGGTGGCGGTTGGCGTAGGGGTGACCCTGGTACCGGCGTCGGTGCAGCAGCAGCACCGTACCGATATCGAGTATGTCGGTTTGCTGGATAGCGGCGCGGTCAGCCCGATCATCCTCAGCCGCCGCAAGGGTGACATGAGCCCGGTCGTACAGCGCTGCCTGGCACTGATCGAACAGCAAAACCAATAGTCCAGCGCCCGTATACCCATCGGTATATGGATGTTCCCGTTGTTCTGTTTCATGCTCCGCCTCGCGAATCGCGAAACGCCCGGGCTGCAAACAATCCAATAAAAGACATCGGGAGTCGAACATGGCGGGACGTCTCAATGGCAAGGTAGCGCTGATTACTGGCGGCGCGGGTGGCTGCGGGCTGGCCGCGTCGCAGCTGTTCGCAGCAGAAGGGGCACGGGTCGGCATTGTCGACCTGCCTGGCAGCAAGGGTGCCGAGGTGGCCCGGGAACTGCGCGATAAAGGCCACGAGGTCATTTTTGCAGCGGCCGATGTGTCAGACGCACAGCAAGTAAAGGCCGCGGTGGCGGCCGTAGAGCAAGCCTTCGGGCACATTACCGTGCTGATGAACCACGCCGGCATCCTGGCAGCCCTGCCCTTCCTGGACACCAGCGAAGAAGAGTGGGACCGGGTCATGGCGGTGAACGTGAAGAGTATGTTCCTGGTCACCCGCGCCGTACTGCCCGGCATGCTGGCAGCCGGTGGCGGCAGCATCGTCTGCACCTCGTCCATCTCGGCCGTGATGGGTACACCGATGGAGGTGCTGTATTGCACCAGCAAGGGCGCCACACACATGTTCGCCCGGGCCATTGCCGTGGAGTTCCGCGACCGGGGCATCCGCGCCAACGCCATTTGCCCGGGTTTTATCGCCACCGCCCACGGCCTGCGCGAGATCGACATGCTGCGCAAGCATGGCGTGGACGTGAGTGAAGCGGCCATCGCTGCTGCCCAAGGGCGCTTGTGCGAGCCCTCGGAAGTTGCCAGCGCCGCCTTGTTCCTGGCCAGTGACGACGCCAGCTTCGTCAACGGCGCACACCTGTTTGCCGACAACGGCTACACGGCCATCTGACTAAAAGAACAACAAGCAGGAGCGATCTACGTGACCACCTCTTCCAACAACATGCACATCAACGAATTCGGCCTGGACCACGCGCACTGGCGCAACTGGGCCGGCAACCAGTCCTGCATTCGCGCAGCACGCGGGGCACCGGCCAGCGAAGACGAACTGTGCTCGATGGTAAACCAGGCCAGCAGCAATGGCATGAACGTGCGCGTGGCCGGTTCCGGGCACTCCTTTACCCCGGTGGCGCTCACCAACGGCCTGCACCTTACCCTGGCCAACATGAGTGGCGTGCGCCATATCGACCATGAGAAAAAACGCGTCACCGCCGCCGCCGGCACCACCATCAATGCCTTCGGCAAGGCCTTGCGTGCCGCCGGCTTGTCGATGGTCAACCAGGGCGACATCGACAGCCAGTCGATTGCCGGTGCCCTGACCACCGGAACCCACGGCACCGGCCTGACCTTGGGCAACCTGGCGTCGTCGATTGTCGGCATGAAGCTGGTGCAGCCCAATGGCGAAATCCTGGTGGTGGACGAAAGCACCCCCGACCTGTTGCAGGCAGGCCGCGTGTCGCTGGGTGTACTGGGCATCGTTTCCGAACTGACCTTGCAGGTGACGGACAGCTTCAACCTGCACGAGCGCATCTGGCGGGAAGACTTCGAAAGCGTGATGGAAAAGCACGACGAACTGGCGCGCAAGCACCGCCACTTCAGCTTCTTCTGGTGCCCCTACGAGCAGAGCCGCCATTGCTATTGCCTGCCGGATACCGCCGCCACCTCCACCAGCGGGCGCACCACCGACGTGTGCGAAGTGAAGGTCATGGACATCACCGACCGCCCGGCCTGGGAAAGTGAATTCGAGAAGGTGGCGTACAGCTCGGATGTGTACCCGATCGAGTACCTGCCCAACTTCCACGAACTGGAATACGCAGTGCCGGTGCGCCACAGCAAGGAAGCGCTGCGCGCAGTACGCAAGCTGATGCTGGAAGACTTCCCCGAGGCGATCTACCCCATCGAATACCGCTTCACTGCCGGTGACGGGGCGTGGATGAGCCCGTTCTTCGAGCAGGACAGCGTGACCATTTCGGTGTCTGGCCAACCGGGGACCGATTATTGGGACTACCTGCGGGCGGTGGATCGGATACTGCGTTCGTATGGCGCCAGGCCGCACTGGGGCAAGCTGCACTTCCTGACTGGAGAGGATGTGAGTGCCATTTACCCGCGGGCCGAGGACTTCCGCAAGCTGCGCCGGCAGCTGGACCCGCAG
Source organism: Pseudomonas sp. NPDC008258 (assembly GCF_042956345.1). Lineage (NCBI taxonomy): Bacteria > Pseudomonadati > Pseudomonadota > Gammaproteobacteria > Pseudomonadales > Pseudomonadaceae > Pseudomonas > Pseudomonas sp. NPDC008258. The sequence continues at coordinate 43,473 of NZ_JBIBGE010000011.1, forward strand.
GGGATCTACCTCAGCGAGCACCTGAGCCCGTTGTTCAGATAGTCTGCAGCCTTCACATCCTTGGGGCTGCTTTGCAGCCCAATCGCCGGCAAGCCAGCTCCCACAGGGACAGCGCAAGGCTTGAGGTCAGCGCGGTCGGTGTGGGAGCTGGCTTGCCGGCGATGGGGCCGCACAGCGGCCCCTGCTTTATCAGGCCTTGGCCAGGTAGTCGATAAACAGCCGAAACAACTCGGCGTTGGTGGAGATTTCCAGGCGCTGGTAGATGTTGTGCTTGTGCACCTTCACCGTCCCATCGGAAATATTCAGCTGCCGTGCAATCGACGCATTGCTGTGCCCCTGCAACAGCAACTTGGCGATCAGGCGCTGGGTCTCGGTCAACTGCCCTTGCAGGATCTCGACAAACGCATCCTCCAGCACCGCCCCCTCCGGCGCGGTGCGCAGGCAATCGGCATGGCGCAACCGGCAATGCTGGCCGAATACCGAAGCCAGCAACGGCGCCATGCCCGCCAGCAGGTCCATTTGCGCCGTACTGAAATCACCACTGCTGTGTTTACGCATCAGCGAATAAACGATCGCCACCTGCGGCTGCAAGGGGATGATGAAGCCCACCTCCTCCACCGCCGTGCCGTAGTCGGACGACACGCAGGGGTGGATGTCCCTGGAAATGGCAAAGCCTGAAGAAAAGAAGCAGTCCGGTGCCAGTTCGCTCATGCGCCATAGCCCGGCCGGGTGTTCGTTGGCGCAGGCAACGTAAAAAGGATCAAGCAGGTACCCGCCCCGCACGTAGGCATTCAGGGTGCGCTCGGTTACCGAATGGTTGTAGCCGTTGTGCAGCAGCAACGCCGGCTGGTTGAAGCGGAACAGGTAAGCGCAACTCATCTCGAACGCCAGCTTGCTGCGCAGCAACGCATCCAGCGCCGGCCCCAACTGCTCGCTGCCGATCGCCTCGATCACCGCCGCCAGCCTATTTGCCTCATCTCTTGTCATTGTTCACCACGCTCTCGTGCTGGTATGGCTTGTGCGACCTTACCGGCTTGATTGGCAAAAAACACAAAATCCGGGGCGCCCTGGACGCTCCGGATCATGTGTATGACGTTTTTGGCTCAGGACGGTTCGGGCACTACCTTGAAGGCGCCTGCAGCGTCATCCTGGCGCCCCATTTCCTGCGCCTTGGGCACCGCCAGCCAACTGGCCAGCAGCATGGCGATCAGGCCACCACTGAGCTTGCCGATCATCAGCGGCAGGATCAGCGAGGGCTGGAAGTTGGCCGAGAAGGCCATGTGGTCGCCAAAGGTGAAGGCGGCGCACACCGAGAAGGCAATCACCAGCACCTTGTCCTTGGGCGGCATTTCGCTAACCAGCCTGAACATGGCCAGGATATTCGCCGAGGCCGCCAGCACGCCGGCAGCGCCCACACCGGACATGCCAAAACGCGAAGCCACCCGCTCGATGGGCCGCGCCAGGAAGCGCTTGAGCAAGTGCACCATGGGGAACGCTCCGCACAGCATCAGGCCGATGTAGCCGGCAATTTCCAGGGCGCGGAACTGGTCATCGGCATCGGCAATGATCGGCGCGAAGCCCCAACTGCCGAACAGGTGGCTGAACAGGCCGGTGAAGTACTGCACGATCGACGCCACCAGTACCAGCACCACGGCGATGTACATGAACTGGCCGAGCTTGAGGAACAGGTACACCATCAGCGTGGGGAAGTAGCGCAACGCCGCCGCCAGGGCGATGCAGAACAGGATCAGCGGCATCAGGTTGCGCAGCAACATCGCCCAGGTGAAGTTCAGTGCCTGGGTGGCCGCGCCTGTGGTGGCGATGTCGGGGCGCACGTTCAGGCCCAGGGCCTGCATGGCCATGGCGATGATCATGATGCTGACCGGAATGGTCAGCAGCCCGGCCATGATCCCCAAGGCCATGTACTTGTGGTCGACCTTGCGCAACATGGCCAGCCCCACCGGGATGACGAAGATGATCGTGGCGCCGCATTGAAAGCCGGTTATCAGGCCGAGGATCCAGCCTTCGGGGCTTTGCGCCAGGGCCTTGGCCAGCTGGTAGCCGCCCATGTCCGAGGCGATGAAGATGGGGCCGGCGATGCCCGGGTCGGCGCCGATGGCCTGGAACAGCGGCGCGATCACATGGCTGATGCCCGCAGAGATATACGGGATTGCCGCCATGATGCCGGCCACAGGGATGAAGATGGGGCCGATGCTGTGCAGGCCGGCGATGAACTCCTGGCCCAGCTCGCCTTCGGGGTTGTAGATGGATGCCACGGCACCCAGTACCGCGCACACCATGATGACGTAGATGACATAGGTACCGATGCTTTCCATTTGCCGCCTCATTTTTAGAGTTGTGGGGTTGGCAGGACTGAAAGGTCACGGGGCATCGTTGTTGTTATGGCGTGTGCAAGGCGCGCCCCGTCGAGGGGTTAAGCTATGCGGCAAGGTGATGGGCTGTCCATATACCGGGAGGTATATAAGGTTGTCAGCCAGACACAGCTCCTGTGGGAGCGGGCATGCCCGCGAAGCAGGCGACTCGGTACATGGCACCGGCTACGCCGGTGTTCGCGGCGGTTCGACGCCTCGACGAGCCCGCTCCCACAAGGTATGTGATCGGCTCAGGAGTGTGCTTTAGTGCGGCGGCGGTAGGCCAGCAGCAGGAACACGAACCACAACGGCATCACGCACAGCGCCAACCGGGTATCCGGTTGCAGCGCCAGCAGCACCAGCACGAAGCCGAGGAAGCCCAGGGTGGTGACGGCCATCGGCACCCCGCCCGGCAACTTGAATACCGAGGCATCGTGAGCCGCCGGGTTGCGCTTGCGGTAGGCAAGGTACGCAGCAAGGATCATCGACCAGGTGAAGATCACCAGAATCGCCGACACCGTCGAGATCAGCGTGAATACCGTCATCACCTCGGGAATGATGAACAGCAGGCTCAACCCGACCACCATGCATACCCCGGAAAACAACAAGCTGTACACCGGCACGCTGAGTGCCGAAAGCCTGGCAAACAGCGCCGGTGCATTGCGCCGCTCAGCCAGGCCAAACAGCATCCGGCAACCCGAATAAACCCCACTGTTGGCAGAAGATGCAGCCGACGTCAGCACCACGAAGTTGATCATGCCGGCCGCTGCCGGAAAGCCCGCCAGCAAGAACAGTTCGACAAAGGGGCTGCGATTGGCCGGCACCTCGGCCCATGACACCACGCTGATGATGCACACCAGCGCCAGGATGTAGAACAGCAGGATGCGCAGCGGGATGGTATTGATTGCCTTGGGCAGCGAGCGATGCGGGTTTTTCGCTTCTGCTGCGGTGGTGCCGATCAGCTCGGTACCGGCAAACGAGAACACGGCAATCTGGAACCCGGCAAAGAAGCCACTGATGCCATGGGGCAGCACCGCACCCGGCGCGACCACGTGGGCCAGCGAGGCGACCACACCATTGGGCGAGGTATAGGACGTGGCGATCATCACCGCCGCCGTAATGATCAACAACACGATGGCCACGATCTTGATGATGCCGAACCAGAACTCCACTTCACCAAATATCCGCACCGCCAGCATGTTCAGCCCCAACAGCACGAACAGGGTGAAGAACGCCGGCACCCAGGCTGGCGTGTGCGGGTACCAGTACTGGAAGAACCCGGCCACCACGACCACGTCACCGACCACCGCCACGCTCCAGCTCAGCCAGTACGACCAGCTCAGCACAAAACCTGCCCGCGGGCCCAGGTAATGGGCGACGATGTCGGCAAACGACTTGAAGCGCAGGTCTGACAACAGCAACTCGCCCATGGCGCGCATGACGAAGAACACAAAGAACCCGAGGATGGCGTACACCAGAAGGATCGAGGTGCCGGACAGCGCAATCACCTTGCCCGAGCCCATGAACAGGCCCGTGCCGATGGCGCCGCCAATGGAAATCAGCTGAATGTGGCGGTTTTCCAGCGTGCGTTGCAGGTGCCCGTCACGGGCGGGCGTTACCAGTTTGCTTTGCTCAAGGCTTGCGGGCATGTCTTGCATGGCGACCTCTTGTTATTGTTGGTCTGTCACGTGTTGCAGCGCGGTGGCAAGGCCCGCTACAGGCCCCGCCACCGTGGGTTGCGCGGGTCAGCGCGCGCTTTCGAAGCCTTGCAGCGTGTTCACCGCATTGATGCCGATTTCATCGACCATGTAGCCGCCTTCCATCACGAAAAGGGTCGGGATGCCGGCGCTGGCGATCTCGGCGCCCATGCGCAGGAAGTCTTCGCTGGTGAGCTTGAAGTGGCTGATCGGGTCATCCTCGAAGGTGTCCACGCCAAGCGACACCACCAGGAACTCGGGCTTGTGCGCGACAATGCGCTTGAGCGCGTCCTGCAAGGCCAGTTGGTACTCGCCCCAGCGTGTGCCCTTGCCCATCGGGTAGTTGGCGTTGAAGCCCTCGCCCGCGCCTGCGCCCTGCTCGTGGGCAAAGCCGGAAAAGTAGGGGTAGGACACGTGAGGGTCGCCATGCAGCGAGGCGAAGAACACATCGGGCCGGTCGTAGAAGATGTTCTGCGTGCCGTTGCCGTGGTGGAAGTCCACATCCAGCACGGCCACGCGCCTGGCGCCCTGGCTCAGGCAGCGCTCGGCAGCGATGGCGGCGTTGTTCAGGTAGCAATAGCCGCCCATGTATTCGCGGGCGGCATGGTGCCCCGGCGGGCGGCACAGGGCGAAGGCACTGTTGGCGCCGTCGATGATGCGCTGCATGCCGGTGAGGGCAACGTTGGCGCTGCTGCGCACGGCCTCCCAGGTGCCAGCAGTGATCGGCGCACCGGCATCCATGGCGTAGAACCCCAGCTTGCCGTCGATGAAGCCGGGTTCCCGGTCGATGGCCAGGTCGCGCACTGGCCACACCAGTGGCAGTGCATCGTGGGTCTTGCCGGTGGCGGCCCATTGCGACCAGGCGGTTTCCAGGAAGGTGACATAGCGCTCACTGTGCGCCGCCACGTAGCAGGCACGGTCGAAGGCCTGCTCGGCGATGACATCGCCCAGGCCGGTGCTGTGTACACGGGCCAGCACGGTGTCGGCGCGCCGGGGGTTTTCGAACGATGGCGTGATAGCGCCATCCTTGAGTTCCGAGCCATGGTGCAAGCGGTGGTTGTTGCTAAAGACTGTCAGCACGCGAATGTCCTTTTCCAAGGGGTTACCGGGTAACCAATTTTCGCGAGAGAACGGTGAAAATGCTTTGCTTTATGCTCGATCAAACCGGAAGCTTGAGCAAAACAATCACAGGATTGGCCAGCCATGAGCAAAGCTTTTGCTATCGAAGAACTGGACGACACCGACCGCGAACTGCTGCGCCTTTTGCAGGGGGACGGCACCCTGTCGAGCGCTGCGCTGGGCGAGCGCCTGTCGATGACCGTGACGCCGTGCTGGCGCAGGCGCAAACGGCTGGAAGAGCTGGGCATCATCAAGGACTACCAGGCCAACCTCGACCGCCGCAAGCTGGGGTACGACGTGATGGCATTTGCCCAGGTGCGCTTTGGCAACCACTCGGCCGAGGCGCCGGATGAGTTCGAGCAGGTGATCCTGAAGCTGCCGCAGGTGCTGTCCTGCCACAAGGTGACCGGTGAGGCTGACTATGTGCTGACGGTGCTGGCGACCGACCTGGAGAGTTATGGGCGGTTTGTGGAAGAGGTGTTGCGCAGGCAGCCGGGGATTGCCTCGATTCAGTCGAGCCTGGCGCTGCGCGAGGTGAAGGCGGTTTCGCGGATACCCGTATCCTGAAGTTTCACTCGGTCTGCTTTTCTGTGGGAGCGGGCGTGCCCGCGAAGAATTCAACGCGGTGACTGGCACCGGCTGCGCCGGTGTTCGCGGGCGTGCCCGCTCCCACAGGGATCGCGCAGGCCTTTCAATCTCGCGCAAGCCAGCAGTTAGCCAGGCAAGCTATAGCGCTCGGCAAAGTACTGCCGGAAAAAGTCCACGGCCACCCGCACCTTGGCCGAACTGGCCAGCGGTGAGGTGTACACCGCCCAGATATCCGCCGGCTGGTGGTAGGCCTCCAGCACCTGCACCAGGCGCCCGTCTTGCAGGCTGTCGTGCACATCCCACCACGAACGCAGCAAAATCCCGCGCCCGTCCAGGCACCATTGGTGCGCCACTTCGCCATGGTTGGTCGACAGGCCACCGGTTACCCGCACGCCTTCCTCACCTTCCGGCCCCATCAGCTGCCACACACCAAACGGGTGGTCGCGCTCCTTGATCACCAGGCAATCATGGCTGGCCAGGTCGCCCAGCACCTTGGGCGTGCCGCGCCGGGCCAGGTACGCCGGCGCCGCGCACAACACCCGGCGGTTGCGCGCCAGCGGCTTGGCGATCAGGTTGGGGGCAATGGCGTTGCCCACGCGAATGTCCAGGTCCACGCCCTCGGCAATCAGGTCCACCAGGCGGTCGTGCACATCCAGGCGAATGTCCAGCCGCGGGTAGCGCTCGGCCAGCTCGGACAACGCCGGCGCCACGAAGCGCCGGCCCAGGCCCAGGCTGCTGGCGATGCGCAGCTGGCCGGCAGGTTCCCGGTGCTGGGCGCTGATGTCGTCGCCCATGCGCTGCACCGCATCGAAAATCTGCAATGCCCACTGGTACACCCGCTCGCCCTCCTCGCTCACCGTCACCCGCCGGGTGGTGCGGTGCAGCAAGCGCACCTCGAGGGTTTGCTCCAGCATGCGAATGCGCTTGCTGATGTACGCCGCCGACATGCCCAACTCGTCGGCCACGGCCGCGAAGCTGGCGCGCTTGGCCACTTGCAGGAAGATATTGAGGTCGTCGAGGTTGGGCAGATTATTCACGTAGCGTGTTCCAAGAATCCATGATTGGCCAGATTATCTCCAAGCCAAGCCCTTATAGCATGGCCAGCACCTGTTCCCTAGACAACGAGTGCACCCCCATGAGCAAGACGTTCAGAATCGCGGCAATCCCAGGCGACGGCATCGGCAACGAAGTGCTGCCAGAAGGCATCCGCGTGGTCGAGGCCGCTGCGCGCAAGCATGGCCTGGACATCAGCTTCGAGTTCTTCGAATGGGCCAGCTGCGATTACTACCTGGCCCACGGCAAGATGATGCCGGACGACTGGTTCGAACAGCTCAAGGACTTTGACGCCCTGTACTTCGGTGCCGTGGGCTGGCCAGACAAGGTGCCGGACCACATCTCGCTGTGGGGTTCGCTGCTCAAGTTCCGCCGCGATTTCGACCAGTACGTGAACATTCGTCCGGTGCGCCTGTTCCCTGGCGTGCCGTGCCCGCTGGCTGGCCGTGAACCCGGCGACATCGACTTCGTGGTCATCCGCGAAAACACCGAGGGCGAGTACTCGTCGTTGGGCGGGCGCATGTTCGAAGGCACAGAGAACGAATTCGTGCTGCAGGAATCGGTGTTCACCCGCCGTGGCGTCGACCGCATTCTGAAGTACGCCTTCGAAGTGGCCCAGACCCGCAAGCGCAAGCATGTTACCTCGGCCACCAAGTCCAACGGCATGGCCGTGAGCATGCCGTACTGGGACGAGCGCACCGCAGCCATGGCTGCCAGTTATCCGGAAATCAGCTGGGACAAGCAGCACATTGATATCCTCTGCGCCCGCTTCGTGCTGCAGCCAGACCGCTTCGACGTGGTTGTAGCCTCGAACCTGTTCGGCGACATCCTGTCCGACCTCGGCCCGGCCTGCGCCGGCACCATCGGCATCGCGCCATCGGCCAACCTCAACCCCGAGCGCAAGTTCCCGTCGCTGTTCGAACCGGTACACGGCTCGGCGCCAGACATCTACGGCAAGAACATCGCCAACCCGATCGCGATGATCTGGTCGGGTGCGCTGATGCTCGACTTCCTCGGCAACGACGGCGCCGACCCGCGTTACCGCGCCGCCCACGACGACATCCTCAAGGCCATCGAGCAGGTCATCGCCGCCGGCGAGGTGACCCGCGACATGGGCGGGCAGCAGTCCACCCAGCAGGTGGGCCAGGCCATCACTGCGTTGGTCGAAGCCTGATGCACAGGGGCCGATTGTCAGGACTGTCTGACAATCGGCCCCTTGCCTCTTGCGAGCGGCGTGGATTGTATGCAAAATCTGTTAACCGCTAGATTCTAGTCAACTAAAGGTTAACAACCAAGGAAGGAGCAGCACCGCAACACCCCGGATGCCTGCCGGGTATAACAAGTACGCCAACGTCCAGGAGACGATGATGTCGCACAAGAATAAAAAGATTGATGTGTTCCTGATTACCGTGAGCCTGATTGCCGTACTGCTCACCGTGATCGGCCTTGCAGCCTTCCCCGCCCAGGCTGAAAGCGCCGCCAACCAGTTGTTCGAACTGTCCACCCGCACCTTCGGTACCAGCGTGCAGGTGCTGGTGTTCGCCAGTACCCTGGCCGTGCTGTACCTGGCCTTCAGCAAATACGGCAATATCCGCCTGGGCAGTGGCAAGCCGGAATATGCCACCGCCACCTGGGTGTTCATGTTCATCTGCGCCGGCATGGGGTCGTCGACCCTCTACTGGGGTGTGATGGAGTGGGCCTACTACTACCAGACCCCTGGCCTGAACATCGCCGCCGCCACCCCCAAGGCGCTGGAATACAGCGTTGGCTATTCGTTCTTCCACTGGGGTATCAGCGCCTGGTCGATCTACGCCCTGGCCTCGCTGGCCATGGCCTACCACTTCCATGTACGCAAGAAGAGCGGCCTTAACCTGGCCTCGATCGTTGAAGCGGTAACCGGCTTCAAGGCCACCGGCCCGGTGGGCCGCAGTGTTGACCTGATCTTCCTGCTGACCATGATGGGCGCACTGACCGTGTCGCTGGCCCTCACCGCCTCTACCCTGACCCGTGGCCTGCATGACCTGACCGGCACCCCGGACACCTTTACCGTGCAATTGATGGTGATCGGTGGCGTGGCGGTGATGTTCTCGCTCAGCTCGTACATCGGCATCGATGGCGGCCTGCAGCGCATGAGCAAGATGGTGTGCATTGGCGCGCTGGTGTTTGCTGCCGTCGTGCTGCTGGTCGGCCCGACCCAGTTCACCCTCAACAACACCGCCAACTCGATTGGCCTGATGATCCAGAACTACGTGCACATGAGCCTGTTCACCGACCCGGCCGGCGACGGTGCCTTCACCCGCAACTGGACGGTGTTCTACTGGCTGTGGTGGGTGTCGTACGCACCGGGCGTGGCCATGTTCGTGACCCGTGTTTCACGTGGCCGGCAGATCAAGGAAGTGGTCCTGGCCCTGCTGCTGGGTGGCAGCTTCGGTTGCTGGTTCTTCTTCGGCGCCCTGGAAAGCTACAGCATGCACCAGTTCATCACCGGTGCAGTGGATGTGCCGAAAATGCTCGCCGAACAAGGCGGCGAATCGGCCGTGACACACCTGCTGCTGGCGTTGCCGTGGGGCCAGGTGTTCCTGGGTGTGTACCTGTTCATCATGGCCATCTTCTGCGCCTCGCACATGGATGCCGCCGCCTACGCGGTGGCGGCCACCAGCACCCGCAACCTGCGTGAAGGCGACGACCCCACGCCCACCCACCGCCTGTTCTGGTGCGTGGTGCTGACCCTGGTGCCGCTGGCCATGCTGTTCGCCAAGGCCTCGCTGTCGACCATGAAAACCGCCGTGGTGCTGACCGCGATCCCGTTCATGGTGATCTTGCTGGTGAAGATCTATGGCTTCTTCAAGTGGATGATCGCTGATTACGGCCAGATACCGGCCCACATCATCGAGGAAGAGGCTGCACGCATGGCCGGCGAAGAACCCGCCGAGCATGCACCTCGCAGCGCCGCTGCCGTGCATTGATCAAAGGGGCCGCTTTGCGGCCCATCGCCGGCAAGCCGGGCTCCCACAGGTACAGCGTAGATCTCAGGTCTTGCACGATCACTGTGGGAGCTGGCTTGCCGGCGATGGGCTGCGAAGCAGCCCTTTTTGAAGAGTTGAATTTTTTTTGCCCGATCTGTTAACCAGTAGATACGCGTTAACCAACAACTATAAACCGAGCTTGTGAGAGACCTGTCATGAACGACTTCAAACGCCTGCCCGCCGATTTCTGCGCGAATGCCGAAGAGGCCTTCACCATTCCCGCCAACTTCTACACCCAGGCCTCGGTGTTCGAACATGAGAAAGAAGCCATCTTCGCCCGCAGCTGGATCTGCGTGGGCCACCGCAGCGAAGTGGCAGACAACAACGCCTACATCACCCGCGAAGTGATTGGCGAAAGCATCATTGTCGTGCGCGGCCGTGACAGCGTGCTGCGCGCCTTCTACAACGTCTGCCCGCACCGTGGCCACCAGCTGCTCAGCGGCAGCGGCAAGGCCAAGAACGTCATCACCTGCCCGTACCACGCCTGGACCTTCAAGCTCGACGGCGAGCTGGCCCACGCCCGCAACTGCGATAACGTGGTCAACTTCGACAAGGAAAACTCCACCCTGGTGCAGCTGCGCGTCGAGGAATACGCCGGTTTCATCTTCATCAACATGGACATGGACGCCGGCTCCGTCGAAGACCAGCTGCCTGGCATGCAGGCACGCATGCGTGAAGCCTGCGCGGTAATCGACGACCTGCACCTGGCGGCACGCTTCGTCAGCGACACCCCGGCCAACTGGAAGTCGATCGTCGACAACTACCTGGAGTGCTACCACTGCGCCCCTGCCCACCCAGGCTTCTCGGACTCGGTGGACGTTGGCCAGTACAGCCACAGCATGCACGGCAACTGGACCCTGCAATACGGCCTGGCCAAGCCATCGGAGCAGTCGTTCAAGTTCGATGAAAGTGTGAAAGACCCGTCGTTCGCCGGTTTCTGGGCCTGGCCGTGCACCATGTTCAACGTGCCGCCAGGGGCCAACTTCATGACCGTGATCTACGAGTTCCCGGTCGATGCCGAAACCACCCTGCAGCACTACGACATCTACTTCCTCAACAAGGACATCACCGAAGAGCAGCAGAAGCTGATCGACTGGTACCGCGAAGTGTTCCGCCCAGAAGACCTGCGCCTGGTCGAAAGCGTGCAAAAGGGCCTGAAATCCCGTGGCTACCGTGGCCAGGGCCGCATCATGGCCGACCGCGAGCGCAGCGGCATGAGCGAACACGGCATTGCCCACTTCCACAACCTGATCGCCGTGGCCCACCTCGACGATTGATGGCAACCGCTCCACGTTAATGTGCACGTAAAGGTGCGCGGCAGGGCCTGCCGCGCGCCCAGGCAGTCGAGGTGAACCATGGCCAACACTTATGAAATGTTCAGCGTCCGCGTAACCGACGTGGAACACGCCACGCCGCTGATCAAGCGCTTTACCCTGGCCCGCGAAGACGGTGAGGCGATGCCCGCCTTCACCGGTGGCAGCCACGTCATCGTGCAGATGCAAAGCACCGACGGCAGCCAGTACAGCAACGCCTACTCGCTGATGAGCGACCCGCGCGATACCCGCAGCTACCAGATTGGCGTGCGCCTGGAAGAGCAGTCCAAGGGCGGCTCGGCATTCATGCACCAGCAGGTGCAAGTGGGCACGCGCCTGACCATTTCCTCGCCCAACAACCTGTTTGCCCTGGACCCTGCGGCCGGCCGCCATGTGCTGATTGCCGGTGGTATCGGAATTACCCCGTTCCTGGCGCAACTGCATGAACTGGAAGGTGGCAGCACCGACTACGAACTGCACTATGCCTTCCGCGCTCCGGAGCACGGCGCGTTCCAGGACCAGCTGGCCAACGGCCCACATGCCGCCAATACCCGTTTCTACATCGACAGCCTCGACCGCAAGCTCGACCTCGCCGCCTTGTGCGCGGGGCTGGATGAGCAAGCACACCTGTACGTGTGCGGCCCCAAACCGCTGATCGACGCGGTCATCGCCTGCGCCGCCAAGGCCGGCATTGCCGAGCACCGCGTGCATTGGGAACAGTTTGCTGCCACGCCGGTCACCGGCAGTGCCTTTACCGTGGTGCTGGCGCAGTCGGGTGTGGAGTTGCAGGTGGAAGAAGGCATGACCATCCTGCAGGCCATCGAGAAGTCCAAGGCCGCCAAGGTCGAGTGCCTGTGCCGCGAAGGGGTTTGCGGTACGTGCGAGACGGCCATTCTTGAGGGCGAAGCCGAGCATTACGACCAGTACCTGAGCGACGAAGAAAAGGCGGCGCAGCAGAGCATCATGCTGTGCGTCTCCCGCGCCCGCACGGCCCGCCTGGTGCTGGATCTGTAAATATTGAAGGGGTGCACGGGCTTCTGTGGGAGCGGGCGTGCCCGCGAACACGGGCGAAGCCCGTGCCATCCACCGCGGTGCCTGCTTCGCGGGCAAGCCCGCTCCCACAGGTATTGCGCCCAACTCCCCTTACGTCAACCCAAAGTTGACAAGTTGCGTATACTGGCAGGTTCTTGGCCCAGATCAGGACACCCTGCCGATGTTGGAAAACAGCTTTGCCTTCCGCCTCAAGGAACTGCTCGAGCATCACAAGCTGACCCTGCAAGCCGTGGGCACGGCCTTGGGCATTTCGCGCACCGCCGTGCACAAGTGGACCCGTGGCGGCGAGATCGACTACGACAACCTGCGCAAGCTGGCCGACTTTCTCAAGGTGAACTGGATCTGGCTGCGCTATGGCGACGAGGCGTTGCAGAACATCCAGCAACCGCAGGTGGTGGAGCTGCCGATGACCGACCTGCGTCGGCGCCTGACCGCCGAGATCATGGAAAGCGAAACGCGCATGAAGCTGGCCCAGGAAGGCGCACGCATCGTCACCTGGGAATGGAACCTGATCAGCGACGAAGTCACCTATTCACCCAACGTCGAGCAGGTGTACGGCTGGCCGGTGCACCACAACGAAGACTTCTGGAAGCACCTGCCGGCCGAAGATGTGGCACGCATGCAGGCGATGTATGCCGAGACGGTGCAAAGCGGCACCAGTTGCGAATGTGATTTTCGCCTCACCCGCCCTGACGGTACGTTGTGCTGGATTTCGTCCCGCGCCACGGTGGTACGCGACAGTGCCGGGCGCTCGGTGAAGATGGTCGGCATCAGCATGGACAACACCGAACGCCAGGTGGCGCAGCAGGCGCTGAGGCAAAGCGAAGAGCGCTTTCGGGCGATTTTCGAGCTGGCCTGGGGCGCCCTCGCCTACATCGACCCGAACGGTACCTGGCAACGGGTCAACAGCAGCTTGTGCGACATGCTGGGCTACCGCGCCGAAGAGCTCTATGCCACGACGTTCCAGCACATCACCCACCCCGACGACCTGCCGCTGAACATGCAGCTGCTGCAACGCATGCTGGCCGGCGAAACCGAACGTTACGAAGTGGAAAAGCGCGTGCGCCACAAGAATGGGCAGTACATCTGGGTGCGCGCACGCACCTCGCTGCAACGCCACGACAACGGTGAGCCGGAGCACCTGATCAGCGTGTTCGAAGACATCAGTGCCGAGCGCCAGGAGCACGAGCGGCTACAGGCGCACATCGCCGCCCTCGAAGCCCGCCTGGCCGCTTCGTGACCTACCCGGAATTTCAGACTTGACGCGATCCCTGTGGGAGCGGGCATGCCCGCGAAACAGGCACCGCGATGGATGGCACGGGCTACGCCCGTGTTCGCGGGCACGCCCGCTCCCACAGGGACCGCGATAACTTCTAGATTTTCAGCTGATCACCCCGCAACCAATCGATAAACCGCGCAAACAACTCCGACTGCGAGTTGATCTCCAGCTTCAGGTACAGGTTCTTGCGGTGCATGCGCACCGTCTCCGGTGAGATACCCAGCTCCAGCGCAGTGGACTTCACCGAGTGCCCACGCAGGATCATGTGTGCCACCTCGCGCTCACGGTCGGTCAGCACCTGGCAGCCAAAGCTGTCGAACGCCGCTTGCAAGCCGCCGCGCTCGGCCGGTGCAGTGCCGGGCTCCAGGTTGTGTCGGGCATAGCGCCCCAAGAGTTCACGCACCATCGGCTCCAGCGCCCGCAGCAAATCCACCTGCCCCGCACTCAAGGGCGTGCCGCTGCAACCCTGGAACAGGCTCAACGACAACTTGCGGCCCGCACTGAGGTCGACGATGTAGTAGCTGTCTTCGCTGCAACCGGTAGCCAGGTAATAGGCCTTGTAGTAGTCACTGTCGAAGAAATTGTCGGGGGCGATTTCCTGAAGGTGGTAAAAGCCCTCGGCCAGGCCGCCTTGCACGGCCAGGCAGAACGGGTCGAGCAGGTAGCCTGCGCTGAAGTAGCGTTCCAGCACAGCAGCACGGTGCAGTTCGGGAATGCCTTGCTGGTACAACAGCTGCGGCGCCCGCCCCTGGCACTCCAGGCTGATCATCATCGATTCCACCTGCACCAGCTGGCCGATGGCAGCGGCAACATACGCCAGCGCGTCGGGGGTTTCGCTATTGGCCAATGCACGCTGCAACGCAGCATGCCATTGCTGCAGCGCGCCCATGGTGAGGGTAAGCGGAGTTTCGGGAGTGGCCTGGGTCATGCCCGGCAGTCTAGCCTGCCGGGCACGCCCTCGCACAGCCCTTTGCGCCAGGTTCATCGGCCCTGGTACAGGCCAAGCGCGGTCAGTTCCCGCGCGGTTTCGATGATGCACTGGCGCAGGGTCTCGACGATCTCGTCCACCTGCGCATGGGTAACGATCAACGGCGGCGACATCACGTTCAGGTGCATGATCGGGCGCACCAGCAGCCCTTTTGCCTGGGCCTTGCTGTGGATGCGTTCGCCAATGTTCACCTCGTCCGGGAACAGCGCCTTGCTGGCCTTGTCGGCCACAAACTCGACACAGGCCATCAGCTTCATACAGCGCACATTACCCACCAGCGGCAACTCGCGCAGGCTTTGCAGGCGTTGCTCCAGGTAGCCGCCAACGTCCTTCACATGGTCCAGCAAGCGCTCGCGCTCGATGATCTCGATGTTCTTCAGCGCCGCCGTGCAGCACACCGGGTGACCGCTGTAGGTAAAACCATGGGTGAAGCAGCGGCCCTTGCCCGGCTCGGCAATGACCTTCCAGATACGTTCGGAGAAGATGCACGCGCCCAGCGGCAGGTAGGCCGAGGTCAGGCCCTTGGCGGTGGTGATGATGTCGGGGGTAACGCCAAACAGCTCCTCGCTGGCGAAGAACGTGCCAAGGCGCCCGAACGAGGTCACCACTTCATCGGCGACGAACAGGATGTCGTAGGTCTGGCACAGCTGCCACATGCGCTGGAAGTAACCCTTGGGCGGAATGATCACCCCGCCCGACCCCATGATCGGCTCGGCGAAGAATGCCGCCACGTTGTCGGCGCCTAGCGAAAGGATCTTGTCCTCGAACTCGGCCACCAGAAAGTCGAGGAACTCGGCCTCGTCCATGTCATGTGGGGCGCGGTACGGGTTGGGGTTGGAGACGTGGTGGATCAGGTCGTGGTGGTAGTCGAACTCCGGTACCCGGTCGGCGGCCTTGTTGCCAATCGACATGGTCAGCGTGGTGGAGCCGTGATAGGCGTTGTAGCGGGCGATGATGTGTTTCTTGTGCGGCTTGCCGCGGCAGTTCTGGTAGTACTGGATCAGCCGGTAGGCGGTGTCGACAGCGGTCGAGCCACCGGTGGTGAGGAACACATGGTCCAGATCGCCCGGTGCCAGCTGCGCAAGCTTCTGGCACAGCTCGATGGCCACGTCGTTGGCCATGTCGGAAAACGGGTTGGAATACGCCAGCTGCCGGACCTGGTCGGCGATGGCCAGGGCCATCTCCTCGCGGCCCAGGCCGATGTTGGTGCACCACATGCCGCCGACGGCATCGAGAAAGCGGTTGCCGTGGGTGTCACGGATATAAGCGCCTTCACCGGCGACAATGTTCAGCGCACCTTGCTCGCGGTGTTCGTCGAACACGTGGTAACCGTGCATGTAGTGGGCCTTGTCGGCTTCCACCAGTGGGTCGTGGGCAATGGCGAATGCTTTGCTTGGGGTGGCCATGGGCAGCTCCTTGGCGGGAATCGTTGGGCAGTGTTCAGAACCCGGTCTTGACCGTGCTCCAGACCCGGGTAATGGCGCGCGTGTCTTTCGGGCTCTGGGTTTTCTGCGCGAACAGGCGCTCACGGGTTTGTGCGTCGGGGTAGATGGCCGGGTCCTGGCGGATGTCGTCACTCACCAGTGCGGTGGCGGCGGCGTTGCTGTTGGCGTAGTGGATGTAGTCGGTGACCTTGGCCATGGTCGGCGGCTGCAGCAGGAACTCGATGAAGCGGTGAGCGTTGGCCGCGTGCGGGGCATCCTTGGGGATGTACAGGTTGTCGAACCAGATCAGCGAACCTTCCTGGGGGATGAAGAACGACAGCTTGATGTCCTTCTTCGCCTCCACCGCACGGGCCTGGGCGGTGGCGTAGTCGCCGGACCAGGTCAGGGCCAGGCAGACATCGCCGTTGGGCAGGCTGGTGAGGTAGTTGACCGAGTCGAACTTGCGAATGTAAGGGCGGATGCTTAGCAGCAGTTTTTCGGCGGCCTTGAGGTCGGCTGCGGATGCGCTGCGCGGGTCTTTGCCCAGGTATTGCAGGGCCAGCGGGATCACCTCGGTGGGTGCGTCCATCAGGGTTACGCCGCAATCGGCAAAGCGCGAGACGATCTTGGGGTCGAACAGCATGGCCAACGAACCGATGGGGGCGTCGGGCATGCGTGCGGTGATCTTGTCGACGTTGTAGGTGACCCCCGAGCTACCCCAGGTGTAGGGCGCCGAATACTTCAGGCCTGGGTCGTAGCCTTGCAGGTTGTTGACGACTTGCTGGTCGAGGTTGTGCCAGCTGGGCAGTTGCTGCTTGTCCAGCGCCTGGAACACCCCGGCGCTGATCAGCGGCGGCACCAGGGAGGCGTTGAGCATGACCAGGTCGTAGCCGGAACGGCCGGTGAGCAGTTTGGTCTGCACCGTTTCGTAGCCATCGAAGGTGTCGTAGATGACCTTGATGCCGGTGGCCTTCTCGAAGTCGGCCAAGGTGGTTTCGCCGATGTAGTCGGTCCAGTTGTACAACCGCAACGTGTTACCGCTGTCCACCTCTGCCGCCTGGGCCAGGCTGACGCCCGACGCCAGCAGCAGGCCACCCATCACCTTCAGTACCTTGCGCATGGCAACTCCATCGTGTGAATGCTCCGGTTCGAGCCGATGGGTTCACTATCGGGGGATTTGCCGAAGGGGGACATACCCCGAATGTGTGGGTGGTCGTTTTCAGACACCGTCTGCATGTTTTCAAGGCCCACGCGGTCCCATAGAACTGCGCATAACTTACTGATTTAGCGAGGACCCTGTGGGAGCGGGCATGCCCGCGAACACCGGCGCAGCCGGTGCCATGCATCGCGTTGGATTCTTCGCGGGCACGCCCGCTCCCACAGGGTACGCGGAGCGCCCAGCATCAGTTCTCTGCGCGACAGCGCAGCCCAATGGGCTGGGCTCCCACAGGAACTGCGTTCGGCTCAGGGGAGTGGGTACAGCGCCTCATCGAACTGCGCCAGCTTTGGAAACACCAGCGGCTGGTCATCGCTGAGCTGCTCCAGCCGCTGCCGGTACTGCTGCAGGAAGCCCTGCCGCGCCTCATCGCTGATATACGGCACATGCCAGGCCACGAACGGCGCCAGTACGTCAAAGCCGACATAGGCCAGGGTGCCACGCAAGATCGGCCGTAACATATCCTCCAGCGGGCCATGGATCGCCCCCTCGCCAAACATGTGCTCGCGCCCGCCCAGGGTCACGGTCACCAGCGCCCGCTTGCCCGCCAACCCGCCCTGGTCGTAGAAGCGCTTGCCGCCATAGCACACCCCCGACACCAGCACCCGGTCGATCCAGCCCTTGAGCATGGCCGGTGCCGAGAACCAGAAGATCGGGAAGTTCAGCACCAGCAGGTCAGCCCACAGCAGCTTGTCCAGCTCCTGCTGGATGTCCTCGGCAATGGCACCGCGCTTTACCCCCTGGCGTTGCTCCAGCGCATACACCAGGTACTGCGGGTTCTCACGCTGGGTAAAGTCTTCAGCACTGGCCACCGGGTTCCAGCCCATGGCGTAAAGGTCGCTCACCTGCACCTGGTGGCCCTGGGCGCGGAAGGTTTCCACGGCCTGGTCGCGCAATGCGGCGGTAAACGATTGTGGCTCGGGGTGAGCGTGGACGATCAGTACATTCACTCGTGTTCTCCTTGCACAAAACAGGTTGTTTTGCCGCTGTGGCCTAGCCTTGCATCAATTCGCCGGCACAGCAGGCGATGCGCTGGCAGGCATCGACCAGCGCCTCATTACCGAGCACCAGGCCCAGGCGGATATGCCCGGCGGCGCTGGGGCCAAAGGCTTCGCCGGCAAGTACCGATACCCCCTGGCTGTCCAGCAGGCGGTCGGCGAAGGCCTGGGCGCTGAGGCCGGTTTCGCGGATATCCACCATCACGAACATGCCACCATCGGGCTTCAGCGCCTTCAGGCCCGGGCAGCCGGCCAACTGCTCGCACACCAGGTCACGGCGCTGGCGGTAGGCCTCGCGCATGGCATCCAGTTCAGGCAACTGCTGCTCCAGCGCCACCACGGCAGCGTCCTGGATGAAGTCCGGCGAGCCGTACAGCATGCACAGGGCGAGGTTTTCCAGGTGGGTGGCCAGGTCCGTCGAGCCGACCACCCAGCCCATCCGCCAGCCGGTCATGGCGTGCGACTTCGACAGGCTGTTGAGGGTGGCCGTGCGCTCGGCCATGCCCGGCAGGCTGGCGGGGCTTACATGTTCGCCTTCGTACAGCAACTCGCTGTACACCTCATCAGAGATCAACCACAGGTCATGGGCGATGCACAGTTCGGCCAAGGCTTCCCAGGTGGCGCGAGGCAGGCTCGCCCCCGAGGGGTTGTGCGGGCTGTTCAAGGCCAGGGCGCGGGTACGCGGGGTAATGCGCGCCGCTACATCACGCGGGCACACACGGAAGCCGTTCTCCGGCTTGACCGGCACCGGCACCACCTTGGCACCACAGGCACCGAACACCGCCTCATAGGTGACGTACATGGGTTCGGCAACGAGCACCTCGTCACCGGGGTCCAGCACACACTGGGCGACGCAGTACAGCGCACACTGGGCCCCAGCCAGCACCGTCACCTGGTCGGCGTTGACGGCCTGGCCACTGCGCTGGCGGTGGCGGTTGGCAATGGCCTGGCGCAGGGCCAGCTTGCCGCGCACATCGGCGTAATGGGTGTGGCCCGCACGCAGGCTGTCGATGGCCGCCTCGACGATCGGCGCAGGTGTGTCGAAGTCCGGGTCACCTACCGACAGCAACAGGATGTCCTTGCCCTCGGCCTGCAACGCCAGGGCGCGGTAGTGGATGTCCCAGGCCGCAGCCCCGTCGCCGGCGATGCGTTGGGTAAGCTTGGCGTAGCGCATGGCAATCTCCCTTCTTTGGCGGTTTCAGTCGACGAGGATCTTCGGGTTGGAACTGCCCCACACGGTGTACAAGTCGGCGAGCAACGCGCCGTTGATTTCTTCCATCTCGGCCTGGGTGATTTCAGCCCCGGCCTGCTTGCCGAACAGCACCACTTCGTTGCCACCCTTCACGTCAGGGAAGTCGGTGACATCCACCATCAGCGTGTTCATCGACACCTTGCCCACCACCGGCACGCGGTGGCCGTTGATCAACACATGGCCCTTGTTGGTGAACACCCGGCGATAGCCGTCGGAATAGCCGACCGTGATATTGGCCAGGCGCGAATCACGGGCCAGGGTGAAGGTGCGGTCGTAGCCGACGGTGTTGCCGGCCGGGTAGCTGTGCACCGCCGCCACGTGCGATTTGAACTGCATGGCGCGTTTGTATTCGGTGCGCTCCGGCACAGTGTCACCAAACAGCGCGCCACCGGTGCGCACCATGTCCAGGCGCGCTTCCGGCACCTCCAGCGTAGCGAACGAGTTGGCGGCATGCAGGGTGAGCTTGCTGCGGTCGAGTTTGGCGTGCTTGATCAGCCAGTCGGTTTGCTCGTTGAACGCTGCCAGGCCCTTGCGTACATCGTCCTTGTCTTCCACGGCGAAGTGGGTCATCAGCGCGACCAGCTTGAGGTGCTTCTGGTCGGTGATCTGCAACGCTTCGCCGCGGCCGGACCACGTGGCCATTTCAACGCCGTTGCGGCTCATGCCGCTGGAGTTGAGCGCCATGTGGATCCGCAAGGTCTTGCCATGGCGTGCGGCGATTGCATCAACCTGGCGTGCGAAGTCGGCGCTGCCGACCAGCTCTTCCATATCGTACTGCAAGGCATCTTCCAGCTCGCTCAGGCTGGCCAGGCGTACCCGCACCAGTTGCCCGGTAAAGCCGCTGGCGCGAACTACTCTAGCCTCCTCGTTGCTGGCCACCGCCACGCAAGGCACGCCTTGGGCGATGATCGACGGCATTACCAGGCCGATACCGTGGCCATAGGCATCGGCCTTGAGCACTGCGCACAGCTTTGATTTGCCGGCCAGTTCGGCCTGCAGGGTACGGATGTTGTGTTGCAGCGCGCTGGCGCTGACTTCGACCCAGGCGTTGCTGTTTTGCACGGTCAGGGCGTTGGTGCCGTTGTCCATCGACAGTGGCGGCGCGGCATACAGCGGGGCTTGACCGGTGATCAGCAGGGCCAGGGATGCGGCCAGAAGGGTGCGGCGAAATGGCATGTTGGTTTCTCTTGTTCTTGTCGTTGTGCGCGCTTTAACAGACGCAGGTGTGTTTGAGTTCGATAAAGGTCACGCCGGGTGTGGCAAAACCGCTGGCCAAGTCGGCCTGCAACGCGTCCAGATCACGCGGCTGGCGCACTGCGCAACCAAAGGCACGGGCCAGGCCGGTGAAGTCCGGGTTACGCGGCAGCACGCCGACCGGCTCGATGTCCAGGCCGATCATGTCATCGCGGATCTGGCCGAGGGCGTCGTTGTTCCACAGCAGCACCACCAAGGGCCGGTCCAGCTCTTCTACGGCCGTGGCGAGTTCCTGGGCGGTATAAAGGAAACCACCGTCGCCCACCAGTACCAGGCCGGGGCGGTGGTCGGTGGCGAGCATGCCGCCAATGCCGGCCGGCAAGCCGTAGCCGAGGGTGCCGTAGCCGTTGGGATGCAGCCAGCTGCGCGGCGCCCGGCTGGCGAAGGCGTAGTTGCCGGTGTAGGCCAACTGGGTCATGTCGCTGCTGATGAATGCGTCGTCGGGCAGCACGGCGGCAATGCGGTCAAGAATGGCCTGGTGCGTAGCCTGCAAAGGCGCATGCCCATTACGGATGGCCCGACGCAGGCTGGCCACCGCTTCACTGGCCTGGGCCGGCTCGCGGTCGAGTGCCGGCAAGTGATCGAGCAAGCCGGCCACGGTTTGCCGGGCATCGCCGTACAGGGCAATGGCACAAGGGTAGAAATCGTTGAACTTGCGTGGGTCGATGTCCACGCGCAACAGCTCGCCAGTGATCGGCAGGCGCTCGCGCCAGAAGTCGGTATCGGCCATTTCGGTGCCCACTGCCAGCACCACATCGGCCTGGCTGATCAGTTGCCAGCCAGGTTCCACGCACAGGCTTGAACCGGCATTCAGTGGTGCGTCAGGCGGCAGCAGGCCCTTGCCAGCCACGCTGGTGAACAGCGGTGCCGCCAGCCGGGTGCTCAACCGGGCCAGTTGTTCGGCCGCATGCAACGCCCCTCCTCCGGCAATGATCATCGGCCGCTTGGCTGCTGCCAGCTTGAGGGCAGCCTGGTCGAGGGTTTCACGGCACGGCTGGCCACGCCCAGGGCGGCGCACCACTTCATCGCTCCAGTCGCGGCTCACCGGCGCAGCCAGCACGTCCAGTGGTACCGAGATATGCACCGGGCGCGGCCGTTCACTGTCGAACACGGCCCAGGCGCGGGCAACCAGCTCGGGCAGGTCTTCGCCCCGCAGGGCCACGGCAGAAAACGCCGTGATCGGCGCAGTCATGGCGCGTTGGTCCTGGGTTTCGTGCAGGCAACCCCAGCCCTTGCCCAGGCTGGCGGTGTGGTTGACGCTGGAAATCACCAGCATCGGCACCGAGTCGGCATAGGCCTGGCCGATGGCGGTGGCGGCGTTGGTCACCCCGGGGCCGGTGATGACAAAGCAGACCCCTGGCTTGCCGCTGACCCGGGCGTAGCCATCGGCCATGAAACCGGCGCCCTGCTCGTGCCGGGTCAGCACATGGCGAATACCGCTGCCCGGCAGGCCGCGGTACAGCTCCAGGGTGTGCACCCCGGGGATACCGAACACCGTCTCTACGCCATAGTTGGCCAACAGGCGCACCAGCGCCTGGCCGGCAGTCAGGGTCAGGTCATTCATGTCGTTCTCCTTGCGCCTGGCCGAGGCGGATCAGCGCATCGACCGCAGTGGTGCCGTGGGCACCGACCATCAATGGGTTCACATCCAGTTCCAGCAGTTGCCCGGCGTTTTCACAGGCATAGTCGGCCACTGCACGGATGGCTGCGACCAAGGCGTCGAGGTCGGCGGCCGGGCGGCCGCGGAAGCCTTGCAGCAGGCTGGCACTGCGCAGGTTCAGCAATGCCGCACGAATGGCGCTGTCGGTGGTGGGCAGCAACAGGCTGACGCTGTCCTTGAGCAGCTCCACCAGCACGCCACCGGCGCCAATCACCAGGGCCAGGGCGAAGTCCTGTTCGCGCTTGATGCCGACGATCAGTTCGGCCAGCGGCGGCTCAGCCATGGGTTCGAGCAGCACCTGGTCGAACGCTGCTTGCGGGGCGTAGGCCGCGATGCGTTGGCGCATCTGCACCAGTGCAACCTCCAGGGCGGCGGCATCGCGCAGGTTTAGCGCCACCGCGCCCGCTTCGGTCTTGTGCGGCAGCTGTGCGCTGACGGCCTTGAGCACCAGCGGGTAACCCACGCGAACGGCGTCTGTCACGGCGCGCTCGGGCGTGCTCAGCACCCCTGCTGGTACCGGCAGGCCGAAAGCGCGCAGGGCCTGTTTGGATTGCCATTCGTCCAGCAGCCGGCTCTCGTCGGTAAGGGCCTGCGGGCACAGCGGTACCCTTGCTGCCTCGCCCTGCTCCAGCAACCTTTGCCGGTTACGTTGGTAGGCGACGATTCGGCCCCAGGCCGCCAGGCCGTCCTCGACGCCCTGCAAAGCAGCGATGCCGCGTGAATGCAGGCGCTCACGTGCGCTGGCGGGTAGCAGTTCCGGGAAGGCCGAGGTCACGAAGCCGATTTTGCCGTGGCGCTCCAGCGCATCGCAGTACAGCGCCAGCAGCAGGTCGCACTCCTTGCGTTCGCCAGTAAATTCCGCCGGGTAGTCGAGCACCAGCATGGCCGCGTCGGCAGCGCCGCTGAGCGTGCTGTCGAGCATGCGTTGCAGGGCGGCTGCATCGCCCCAGATGGCCGTGGTGAAATCCAGCGGGTTGACCAGGTTGGCATAGGCCGGCAACACGTCGGCCAGTTGCGCCACCTGCGTGTGTTCCAGCTTGGGCAGGTTCAACTGGTTGCGCTCGGCATAGTCGGCAATCAGGCCGGCATCCCCCCCTGAACAAGCCAATGCAATCAGCTCGCCGTCGGCCGGCAAGCGCCCGCAAGCGGCGGCCTTGAGCGTTTCGACAAAGCTCACCGGGCCACTGACGCGGATTACCCCCAGGCGCTGGAACAGGCTGTCGTACAAGGCATCGGGACCGGACAGCGAACTGGTGTGGCTAAGTGCCAGTTCCGCACCGATCTGCGACACGCCTGTCTTCAGGGCAATGATTGGCGTGCCCTGTTGCAGCGCCTTGTAGGCGGCGCGGGCAAAGCCCGGCACGTTCTTCAGGCCTTCCAGGTGCAGGCCGATGGCAGTGACCCGAGGATCGTCGAGCAGAACGTCCATCAACTCGGCCACGCCCAGCTGCGCCTGGTTGCCGACAGAGGCCATGTAGGCCACCGGCAACGAGCGGTCACTCATGGACAGGTTGTAGGCGAAGTTGCCGCTCTGGGTAAGGATCGCCACGCCCTTCTCCACCTGTTTACCGCCATGAGCCACTGGCCACAGCGCGGCGCCGTGCAGGTAGTCGAGCAGGCCGTAGCAGTTGGGGCCGAGCAAGGCCATGTCGCCAGCAGCGTCAAGCAGGCGCTGTTGCAACAGTCGGCCCTCCTCACCGCTTTCGGCAAAGCCGGAGGCATAGCAGATGGCACCACCGGCACCCCGTGCGGCCAACTCGGCCACACATTGCAAGGTCAGTTCACGGTTGGTGGCGATGAACACCGCGTCCGGTGCATAAGGCAAGTCTGCCACCTGCGCCACACAGGGGATGCCTTCGAGGCTTTCATGCTGCGGGTTGACCAGCCACAGCTCGCCGCCAAAGCCCCCTTCGGCGCAGCGCTTGAGAGCCCGCGCCATGCTGCGCCCGCCAACGAAGGCCAGGTGCCGGGGCGCCAGCAGGCGCTTGAGGTTGTCACGAATCGAATGCGACATGGGTGTTCTCCTGGCGCTCAACGCAGCAGCGGGCGCAGCAATTCGCGGGCGATGATGTGCCGCTGGATCTCCGAGGTGCCTTCCCAGATGCGCTCAATGCGCGCGTTACGCCAGATGCGTTCGACGGGGCCTTCGTCCATCAGGCCCATGCCGCCGAAAATCTGTACGGCTTCGTCGGCGACCTTGCCCAGCGTTTCGCTGGCAAAGAGCTTGGCCATGCCGGCCTCGCCATCGGTCATGCTGCCCTGGTCCATCTTCCAGGCGGTGTGCAGGGTGAGCATTTCAGCGGCACGAATCTGCGTGGCCATGTCGGCCAGCTTGAACGACACGCCCTGGTAGCTGCCGATGGCCTGGCCAAACTGCTTGCGGTCAGCAGCCCATTGCAGCGACAGGTCGAGGGCGCGCTGGGCCTGGCCGACGCAGTTGGCGGCGACCATCACCCGGCCGGCGGTGAGCCAGGCATTGGCCACCTCCCAACCCTTGTCGACTTCACCCAGCACCTTGCAGGCCGGCACCCGGCAGTCGTCGAAGAACAGTTCGTAGGTGTGGTATCCGCGGTTGCTCACGCACTTGGGGCCACGGCGGATGGTCATGCCCGGCGTGCCACGGTCCACCAGGAAGGCCGTGACGGCGTTGCGCTTGCGCCCGTTG
Organism: Pseudomonas sp. NPDC008258; assembly: GCF_042956345.1. Taxonomy (NCBI): domain Bacteria; kingdom Pseudomonadati; phylum Pseudomonadota; class Gammaproteobacteria; order Pseudomonadales; family Pseudomonadaceae; genus Pseudomonas; species Pseudomonas sp. NPDC008258. Next base: position 68,430 of record NZ_JBIBGE010000011.1, read on the forward strand.
TGCTCGTAGGTGTCGGTGACGGCGAAGACGATGGCGAAGTCGGCATGCCCGGCGTGGCTGATGAAGTGCTTGCTGCCGTTGATGACAAACTCATCGCCCTGGCGCACGGCGCGTGTCTTGATGGCATTGGCATCAGAGCCGGCGCCCGGTTCGGTCAGGGCGAAGCAGTCGGTTTTCTCACCCTGCACGCAGGGCAGCAGGTAGTCGTTGATCTGCTCATCCTTGCAGGCCATGAGAATTTTCGAAGGCCGGGCAACGAACACGTGCAGCGCCCAGGACACCTTGGACAGCTCGCGTTCGATCAGCGCCTGGGACAGGTAGTCCAGGCCACCGCCGCCGACTTCCTCGGGCATGTTGAAGGCGTAGAACCCGGCGGCGATGGCCTTGCCGCGAATCTGCGCGGCAAGCTCGGGCGACACGGCATCAGCGCGGTCCACCGCTTCTTCATGGGGCAGCAGCTCCTTGGCAACAAAGCTGCGTACCGCTTCCACCAACATTTCTTGTTCTTGGGTCAGTTGGAAATTCATCTGCGAAGGTCCTGGTCAGGGTCGGTATCGGGTTACTGGCCGGTGAAACGCGGGGCGCGGCGCTCAACCGAGGCTTGCAGCGCCTCGGCGCCATCCTGGCTGCGGCCGCACAGCAGGCCGGCGTGGCGTTCGGCCTCCAGCTGTTCGGCCAGCTCGCGCCGGGCGCCGTCGCGGATCAGCCGCTTGGTTTGCGCGTAGGCGAAGGTCGGGCCGTTGGCCAGGCGCCCGGCCAGTTCGGCGGTTACTGCCGGCAGTTGTTCGTCAGGGCACACGTCGCTGACCAGCCCGGCTGCCAGGGCGCGTTCGGCGCCCCACAGTTCATCAAGGAACAACAGGCGCTTGGCCTGTTCGCTGCCGATCAGCCGCGGCAAGTGCCAGCTGGCGCCGGCATCGGGGCTGTAGCCCATGCTGGTGTAGCCAGCCTTGAAACGCGCCGAGGCGGCGGCGATGCGCAGGTCGCAGCACAAGCTGAGGTCCATGCCACCGCCCACGGCGGTGCCGTTGATGGCGGCGATGGTCGGTTTGTCCAGGCTGTGCAGGCGCAGCATCAGGGCGTGGGCGGTTTCGGTCCAGCCGTAGGTTTCCAGGGTGCCTGCGGCTTCGGCGGCGGCCCACTCGGCCAGGTCGGCACCGGCGCAAAAGCTGCGGCCGCTGCCGGTCAGCACCACCACGCGTACGGCAGGGTCGCCGTTGTGGCTGTCGAGTAAGGCGTGCAACTGCTTGAGGGTGGGGATGTCCAGCGCGTTGCGCTGCTCGGGGCGGTTGAGGGTGATCCAGGCAACGCCGGCTTCGACCTTGCTCAACAGTGACGATGACGGGGTGGTCATGGGGGGCCTCGGTGTTGTTGTGATGGTTTTGAGAGGGCTTGATGAGGGAGATACTAAACGAGTGTTCAGCAAGGCGGCAATTGCTGGGGAATGAGTCTGCAATAGCGCTTTAAATTCATTTAACTAATTGTTTTCTAACGATTTTATTGACTTTAAAAGCGCTGAACCTCAGGTGATTGTTACAACTTTGTACAACTGTGAGATTGCTGGGGGCGCGTTGCGCCCCTTTCGCGACACAAGGCCGCTCCCACATGTCATCTCGCAGCCTTCCGGCTTGCGCTGTACCTGTGGGAGCGGCCTTGTGTCGCGAAAGGGCCGCAACGCGGCCCCGGCAATATTCAATCAAACCCCCGGCGCACTCGGCTCGAAGGCCCCCTGCCGACGGCGATTGACGAAGTAATACGCCGCATAGCACAGGGCAATGAAGCCAAAGCCCCAATACAGCGACGGCCGCTGGGTTTCATCCAGCGCCAGGAACACGAACAGCGAGCTGCACAGGGTGATGCACAGCAGCGGCACCAGCGGGTACAGCGGTGCCTTGTACTTCAAGTCCTGCAATTGCCCGCCCTCACGCAGGTACACCTTGCGAAAGCGATACTGCGCAAGGGCAATGACGATCCAGGTCACGGTGCCGGACATGCCGCTCACCGCCATCAGCACCATGAACAGGGTGTCGGCGGCAATGAAACTGGTCATCAACGAGATCAAGGCAAAGCACAGGGTGATGCTCAGCGCCCGCAGCGGCACGCCGCGTTTGCTCAGCGGCGACAGGCTCTTCGGTGCCATGCCGCTCTTGGACATGGCCCACAGGATACGCGTGGACGCATACAGCCCGGAGTTGCCCACCGACAGGATGGCGGTCAGGATGACGAAGTTCATCAGGTCGGCGGCGTAAGGGATGCCGACCATGTCGAACACCTGCACGAACGGGCTTTCCATCAACCCGGCCTGCTCGAACGGCACGATGGCCGACAACACGGCAATGGCCAGCACGTAGAAGATCAGCACACGGAACACCACGTTGCGCACCGCCCGCGGGATGCTCTTTTCCGGGTGCTCGGTCTCACCGGCCGCCACCCCCATGATTTCGCAGCCCTGGAAGGCATAGACCACCGTCATCATCACCGCGAACACCGCCGACAGGCCGTGTGGGAACAGCGACTCGCCCACCAGGTTGTCCAGCATCGGTGCCGGTGCCCCGCTGCTCAGCGGGATGGCGCCGAAAATAACCAACAGCCCGATGACGATGAAGCCGAGGATGGTTGCCACCTTGATGCCCGAGAACCAGTACTCCGCCTCGCCAAAAGCACGGGTGGCCAAGGCATTGAGGCCGAACAGCACGACCACGAACAACGCCGACCAGTACCAGATCGGCACCTCGGGGAACCAGCGGGTCATCAGCATGCCGGCGGCGGTGAACTCCAGGCCCACCGTGGTCGCCCAGCTCATCCAGTAAACCCAGCCGATCATGAAGCCGGTGGCCGGGCCGATGAATTTGGTGGCATGAGCCTGGAACGAGCCGGACACCGGCATCTGCACCGACAGTTCACCCAGGCAGACCATCACCAGGTACATCAGCAAACCCGCCACCAGGTAGGCCAGGATGGCGCCCACCGGGCCGCCCTGGTTGATGGTGACGCCCGAGCCCATGAACAGGCCGGTGCCAATCACTCCGCCCAGCGACAGCATGAAGATGTGCCGGCTTTTCAGTGCGCGGGTGAGCTGGATTTTCTCGTGGGTATCAGTCATGGCACACCTCGCCATTGTGGCAAGTGCGCGGGGTGGTGCGAGGAAGGGGCTGAGTGCCAGAGCATGTCATTATTCTTGTCTCCAATAAGCCTCATGGACCGCGTGCAACACGGTTGCCATGGATTATTGGAAGCAGATGTAAGGTGCTGTTGTACGAACGGATCGAAGATGTAAAAAGTCGTAAGTTTTTTGTACGTCAGCTCTGGATCAACTGTTCCAGGGTGGCACGGGCCTGGCCGAACTGGCTTGCCAGTGGCTCGGCGAGGGCGTCCAGGGCCTTTTGGTCATGCTCGCGCGCCGCGTCTTCCAGGCGTCGCAACAGCCCAGCAAGGCCAGAGAACCCAAGGGAGTCGCAGCTGCCGGCCAGGCGGTGGGCCAAGTGCTGCACATCGGTATGGTCCTGGGCCGACAGCGCCTCGGCCAACGTTGTGGTGTGTTGTTCCAGCGATTGGCGCAACACATTCAAAAGGCCTTGCAGCTTTTCTTCGCCCAGCAGTGAGCGGTGCGTGGCCAGCAGCGACCAGTCCATGTTCGGGTCTACAGGGGCCTGTTCAGCGGGCGCCGCTTCGGCCAGTGCCTGGCGAAGGTTGACCAACCGTAGCGGCTTGGCCAGCACACCCTGCATACCGGCCTCCAGGTAACCCGACACCTGCCCCGGTTGCACGCCAGCGGTCAGCGCCACTATCCGGCTATGGCGGTTTGGCCCCGGGTTGGCGCGAAGCTGCCGGCACAGTTCCACCCCGCTCATGCCGGGCAGGTGGACATCGAGCAGGATCAGGTCGAAACGCCGCTGTGCGCACACCTGCAAGGCCTGCGCGGCATCGTCGGCAAAGCTCACCCGGTGGCCATCAGACACCAGCAAGCCACCCGCCACTTCACGGTTCAGCGCCACATCCTCGACCACCAGGATATCCAGGCTGGCCGTGGCCGTGGGGGCTGAAGCACCGCTTGCAGCTTGCTGCCCATGTGCAATGTCGAGTTCGAACCAGAAGTTGCTGCCCTGCCCTTGCACGCTGTCCAGGCCAATGCAGCCGCCCAGTTTTTCCACCAGGTGCTTGCAGATCGCCAGGCCCAGGCCCGTGCCGCCATAGCGCCGGGCCACGGCCTCGCTGGCCTGCACGAAGCGGTCGAAGATTTTCGCCTGGACGGCCGGCTCGATGCCAATCCCGTTGTCACTGACCGACAGCCGCACACGCTGCGCAGCCCCGTCGCTGGCCAGCACCTGGACCTTGAGCCGCACCTGACCGTGTTCGGTGAACTTGATGGCATTGGCCAAGAGGTTGCTGAGCACCTGGCGCAGGTATTGCTCGGCGCCATGCTGATACCCAGCCAGCTGTTCATCAATGTCCAGTTGCAGCGTGTCGCCGTTCGCCACGGCCATGGGCTCGAGCAGCGCCAGCACTTCCCGGCACAACTGGCGCAGCGAGAAACCGACCAGCTCGGCCCGGCTTTCCCCCTCCTCCAGCCGGGCGAAGTACAGCACTTCGTTGAGGATCGCCAACAGGCCCTCGCCAGCTTTGTACAACGCCTCGACGCGCTGGCGGTCGGGCGCTTCCAGGCGGCCACCGCGCAGCAGTTCGGCCATGCCCAGGATGCCGTTGAGCGGGGTGCGCAGCTCATGGCTCATGGTTGCCAGGAAACGCGACTTGGCCAGGTTGGCGGCCTCGGCGTCATCCTTGGCCCGGGCCAGGCTGGCTGTGCGGCGTTCGACCATGGCTTGCAGTTCGTCGCGCTTGTCCTGCAACGCCAGGCGATCTCGCTCGCGGCGCTCGATGTCGCTGAGGATGGCGCGGCGCATGTCGTCCAGGGCGTGGGCGACGGTGTCGATTTCATCCGGGCGCGCCGAGCGACGGCGGCCCAGGCGCAACGGTTCTTGCCACTGCCCGGCACCGATCCGCCGGGCAAACTCGGCCATCACTTGCAGATGGCGGGTGACCAGGCGATAGAACAGCCCCGACAATGCCACCGCCAGGCCGCACAGGAACACGCCCATCCACAGCAGGCTGGCCAGGCCCGTGGCGTACAGCCGACGGTGCACGGCGCCAAGGTCAATACTGACTTCCAGCTCTCCCAGGTGCCTGGGTGGCCCTGAGGGGGGCTGATAATCAAGGGGGAAGCGCTCGATGCGCAGCGGCCCTTTGGGCTCGGCTTCACCCCGTAATAGCTGGAAGTCTTCGCTGACCAGGCGCACCCGGGCCACGTCGGAAAAGTCCACCAGGCCACGCAGTTGGGTATCCAGCTGCGCCTCGTCCAGGTCCCACAGGCTGCGCTCCAGGCTGGCCAGGTAGCCAGCGCGGATCAACGCCATGCGCGCCTCGATGTCACGCATCTCGCGGCGGTATTCGAAGTACAGCTGCACACCGCTGGCCAACACGGTGAAACACAAGCTGAACAGCAGGATGAACACCAGCAGGCGGCGCAGCAGGCCATCAGTGTGCAGGCGGATCATCGGGCGTCCGCCGGCAGCTTGATCATGTCGCGGTAAGTCACTTCGCTCTGCTCCAGCCAGCGCTCGATCTCACCGGCCTGGTTCATGCGCCGCAGTTGCTCGTCGATCTCGTCCATATGCTGGCTCAGGGGTGATTGCCGCGAAACCGCAACGCGCAGGTAGTCCACGCTAAGTGCCGTGGGTAATACGCGGATGTCCTGCGCCCCGGGCAGGTGCTCGATGAACAGCTCGCCGGTACGCCGCTCCTGGATCACGTAGTCGATGCGCCCGCGGATCAGCTTGCCAAAATTCTGCTGGCTGGCAGACACCCGCTCAATGTTCTGGTGGCGGGCGACGAACTGGTCGAACTCTGCGCCATAGCTTTCACCGTACAGCAACCCACCGCGGTAGCCAGCCAGGTCTTCCAGGCGTGCGAACCGAACCGGCCGAAGGCGGTTGTAGAAAACGGCCACCTCTTCGCGCACCACCGGCTCGGTGGAAAAGCGCATGCGCTGGTCACGCTGGTCGCTGTTGTAGGCCAGCACCACATCCACCCGGCCGGCTGCGGCATCCATCAGGCAGCGCTTCCAGTTGCCCAGCACCACGGTCTGTACCTGGTAGCCCATGCGTGCGAACAGCTCGCGCACCACGGTCGGCGCCAGGCCACGCACCTGGTGGCCGTCGCTCCAGGAAATCGGCGGATACACCGGATAATCGCAATAGCGCACCGTCTGCGCCGCGCCGGCCTGCACGCTGAGCAACGCCAGCGCCATCCCCCAGGCGCGGTGGGTCATGCCGCCACGCTGGCAGTGAACAGGTAACCGGTGCCGTGAATGGTGATGATCAACTGCGGTTCGGCCGGGTCGTCGTGCAGTTTGCGCCGCAGGCGGCCGACCAGCACGTCGATGGAGCGGTCGTTGGGCACCCACTCGCGGTTGCGAATCTGGTCCATCAGTTGGTCGCGGCTCAGGGTATGGCCGCTGTTGCGCAGGAATACGCTGAGTAACTGGAACTCGCCATGGGTCAGCAGGGTTTGCCCGCCGCGCGCGTCGATCAGGCGGCGGCGGTCGGTGTCCAGCGCCCAGTCGGCAAACTGCTTCAGCGACTGTGCACAGGCCGGTGCCGGGTGCTGCTCGCGGGCATGGCGCACGCGGCGGATCAGGTTCTTGGCGCGGGACACCAGTTCACGGGGGTTGAGCGGCTTGATCACGTAATCGTCGGCGCCGCATTCCAGGCCGACGATGCGGTCGATGTCGTCATTGCGGCCGGTGATGAGGATGATGCCCACCTCCGAGCGCACCCGCAGCTCGCGGGTCAGGGTGAGGCCGTCCTTCCCCGGCAGGCGGATATCCAGCAGCACCAGGTCGACTGGCTGGCTGCCGAGCAGGGCTTCGGCCTTTTCTGCCGTGTCGGCGCAGTGCACGTCATAGCCTTCCTGGGACAGATAGGCCTGCAGCAAGTCACGAATAAGCGGATCGTCATCAACGATCAATACCCGAGGCGTCATTGCGTGTTGTCTCTTTATTATTGGTGTTGTTTACACACTCGCGCCAGCAGCGTACTCGTTACTGAACAGGCGATCAACAGCCCTCGGGCAGGCTGAAGCGGCGCCGACCGCCGGCTTGCAGGCCATCGACCCAGGCCTCGCAGATAATCACGCCCTGCTCGGGGGTGAAGGTGCCGGGGTTGAGCCCCGACTCCAGCCACAGGCCGTCGAGCAAGGCGCTGAGGCTGATGGCGGCGAGATCGGCGTCGAAGCCCTGCCAGCCCTCATCCGTGGCCAGTTCGGCCAGCAACTGGCTGAGTTCCTTGCGGTACTCGCCATAGGAATGGTCATGCACCTGGTTGATGGCATCGGCGGTTTTCACAGCCCCCCAGAACGCCAGCCAGGCGTCGAGCAGTTGCGGGTCGAGCAACTCTGCGCAGAAGGACGCGCGAAAAAACGCCGACAACCGCTCGCGGGCATTGGGCGCAGCCTGGGCCATGGCCTCGCGCAGCAGGCCCATCACCCGGCCGGTAACGGCCAGGTAGGCCTCGGCCACCAGTTCGTCCTTGCCGGCGTAGTGGTGGCTGATCAGCCCGACCGAAACCCCCGCCTCGGCCGAGATCTTGCGAATCGAAGCGCCCTGAAAGCCATGGCGCTTGAGGCACACCAGGGTCGCTTCGACCAGGTTGGCTTTGCGCAATTGCGGCAGCATACGGTGGTAGCGGGCTTCCTGGTTCATCGACGGCTCTCGGTTCAGGGCTGGACTGAACGACTGTACAACAAGCAGGACTGCGTGATAAACCCATGCCCTGCCCACAACAATAAAAGCGGCTGCCATGAACGACCTGATCACACGCGAACTGGACCAAGGCCTGCTGACCCTGGTTTTCAACCGCCCCGACAAGCTCAATGCCCTGAACACGGCCATGTACCAGCAACTGGGCGACCTGCTGTTGGGGGCCAGTGAAGACCCGAGCGTAGAGGCCATCATCATCACCGGTGGGCCGCAGTGCTTCACTGCCGGCAACGACCTGCGCGACTTTCTCGACAACCCGCCCGGCGACCTGGACAGCCCGGTGTTTCGCCTGATGCGGGTGGTCATGGGGCTGGACAAGCCGCTGATCGCGGCAGTCAGTGGCGCGGCCATCGGCATTGGTGCCACCTTGTTGTTGCATTGCGACCAGGTGCTGGTCAGCCGCTCAACCAGGTTGCGCATGCCTTTCGCACCGCTGGGTGTGTGCCCGGAGTTCGGCTCCAGCCTGCTGCTGCCACGCATGCTCGGCCAGGCCCGGGCGGCCCGCTTGCTGCTGGGCAACGAGCTGCTGAATGGCGAACAGATGGTGGCCTGGGGCTTGGCCAATGAACTGCATGAGGATGGCGAACAGTGTCTGGCTGCTGCACAGCGGGTGGCGCGGCAGCTGCAAAGTTACCCGCAGACGGCGCTGCGCATCAGCAAGCGGTTGCTCAAGGACAGCCAGCGGGCCGAGCTGGAGGCGACGGTGGCGCGGGAAAGCCGGTTGTTTATCGAGTGCTTGCGCACAGAGGCGGCTCGGACGGTGCTGCGGGGGTTGGTCAAGGACTGAATGTGGGTTGCCGGGTGCTCGCCATGGCATCTTCAGCGCCTGTGAGATCGAGCGCCGCCCGCGCGGCGCTCGATCTCGCAGGCGCTGCATATCTTGTGGCCAACACCTGTCAGCCCTGATGCGATCTCTGTGTGGGTTCACCCGCGAACACCGGTGCAGCCCGTGCCATGCACCGCGTTGCTTGCTTCGCGGGTAAACCCGCTCTCATAGAACTGCGCATCACTTACTGATCTAGCAGGGACTCTGTGGGAGCGGGCGTGCCCGCGAAGCAAGCAACGCGGTGCATGGCACCGGCTGCGCCGGTGTTCGCGGGCGCGCCCGCTCCCACAGGGTACGCGATGTGCCCGGCATCAGTTCTCTGCGCGACAGCGCAGCCCAATGGGCTGGGCAATCTCCCACAGCATGTACGACTCGCTGAAGAGATGTGTTTCCAGCAGGAGACAGGGGCAAGGTCAATACCCCGTCATTTCCAGATACCCGCGCCCACCCGTATTCCCTGTCAACCGCACCGGCCCTTCCCAGTACGGAAATCGCGTATCCATCCATGCCTGCGGTTGCACTGCGTCAACCTGCAAATCCACACCATGCTCCGGTACCTGTACCCGCCAACGTGTCGGCACCCGCTTGCCATTTTTCTGAGCTGCCCAGGCCAGCGCGTGCATCTGGATCTGCTCCGCTTCAAGCGCTACAACCTCACCCTGCGGCCCCACCCAGGTACCCGCCCGATACGCCTCACCCTGCGCCTCGCGCACCTGGAACAGCATCAACTTTGCCCCACTGCCCAGGTGAAGCGAAAACCAGTCCCAACCCGTTTGCCCGGCCGCCAGCGGCTGGCTGCTCCATTCTCGGTCGAGCCAGGCCTGGCCCGTGACCGCGATGCACATGCCATCACGCTCCACTTCCCCGCGCACACGGTAAAACGGCTGGCTGTAATAGTAAGAGGCCTGCCCCTTGCCGGACTTCTCGCTGTAGCCCTGATCGCCATGCAGCACCAAGGGCCGATCACTGCCCAGCCGCAAGTCGTAGCGAAAACCTGCGCCCCCGGCGACCATGTGCAAACGCTCGATGCCAGCCCCGCCCTGCAACGCCCAATCATTGATCCACGCCCGGAACGGCTGGGCCTGCACACCGGCCTGGCCGATACCACCGCGCGCCAGGGTTTCGCCAGACTGGTGCCCACCCGGGCCGGTCAAGGCCGCGTGCCCCATCCACACGTTCGGGCTGTTCCAGTCGGCGGTTTCCGGGCCTGGGCGCAGGGCCGAACGGAACAGCGTCCACTGCGCGCCCCAGTCACGCCCTTGGGCATCCTTGAGGTTGGCGGTGACGTACCACCACTCGATGCGAAAACCCTCATGAGGGCCGTGGTCACGCGGGAACGCCAGGCGATGCTCGCGGGTGACCTGGCTGAACCCGCCTGCCTGCTGCCCAAGCCCGGCATAGCCTTGTGGTGCCGGTTGGTCACAGGCACTGAGCAGGCCGCACAGTAACCACCACGCACTACGCTTCATCGGCAAACGGCCTCAACAGTTCGCGGGGCTGGCGGCGCGCCAGTTGCCACAACGGCCAGGCGCTGGCCAGCAGGCTGGTAAACAGGCCCAGCACAGCCAGCTGCACCAGTTGCGCAGGGAACATGTAGAGCGGCAAGCGCCAGCCGAACGCCTGCACATTGACCACCGCCACCAGGCACCAGGCCAGCAACACCCCCAACGGGATGGCCAGCAATACCGTGAAGCTGCTTAGCATCAGCGTTTGCCCCAGGCTCAGCCACACCAGCCGCCTGCGCGGCACGCCCAGCGCCCACAGTGGTGCCAGCTGGTTCAGCCGGGTCTGGCCCAACGTCAGCAGGTTGATGAACAGCGCCACGCCGGCCACGCCAAGCGTGAGGCTGTTGAGCGCGGCGGTGGCGGCGAAGGTACGGTTGAACACGTCGGTAGACCAACTTTTCAGGCGTGCCTGCTCTACCACGCGGCTGTCGTCCAGGCCGAAGTGCTGCTGCAATGCAGCCTCGGTGACGGCCACCTGGTCGGCGGGCAGATCAACGCTCAACCCGGTCAGCATCGCCTTTGGCCAGTGCGCACGCAACCAACCGGCATTCACCAGCACATGGCCCTTGGGGTTGCCGTAGTCGGCATAGATCCCGACCACCGTCATGGCCTGCGAAGGCAACGTCAGGCGGTCGCCCAGGTGCAGCTTCAAGCGCCTGGCCAATTGTTCACTGAGCATCACGGCCTGCCCGCTGGCCAGTTGCTCCCAGGCGTGAGACTGCTGCTCAAGCAACGGCCAACGTTTGAGGTAGATGGGGTGATCGACGATGCCCTGGAACTGCACCGGCCAACCCTGCAATCGGGTTTCAACACGCCAGCCAGGCAACACCGTGCTCACGGCAGGTTGCTGGCCGAGCCATTCGGCAATCTGCAAACCTTGGGCGGTATCCCGAGGGGTGACATACAGGTCGGCAGACAGGCGCGTGTCCAGCCAGCCGATGAACGTCTTGCGAAAGCCCTCGGTCATGCTGCCCACACCAACACTGGCCGCCAGTGCCAGCAACAGGGCCATCAGCGCCAGGCTCAGGGCCGGCAGTTGCTGGCGGCAATCGGCGACAAACCATTGTGCCAAGGGGCGCTGGCAATACCGCGTCAAAACACCCAGCACCCAGTCGAGCAACGCCGGCAACAACAGCGCCGCCGCCAGCAATAGCCCAGCCAGCATGGCAAACGCGCTGGTCAGGCTGTTACCCAGCACGCCACAGGCCAACGCCAGCAACAATAGAAAGCCCGCCACGCTGGCCTGGCGCCTTGACCACGGCCCTTGCGCCAGCCGCCAGGCCTGAGGTTGTGCCAACGCCAATAATGGCAACCGGGCCGCACGCAACACGCTGCCAAAGCCTGCCAGCAATGCACCCAGCACACTCACCAGTACTCCCGTCAGCCACCACCCTGCGGGCAAGCTCAGTGTGCCGGCAACCTGGGCGCCATAAAGGCCACGCAAGCTGGCGGCCACATCAGGCAACAACCACGCGGCCAGCCCATACCCACTGACCACACCGGCCAACCCACCCAGCACGGCGAACAGGCCCAGCTCCAGCATCAAGGCACACAGCAGGGTGTTCAAGCTCACCCCACAGGCACGCAGGTTGCGGATCAGGCCACGGCGCTGTTCCAGTGCCAGGCCGATGGCGGCATGAGCGATGAACAGGCCAACAACGAACGCCAGCAGGCCAAGGGCGGTCAGGTTGAGGTGAAAACTGTCGGTCAGCCGCTGCAAGCCACCGTCGTCCTGCGGCGGCTGCAATTCGAGCAAGGGCGCGATCGCGGCAGGCAGCGGCCCCGGCTCGCCGGCCAGCAACAACCGCGACAACTGCCCTGGCGCGTGCAGCAAGCGCTGGGCCTGGCCGATGTCGACAATCATTACACCGGGCGCCAGCGCAGGTTGAAGCACCAAGGGTGGAAGCTGTTGCCCTTCGCTGTCGCGCGGTGGACCTACGCCCAGTTGGCGCCAGGTATCCGGCCCTACCCAGGCTTGCCCGGGTGAGCCGATGAATGCCTGCAAATCGAATGCTTGCGGCTGCACGCCCGCGATACTGCTGGCCGGCGGCAGGCTCAAGGGCTCGATGCCGATCAGCCGAATGCTACGTGCCGGCGCCCCCGGCAAGCGCAGGCGCCCTTCCAGTACCGGTGTCACAGCCCATCCCTGCCTGCGCAGCTGCACATACAACCCCTGGTCGAACCGCTCGCCATTGCGCGGCACCAGTTGCGCCTGCAACGGCCCGGCCAGTACGGCACTGGCCCGGGCATAGTCACTGCGTGCCTGGCTGTTCAGCGCCTGTACACCCGTCCACAGCGCCGTCGCCAGCCACAGCCCGGTCAATATGCTGACAAACTGCACCCGATGGCGCCGCCAATGGCTGAGCAACGCCAACACCGCCAGCGACAAAAGCCTCATCAGCCCTGCCCTGGCTGAACGCGGCCGGCTTGCAGGTAGCAACGCTGCTGCAAACGTGCCGCCAGCCGTGGGCTATGGGTCACCATCAGCACACCACTGCCGGCCTCGGCGACCAGTTGCAGCAGCAGGCTCAGCACCTCGTCACTGCTGGCTTCGTCAAGGCTGCCGGTCGGCTCATCGGCCAGCAGCCACGCCGGGCGCCCGGCCAACGCACGGCCAATGGCGACCCGCTGCTGCTGGCCGCCGGACAACTGTTCCGGGTAGCGCCCCAGCAAATCCGCCAGGCCCAGGCGTTCTGCCAGGTAGGCCACCCATTGCCGGTCATGCCGGCCGGCCAGCCTTGCCTGAAATGCGAGGTTTGCCGCCACGTCCAGGCTGCTGATCAGGTTGTATTGCTGGAACACCAGGCCAATGCCCTCCCGCCGCCACTGCGCCAACGCTGCTTCCGAGCGGCTGTCGAGCGGCGAGTCGTCGATCAGGATGCGGCCACTGTCGGCACGGTCCAGGCCGGCGACCAGGTGCAGCAAGGTGCTCTTGCCGCTGCCCGACTCGCCCATCAGCGCCAGGCTGCTGCCGCGGGCCAGGTGCAGGTTGACGCCCTGTAGGACCGGGAGCGGGCCTTGGGGGGTGGGGAATGATTTGTGGAGGTTTTCGATGGCGAGCATCGATGGGCCTTGGTGGGTTGGCTGTATGTCTAGTAATAGCAGCTTCAGCTCAGCACAGACATGCAGGTACCCCCGTGAGGGTCACGCCTACCGCCCCATGGGTCCATGCTGATGTCCAGGCAGGAACTACAATAGATGCAGAACTATGGCACCAAGTAACACCAAGGCCACCCCCAGAAGTTGCCTTGGCATCAAACGTTCCCTGTAGACCACGTACCCGAGCATCGCCGCCACCCCGCCAGAAAGCGTACTGATAACAGTAACAATTGACACTGCCCCCTCAAGCACCCCAAAAGAAAACGCTGCAAAGCCTCCCAGGTTGAATAGGCTGGCCGCGCTGAGCATGGCACAATCCTTGACCGTCAAACTTGTGCGCCCCCAAAAGCGGCGCAGTGTAAGCGAAAGGAAGATCGCACCTACACAATAGTTCAACCACAGCATGTTGACTGGACCAATCGCAGGCAATGTATATTTACCTTGAACCCAGAAGCTGCCCCCGTAGAACCCGGCGGCTAAAAGCGCAAAAACAATCGCAGGCCCATCGCGACGTTTTGATTGAGGGAGCAGGTTGCTGTGCCCTAAGCCCACAAGCATCACTCCAAACGCGCAGGTAGCAATGCCGGCAAACTGATAGGCCGTAAGCTGCTCGCCCCCAACCCAGGCCAACAGGGTTGTGACAATACCGTACGAAGTGACTAGCGGCGCAACGACTGCAGTACGCCCCTGGGTCAACGCTTTTGTCAGGCAGAGGGCACCGAGCAAAGTCAAGACTGCTGCGACAAGGCAGATGATCAAGAGTGTACTGTCGGCGGTCTGAATCGAACTGAGGCTACTTGATTGCAGCGCAATGACGCTGAGTATGACCAGACCAATTATTTGACCGTAGAACACTGAGCGCGTGACCCCCAGCGACCTGCCATTCACGCTTACCAGATAATCTGTAACACCCCAGCATATGGCTGCGACCAGCCCCATTAGTACATCCACCCCAACCCCCTCTACTCAGTACGACTCACCTCGCTCACACAACTTAGTTGGCGAATAAAACATTAAAGAAAACTGACATTAGTTCCGTCAATCGCCTGATTACGACTGAACATTACTAAAATTTAATATAGGAAAACTCTGACAGCAAATAGGACATTCCCCCTACAGCATAAGTAACTGATTCAGACTTCCGCGGTATCACCAACATAATTCGCAATCTAACTGGCGCGGGTCTCGCCCGTGTTCACGGGCACGCCCCAATGCCAGTCGGTTCAGCAATTTTGGGCTGCTTTGCAGCCCGATCGCGACACAAGGCCGCTCCTGTACAGGTGAACACCACGGCCTCTCCAGTGGATCCAAGATAAGTCCGATAATCGCACGAAAGCCTCACAAAACAAGGTAAACGTGTTGACCTCAGGCACGATCGACAGCTCTAATGGATCCATTAAATAAAAACAAAACCCCGGAGAGCCTCCCCATGTACCCCAAAAACACCTGGTACGTAGCCTGCACCCCCGACGAAATCGCCACCAAGCCTCTGGGCCGGCAGATATGCGGCGAGAAGATCGTGTTCTACCGCAGCCACGAGAACCGCGTAGCCGCCGTAGAGGACTTCTGCCCACACCGGGGTGCGCCGTTGTCGCTGGGCTATGTTGAAGACGGCAACCTGGTGTGTGGCTACCACGGCTTGGTGATGGGCTGCGATGGCAAGACCGTGTCGATGCCGGGCCAGCGGGTTCGGGGCTTCCCCTGCAACAAAACCTTCGCTGCGGTGGAGCGCTATGGCTTCATCTGGGTCTGGCCCGGCGACCAGGCGCAGGCCGACCCGGCGCTGATCCCGCATCTGGAATGGGCAGTCAACGATGAGTGGGCCTACGGCGGTGGGCTGTTCCACATTGGTTGCGACTACCGCCTGATGATCGACAACCTGATGGACCTGACCCACGAAACCTACGTGCACGCCTCCAGCATCGGCCAGAAGGAAATCGACGAAGCGCCGCCAGTCACCACCGTTACCGGCGACGAGGTGGTGACTGCCCGGCACATGGAAAACATCATGGCCCCGCCCTTCTGGCGCATGGCGTTGCGTGGCAACGGGCTGGCCGACGATGTGCCGGTGGACCGCTGGCAGATCTGCCGCTTCACCCCGCCCAGCCACGTGCTGATCGAGGTAGGCGTGGCGCATGCCGGCAAGGGTGGCTACCACGCGGATGCGCAGCACAAGGCGTCGAGCATCGTGGTCGACTTCATCACGCCGGAAAGCGACACCTCGATCTGGTATTTCTGGGGCATGGCGCGCAACTTCGCCGCGCAAGACCAGGCGTTGACCGACAACATCCGTGAAGGCCAGGGCAAGATTTTCAGCGAAGACCTGGAGATGCTGGAGCTTCAGCAAAAGAACCTGCTGGCCTACCCCGAACGCAACCTGCTGAAGCTGAACATCGATGCCGGTGGCGTGCAGTCGCGCAAGATCCTGGAGCGGATCATCGCCAAAGAGCGTGCGCCGCAACCGCAACTGATCGCCACCAGCGCCACCCCTGCCTGAGGAGAAACCGACATGATCGATGCCGTAGTGGTTTCCCGTAACGATGAGGCGCAGGGCATTTGCAGCTTCGAACTGGCGGCAGCGGATGGCAGCCTGTTGCCGGCGTTCAGCGCGGGGGCGCATATCGATGTGCACCTGCCTGACGGGCTGGTGCGCCAGTATTCCTTGTGCAACCACCCCGAAGAGCGCCACCGCTACCTGATCGGCGTACTCAACGACCCGGCCTCGCGGGGTGGCTCACGCAGCTTGCACGAGCAGGTGCAGGCCGGCACGCGCCTGCGTATCAGCGCACCACGCAACCTGTTCCCGCTGGCGGAAGGGGCGCGGCGCAGCGTGCTGTTTGCCGGAGGCATCGGGATTACCCCGATCCTGTGCATGGCCGAGCACCTGGCACAAAGCGGTGGGGATTTCGAACTGCACTACTGCGCCCGCTCAAGTGAGCGTGCTGCATTTGTCGAGCGCATTCGCAAGGCACCTTTCGCCGACCGCCTGTTCGTGCATTTTGACGAGCAGCCGGAAACGGCCCTAGACATTTCACGGGTACTGGCTGACCCGCAGCCGGACGTACACCTGTACGTGTGCGGGCCGGGTGGCTTCATGCAGCATGTGCTGGACAGTGCCAGAGGCCTGGGCTGGCAGGAGGCTTGCCTGCACCGGGAGTACTTTGCCGCAGCCCCCGTGGATGCCAGCAACGATGGCAGCTTCTCGGTACAGGTCGCCAGCACCGGCCAGGTGTTCGAGGTGCCGGCCGACCAAACGGTGGTGCAGGTGCTGGAACAGAACGGTATCGAGATCGCCATGTCATGCGAACAGGGCATTTGCGGCACTTGCCTGACGCGCGTGCTGCAAGGCACGCCGGATCATCGCGACATGTTCCTGACCGAAGAGGAACAAGCGCTGAACGATCAGTTCACGCCCTGCTGCTCGCGCTCCAGAACACCCCTGTTGGTGCTGGACATCTGAACCGGCCTACGCCGAGGGCAGGATGACCTTCATGCCCTCTTCCACCGTTGCCCCACCAAAGGTTTCGGCATAGCGCAAGGTGGCGTTGGCGTGCTCGCGCATGATGGCTTCGGCGCGGGCGCCCTGACGGTTGACCAGGGCATCGAATGCCGCGTGATGCTGCATGTGCGCAAAGTTGAAACGCCGGTATTCGCGGGCCAGGTTGTGGCGGTCCACTGCCAGGGCGGTGACCGAAGCGAATGGCAGGTGGTCGTTACGCGCCAAGGCGTCGGCAATGGCCGGGTTGCGGCTGGCCTCGATGATGACCTGGTGAAAGCGCATGTTGAGGTCGTGGTAGGCCTGCAGGTCTTCTTCGGTGACAAAGCCTTTGTCGAACAGGTGGTCGCCTTCGACCAGGCAACGTTGCAACGCTTCGCGGGCCTGGGCTGACAGGCCACGTTCTGCGGCCTGGCGGGCAGCCAGGCCTTCCAGCACGCCGCGCACCTCGACTGCACCGGCGATGTCATCGGCACTGACCGAGCGCACCTGGAAGCCCCGGCCACCAAAGCGTACCAGCAGGCCTTCCTGCTCAAGGGTGCGAAACGCCATGCGCACGGGCATGCGTGACACACCGAACAGTTCAGCAGTGGGGACTTCCATCAAGCGCTCGCCGGCCGCCAGCTCGCCCGAGGCGATCATCTTGCGCAACGCGACCAGCACCATTTGACCAGGCTTGCTCATCCGGGCTACTTCCAGGGACATGAGCGGGCATCTTAGCGTATGGCGGGGTGCATGGCACCGGCTGCGCCGGTGTTCGCGGCGGTTCGACGCCTCGACAAGCCCGCTCCCACAGGATCGCGGGTAACCCAGGGTAAGCCTGGACCCTGTGGGAGCGGGCGCGCCCGCGAAGAAGGCGACGCGGTGCAAGCTTTTATAGAGACAGCGGGTAGCTCACAATCAACCGGGTCTGATCAAAATCGCTGTTGAAACTGCGCCGGTTGGTCGCGTTGTTCAGGCGGATGTTAAGGTCCTTCAACACCCCACTCTGGAAGGTGTAGTTCACCTCGGTATCGCGCTCCCATTCCTTGCCATTGCGGCCTGCCGCGGTGGTGGCATTCTCCCCATGCCCATAACGCACCATGGCCAGCAGCCCTGGTATACCCAGCGCAGCAAAGTTGTAGTCGTAACGCACTTGCCACGAACGCTCGTCGGCGTTGCTGAAATTGCCGTTGAACATGTCGTTGCCCAATGTCCGGCCGCTGCTGCCGTACACCGACATCCACTGGCTGTCGCCACTCACCTTCTGCAACCCCAGGTACAGCGTGTGGCCGCTGTGCGAGGCCGAGAGCAATGCGTAGCCGGTGCGGCTCTGGATATGGCCGATGCGGGCCTGGCCGTCGTCCCGGTCGATGAAATAGCCCAGGTTGGCGCCTAGCGTCCACCCACCTACCCGCTGGCTATGCAGCACGTTGAAGTAGCTTTGCTGGTAGATATCTTCAAGCTGCGAATGCCAGGCGCCGATCAGCGTGCGCTGCTGGTTGAAGCGGTATTCGGCGCCGGCATAGGTGAAACCGTCCGAGGTCACACCGGGCGCAGCCCAGGCAGAAAGGTCCTGCATGTCGGACGAATTGCGCAAGCTTACCTCGCGGTATTGGCCGGCTTGCAGGCTCAGGCCTTCAATCTCCCGCGAGTCCAGCATCGCGCCACGGAATGTCTGCGGCAACAGGCGGCCATCGTCGTAACGCAGCAATGGAATGTCTGGCAGCAGTTCACCCACCTTCAGCTCAGTGGCCGAAATGCGTACCTTCGCCGCCAGCCCGGCACGCCCATAATCGTCGGTCGCACCCCCGTCATCGTGCACCGGCAGCAGTTCGGAACCACTGGTGCCACGGCCGCTGTCCAGCTTCACGCCGAACATGGCGATGCCGTCCAGGCCGAAACCGACCAGCCCAGGGGTATAGCCAGAACTGAACTTGAAAATGAAACCCTGGGCCCACTCTTCGACCTTGCCCTTGGCCGCCCCCGGGTCGCGGAAATCGCGGTTGAAGTAGTAGTTGCGCAGGGTCAGCCCGGCCTTGGCATCGTCCAGGAAGCCGCCCTCCCCGGCCCAGGCAGGCAAGCCCAGGCCAAGCGCCAGCGATACCGCCAGGGCCGAACGGGCCGGTGTGCAGGTTGTATGCAGCATTATTATTGTTCTCCGCTTTTCATAGGCGCAGCCGACCGCCGCAGGCCAACATGGGCCTGCGCCGGCAAGCTGCATTCAGGTACCCGGCCAGGCCGGGCGGCACTTACTGGCTCAGTGCTTCGGCAGGTGCAACGGGTGTTGGCCTGGCCATTGGCCGAAGCAGCAGCAAGCAGCCTGCGGCCAGCACGAAGACAATGGCGAACACCCCGTACAGGTGCAGGGGTTGCCAGCCGCCATCCAGCAACACACCGGCCACGGTCGGCGAAAGGATGGCGCCCATGCGGCCGATGCCGATGCCCCAGCCCACGCCGGTGGCGCGTACCGAGGCGTCATAGACCACAGGCGACAGTGCGTACAGGCCGGCCACGCAACCGTTGGAGAACAACCCGATCAGCAGCCCCAGTGCCAGCGCGGCACTGACCGAAGCGCCATTGGCCACGAACAGCACCAGCAACGCCGCCGTGATCAGCATGAACAAGGCCAGCACACGCGTGAGTGGCCAGCGCGAGGACAGGCCACCGATCAACGCCGCGCCAAGGATGCCGCCGACACTCAACAGCACCCCGCCGGTGATGCCCTGCTGGGCCGACAGGCCGGCGGCCACCAGCAGCTTGGGCGTCCAGCTCATGACAAAGTAGAAGCCGAACATGACCAGGAAGAACAGCAGCCAGATCACCAGCGTGGTACGGCGCATGGCCGGTGCCAGCAGTTGCCGGAAGCCGCTGGCAGCGCCCTGCGCCCTGGCAGTGGGTGCAGGCAGCTGCGCGAGGGCCGGCTGACCGAGGCGTATAGCCAGGCGGTTGACCCGCGCCAGTGCATTGGCCGGGCGGCGCGCCAGCAGGAAGTCCAGCGACTCCGGCAACCACAGCAGTACCAGCGGGATCACCAGCACCGTGACAACGCCGCCAAACAGGAACACCGAGCGCCAGCCCCAATGCCCCAGCAACCACACCGCCAGCAAACCGCCCAGCGTCGCGCCCAGGGCATAACCGGTTGATTGCAGGCTTACCGCCAGGCCACGCCAGCGCTTGCTGGCATATTCACTGGCAATCACGTTGCTGCTGGCCAGGATGCCGCCGATGCCCAGCCCGGTCAGGCCACGCAGCAGCGCCAGTTGCAACGGGGTCTGGCTCATGGCCGAGAGCAACATGCCGATGCCGGAAAGCGCCAGGCACAGCAGGATCAGCGGGCGGCGACCAAAGCGGTCGGCCCACGGCGCAATGAACAACGACCCGGCCGCCATGCCGAACAGGCCGGCGCTAAGCAGCAGCCCCACCTGCGCGCCGTTCAGGCCCCACTCGGCAGACACAGAGGCAGCGGTGAAGGCCATCACCAGTACGTCGAAGCCGTCGATCATGTTGAGGACAATGCAAATACCAATGGCCAGGCACTGGAAGCGGCCCATCGGGTCGTTGTCCAGGCGTTGCTTGAGATCGGTATTCATGGGGTCACCTGCTGGCCCAGGCTGGCCGAAGGTGGAAGGACAGATGCGCACGCGCAGGCAAAGCGGAGGGAACGTCGACGGTTCCGTGCCCCTGGATAGCCATTCATGACTTGGACCCTTTTTGTAATTGTTATCGCATACGGCTGGAGGGCTCCGGCCGTTGTCAGGCGCTAATCAACCAGATAATGGATCCACAAACAACAAGGGACGCTTATCCGAGCGGCAAGGAACACGCATCCAAGATGTGATAAATCAAAGATAATAAGTATTTATTGATAATTTTCAGCTAGTTACAAAATTATCACCTCATTCAACTTCTGTTCGTTTATCGAACACTTACATTTCATGGATCCACAAAAACACAATGGATCAGGCCTTGCGCTCCATGACAGCGCCGCCATGAACAAATCTTCATGTTCGCCGCCAGCGCCCTGAATACGCGGCAGACAGCCACTGCCGCCCCACCGGCAACCATCACCCGCCTTGAGGCTGCGGTAGGTGTTGCGTAGCATCCCCGGCCCGATCGCGCGCCCGTACAGCCACCGCGATAGCTGCAGAAAAGAGCTACCAATGCCACAACCCATCCCCCTCAAGGACCACGAAAAGGAAAAGCACCTGGTCAACCGCCGGCTCCTGGCCTGCGCCGCCCTGGTGTTCAGCCTGTGTGCCGTGCTGGTGGGGCGGCTGTATGTATTGCAGGTGCTGCAGCACGACCAGCAAACCGCGGTATCGGAAAACAACCGCGTACACGTGCTGCCCATCGCCCCCGAACGCGGGCTGATCTACGACCGCAACGGCGTGGTGCTGGCCGACAACAAACCCAGCTTCGACCTGACCATGACACGCGAGCGGGCCGGCGGTGATTCGGCCAAGGTGCTCGACACCCTGGCCCAGGTACTGGGCCTGACCGAGGACGACCGCAAGCAGTTCGACAAGGACCTGCGCCGTGGCCGCAAGCCCTTCGAACCGGTAACCCTGATGGTGGGCCTGAGCGAAGAGCAGATTGCCCTGGTGGCGGTGAACCAGTTCCGCCTGCCGGGCCTGGAAGTGGAGCCGCAGTTCATCCGTGAGTACCCGCTGGCCGGGCATTTCGCCCACTCGGTGGGCTATGTGGGGCGCATCAACGAGAAAGAGGCCAAGGTCCTCGACAGCACCGAGTACCGCGGCACCCAGTCGATCGGCAAGACCGGTATCGAGCACTTCTACGAAAGCCAGCTGCACGGCCACGTAGGCTATGAGGAGGTCGAGACCAACGCCCAGGGCCGGGTGATGCGCGTGCTCAACCACAAAGACCCGACACCCGGGCAAGACATTGTCCTGACCCTGGACGCGCGCTTGCAGGTAGCCGCCGAAAAGGCACTGGGCGACCGCCGTGGCTCGGTGGTGGTGCTGGACCCGGCCAATGGCGATGTACTGGCGATGGTCAGCAACCCCAGCTTCGACCCCAACCTGTTCGTCAAGGGCATCAGCTTCAAGCAATACGCCGAGCTGCGCGACTCCATCGACCGCCCGCTGTTCAACCGCGTACTGCGCGGCCTGTATGCCCCAGGCTCGACGGTAAAGCCGGAAGTGGCCATTGCCGGTCTCGACAGCGGCGTGATTACCCCGGGCAGCCGGGTGTTCGACCCGGGCTATTACGAGCTGCCCAACTATGACCACAAGTACCGCAACTGGAACCGCAGCGGCGATGGCTGGGTGGACATGTACACCGCCATCATGCGTTCCAATGACACCTACTTCTACGACCTGGCACACAAGCTGGGCATCGACCGCCTGCACGACTACATGGCCGAGTTCGGCCTGGGCCAGAAGGTGTCGCTGGACATGTTCGAAGAAGCGTCCGGGCTGATGCCGTCAGCCCAGTGGAAGCGCGCCACCCGGCGCCAGGCCTGGTTCCCGGGGGAGACACTGATCCTGGGCATCGGCCAGGGCTACATGCAGGTCACCCCGCTGCAACTGGCCCAGGCCACCAGCCTGCTGGCAAGCAAAGGTGTGTGGCACCGCCCGCACCTGGCCATGACCGTGGGCGGCGCTACGCCAGTCGACCCCAACCCGATGCCTAACATCGTGCTGCACGACAAACACGCCTGGGACCAGGTCAGCCAAGGCATGCAGATGGTCATGCACGACCCGCGCGGTATCGCCCGTGCGGCGGCGGCAGGTGCGCAGTACCGGATTGCCGGCAAGAGTGGTACCGCGCAGGTGGTGGCGATCAAGCAGGGTGAGCGTTACAACCGCAACAAGACCCTGGAACGGCACCGCGACAACGCCCTGTTTGTGGGCTTTGCCCCGGCTGACCACCCGAGTGTGGTGGTGGCGGTGATGATCGAGAACGGTGAGGCTGGGGGCCGGGTGGCGGGGCCGGTGGTGCGGGAGGTGATGGATGCTTATCTGCTGGATGAGCAAGGGCATTTGAAGCCTGAGTATGCGGGCGGTGCAAGTGCCCGGAGCGTGCCACACACTTAGGTTTTTTGGGGCCGCTTCGCGCCCCATCGCCGGCAAGCCAGCTCCCACAGGGATCGCATACAGTTTGGGAGACCCGCTTTCGAAGTGAGAGCCTCCCACATGGATCGCATACAGCTTGGGAGAGCCGCTTTCGATGTGGGAGCCTGGCTTGCTGGCGATGGGCCGCAGAGCGGCCCCAGGGTCTCAATCCCCGTACACCACCCTGCCCGCCATGCCCAGCTGCCGCCGGGTCACGCACACCAGCAGGATGAACCCGGTCACCCCCGCCGTCATCAATGCTTCATAACGGTAGGCATCACTGACCAGCATGTACCCCAGCACCAGCAAGATGGCACCAATGACCAGCCAGGTCAGCCATGGGAACAGCCACATCTTGAAGGCCAGCTCGGTACCTTCACGCTCGGCACGTGCGCGCATGCGCAGTTGGGACACGGCAATCACCAGGTAAACCAGCAAGGCAATGGAGCCTGTGGTCGACAGCAAGAAGCTGAACACCTTCCCCGGGAACACATAGTTCACCAGGCAACCCGCAAACCCCGCCAGCGTCGACAACAGCACCGCCGCCACCGGCACACCGCTGCCCGATACCCGCCGGGTAATCGGCAACGCTTCACCGCGCGCGCCCAGCGAATACAGCATGCGTGAAGCGGTATACAGCCCGGAGTTCATGCAACTGGTTACCGCCACCAGCACCACCAGGTCGACCATCAGTTTGGCGCCGGGCACGTTGAGCACTTCCAGCACCCGCTGGAACGACCCCACCGTTTTCAACGCCGGGTCATTCCAGGCAACCAGCGACACCACCAGGAAGATCGACGCCAGGTAGAAGATGGCAATGCGGTACACAACCAGGTTGGTGGCGCGGCGAATCTTCTCCTTCGGGTTGGACGTTTCGCCGGCAGCAATGGTGACCACCTCGGCGCCGAAGAAGCAGAAGATGGTGATCAGCACGCCGCCAAGCACCGCCCCCCAACCATTGGGCACAAAGCCGCCATTGGCCCACAGCTGGCTGACGCCGGACACCTTGGCCAGCGGCCAGACACCGATCACAGCCATGCCGCCCACCACGATGAAACCGATGATCGCCAGCACCTTGACCAGGGCGAACCAGAACTCGAACTCACCGAAGTTTTTCACGCTGACCAGGTTGCTGCATGCCAGCACAGCCATGATCAGGAACGCGAACAGCCAGGAAGGTATCGACGGGAACCAGGCATGCAGGATATCCGCGCCGGCAATGGCCTCGACGGGGATGATCAGCACCCAGAACCACCAGTACAGCCAGCCGATGGTAAACCCGGCCCAAGGCCCGATGGCCTCGCCGGCATAGGTGGAAAAGGACCCGCTGTTGGGGTTGGCCACGGCCATCTCGCCCAGCATGCGCATTACCAGCAGCACCAGCAACCCGGTCATGGCGTAGGAGATGAGGATGGCGGGGCCAGCGGAGGCAATGGCGTTGGAAGAGCCAATGAACAGGCCGGCACCAATGATGCCGGCGATGGAAATCATCGAGACCTGGCGAGAAGTCAGGCCATGCTGGAGGGAACGTTGTTTTTTCGGTTGGGACGACGTCATCTGAAACCTTCGATCAGCTTCGCCGCAGCACGGGCTGCGGCGAGCCTTCTTATCATTGTGTTCGGCGAAACCCGGTGGATCGCAGTGACTGTGAACGTGCGGGGCGCATTGTCAGGCGCGCTTCAAGCTGCGGCGGTGATGATGATTTCAACCAGCATGCCGGGCTTGGCCAGGCGCGCCTGGGCGCTTGAACGTGCAGGCGCGTGCTCTTTCACCA
The DNA here is from genome assembly GCF_042956345.1 of Pseudomonas sp. NPDC008258. Classification (NCBI taxonomy): domain Bacteria; kingdom Pseudomonadati; phylum Pseudomonadota; class Gammaproteobacteria; order Pseudomonadales; family Pseudomonadaceae; genus Pseudomonas; species Pseudomonas sp. NPDC008258. The sequence continues at coordinate 92,999 of NZ_JBIBGE010000011.1, forward strand.
GCCAGGCGTCCCACACCTTGTTCACTTCATCGAAGTCGCGGAAATCGTCCAACAGCAGAATGGCATTGAGGATGCGGGTCTTGTCGCTGCCCGCCTCGGCCAGCAGGCGGTCAATCTTGGCCAGCACTTCACGGGTTTGCGCCGCAGCGGACTCGCCGGGTGTGGCCACCTGGCCGGTCAGGTACACAACACCATTGTGTTTGACGGCATGGTGAATACGGGTGTCGAACCCATAACGCTCGATATCGCTCACTGCATATCTCCAGATAAATATTTCAAATGTGCTTGCTGGGGCCGCTGTGCGTTATTCGCCGAGGTAGGCCTTTTTCACTTGATCGTCATGCAGCAGCGTCTTCGCACACCCTTCCAGGGTGATGCGCCCACCATCGATGACGTAGGCGCGCTGGCAGGTCTGCAGCGCAAGCCGGGCGTTCTGCTCCACCAGCAACAGGGTCACGCCACCCTTGACCACCTCGACGATGGTCTCGAAGATTTTCTGCACGATGATCGGCGCCAGGCCCATGGACGGCTCATCGAGCAGCAACAGCTTGGGCCGGCCCATCAGCGCGCGGGAAATGGCCAGCATCTGCTGCTCCCCGCCCGACATGGTCCCGGCCAGCTGATATGCACGCTCCTTCAACCGCGGGAAGATGCCGTACATGCGCTCGATGTCGGCGCCAATGGCATCCTTGCCGTCGCGCCGGGTAAAGGCGCCCATCTCAAGGTTTTCGTGCACGGTCAGCTTGGGGAAAATGCCCCGCCCTTCTGGCACCAGTGCAAGACCTTCGCGAATCAGGTCATGGCTTTTGATCGCCGCGTGGGCCTTGCCATCGAAGGTGATGCTGCCGTCGCTGGGCTTCAGCAACCCGGCCAGGGTCTTCAGGGTGGTGGTCTTGCCGGCACCGTTGGCACCGATCAGCGCCACCATCTCGCCCTGGCCCACTTTGAGATCGATGCCCTTGATCGCCTGGATCGCGCCATAGGACACCTTCAGATCATTCACTTCCAGGATGTTGCTCATGCCACAGCCTCCGCGCCCAGGTACGCCTCGATCACTTTGGGGTCCTTGCGCACATCCGCCGGCAAGCCGTCGGCGATCTTGCGGCCGAATTCCAGCACGGTGATGTGGTCGCACAGGCCCATCACCAGCTTCACGTCGTGCTCGATCAACAGCACCGTCTTGCCATCTGCCTGCATCTTGCACATCAGTTGGCGCAGGCCTTCGGTTTCCGAGGCATTCATGCCCGCTGCCGGCTCGTCCAGGGCAATCAGCTTGGGCTCGGTTGCCAGGGCCCGGGCGATTTCCAGGCGGCGCTGGTCACCGTAGGACAGGCTCTTGGCCAGCTCACCGGCCAAGTGGCCGATGCCAACGTAGTTCAGCCAGTAACGGGCGGCCTGGCGGATCTCGCGCTCTTCACGCACGCAAGCCGGGGTGCGCAGGATGGCGCCGAACACACCACTGCGGGTGCGCACGTGGCGGCCGATCATCACGTTTTCCAGGGCGGTCATGTTGTGGAACAGGCGGATGTTCTGGAAGGTGCGGGAAATGCCGGCCTCCACCACCTTGTGCGGCTTGCTGATGCGCAGCGGTTTGCCGTCGAACATCACCCGCCCCTGCTCGGCCTTGTACAAGCCTGTGAGCACGTTGAACAAGGTAGTCTTGCCCGCGCCGTTGGGGCCGAGCAGGCCGCGGATCTCACCGCGACGAATGCTCAGGTCGATGCCGTGCAGCGCCTGCAGGCCACCAAAGAACTTGCTCACCTGATGCAGCTCAAGAAGTACGTCGCTCATGCTTTGTCCGCCTGTTTGGCCGGGTATTCGAAGGAGGCCTCGGTGGCCGGCGCCTGCACCGTAGTGCTGAGTGCTGCGGGCACCGGCGCAAGCTCCGGGTCGCTATCGTGCAGTTCGGCACGGCGGCGGTCTGACGGCCACAGGCCTTCTGGGCGAAAACGCATGACCAGGATCAGCGCCAGGCCGAACACCAGCATGCGCAGGGTCGAGGCATCCAGCACGTTGCGCAGGATGTCGCGACTGATGAACGTGACATTGTCCATCACCCAAGGCTGAATCCAGTTGACCAGGTCGCGGAACAGCTCTGGCATCACCGACAGGATCAGCGCCCCCAGCACCACGCCGCGGATTGAGCCCATGCCGCCGAGCACCACCATGGCCAGGACCATGATCGATTCCATCAGGGTGAACGACTCAGGGCTGACGAAGCCCTGGTAGCTGGAGAACAGCACACCGGATACGCCACCGAAGGTTGCGCCCATGGCAAACGCCAGCAGCTTGTGGTTGCGCTTGTTCAGGCCCATGGCCTCGGCCGCCACTTCGTCCTCGCGCAGGGCCATCCAGGCGCGGCCGATACGCGACACTTCCAGGCGTTTGGACAAAACGATGCAGAGGATGACGATGAACAGGAAGAACAGGTAATAGCTGATGACCGGCGAAACCTGCAGGCCGAACAGGCTCCAGCTTTGCTGCAAGGACCGCAGCGGCGCCGCGCCCTCGCCCGGCAGATGCATCCATGCCCCGCCGTCCACATGCAGCGGTGCGATGCTGCTGATGCCCTGGGGGCCATTGGTGATGTTCACCGGCTGATCCAGGTTGTTCATGAAAATGCGGATAATCTCGCCGAAGCCCAGGGTAACGATGGCCAGGTAGTCACCGCGCAGCTTGAGCACGGGCGCCCCGATCAACACCCCGCAGATGGCCGCAGCAATCGCCGCCAGCGGTATGATCACCCACAGCGGCCAGTCCATCACCATTTGCGTCAGCCCCGCCAGTTGCAGGTGCGGCGAGGCCAGCAACGCATACAGGTAGGCACCAATGGCATAGAAGCCGATGTAGCCCATGTCGAGCAGGCCGGCATAACCGATGACAATGTTCAGGCCCAGCGCCAACAACACGTAAAGCATGGCAAAGCCAAGAATGCGCACCCAGGTAGGGCCCAGCATCGGGATGGCTTCGATGATGAACGGCAAGGCAATGAAGCCGAGGATCAACAGCAGGTATTGGGTCTTGAGGTTTTTCATCGCGGGCTCCTCAGGCACGGTCGGCCTGGCGTTCGCCAAGCAGGCCGTTTGGCCGGAACAGCAAGACCAGGATCAACACCGCAAAGGCAAAGATGTCCTGGTAGTTGGCACCCAGGAAGCCACCGGTGAGCTGCCCGGTATACCCCGCTGCCAGCGACTCGATCAGCCCCAGCAACAGGCCACCGGCCATGGCGCCAAACAGGTTGCCGATGCCACCCAGCACCGCGGCCGAAAACGCCTTCAGGCCCAGCAACAGGCCCATGTAGGCATCCGCCTGGCCGTAGTTGACTGCGCGCATGACGCCGGCAATGGCACCCAGGCTGGCGCCGATGAGGAAGGTGGCGCTGATCACCCGGTTGATGTTGATACCCATCAACCCGGCCACTTCCTGGTTTTGCGCGGTGGCGCGCATGGCCTTGCCAAGGCGGGTCTTGTCCACCAGCAGCCACAGGCCGAGCATGATCACCACGGCAATCAGCATGATCGACAGCTGCACATTGGTGATGGTGGCGCCGAACACATCCACCGGCTGGGTTTCGACCACCTCGGGGAAGGTTTTGTAGCCGCGCCCCCAGATCATCATCGCCAGGTTCTGCAGGGCAATTGAAATGCCGATGGCAAGAATCAGCGGGGTCAGCCGCGGGGCTTTGCGCAAGGGCCGGTAGGCGTACTTCTCCATGCCCTGAGCCAGCAGCATGCACACCACCACGGCAGCCATGATCGCCAGCAGCAAGGTGATGATGCCAGGCGCAAAGCCTGCGCCGGCGAGCATCGTCAGTACGGAAATGGTCACCATGGCGCCGACCATCACCACCTCGCCGTGGGCGAAGTTGATCAGGCCGATGATGCCGTAGACCATGGTGTAGCCCAGGGCTACCAGGGCATAGATACTGCCCAGCACCAGGCCGTTGAGGACCTGTTGCAACAAGATATCGAAATTACCGTCCACGCGCTGAATCCTCGAAACTGCGTTGTCGTCGACGCGCGGCGTTGCAGCGCCACGCGACCGACAGGCCTGGCAGGTGGGAAAAGTCTTCTTGTTATGTTGCGGGCTTGCGCCCGCTTGTTATGGGTAGAACTCAGTCGCGCTCGACCGACAGGGTTTTCCAGCCACCGTCGGCAAACTGGAACACGGTCGCCGCCGGGTTTTTCAGGTTGCCCTGGTCATCAAAGGCAATGGTGCCGGTGACACCGTCGTAGCTCTGGCCCTTGAGCACCGGCAGGTAGACTTTGGGGTCGTCGGAACCGGCCTTGACCATGGCGTTGATCGCCGCCCAGGTGGCGTCATAGGCAGCCGGTGAAGACTGCACCACGCCTACGCCGAACTTGTCCTTGAGCTTCTGCTCGAACGCAGCGCCCTTCGGCATGTCCTGCAGCGGCGTGCCGTAGTTCCAGGCGTAGGTGCCTTCGGCGGCGCTGCCGGCCATTTGCTTGAACGAGTCGTTGGGCAGGTTGCCGATGTTCATGAAGCGCGCCTTCAGGCCCAGGTTCTTCATCTGCTTGGCCATTGGCGCGGCCTGGTAGTCGAGCGCAGCGAAGAACACCGCGTCGGCCTTTTGCGCCTTGGCAGTGGTGAGGATGGCGTTGAAGTCGGTGGACTTGTCGTTGGTGTACTCGCGCACCACGACGTTGCCGCCTGCCGCCTTGACCGCCTTGGTCACTTCATCGGCCAGGCCCTGGCCGTAGGCGGTACGGTCGTCGAAGATGGCAATGCGCTGGGCCTTGAGCTGGCTGACCAGGTAGTTGCCGGCATAGCGGCCAAGGGTGGCATCGTCGTTGACGGTACGGAACACCGAAGTGATGCCCTGGCGAGTCAGCGTCGGGTTAGTGGCCGACGGTGAGATCTGCGGGATGCCGGCGGCGGCGTAGATCTTCGAAGCTGGGATGCTGGTACCGGAGTTGTAATGGCCGATCACCACCGCCACTTTCGAGTCCACCAGCCGTTGCGCGACCGCAGTGCCGGTGCGCGGGTCGGCGACATCGTCTTCGGACACCAGCTTGAACTGGGCCACCTTGTCACCGATTTTCAGTTGCTGCTGGTTAGCCTCTTCGACGGCAATCTGAATGCCATGCTCGACGTCCTGTCCCTGGTGTGCCGATGGGCCGGTCAGGGGCCCGGCAAAGCCGATCCTGACAATTTCACTGTCCGCTGCGTGCGCCGCCCCCATGGCTATCAGCAAACCTACCGCGGTCGCGAGGGCTGCACGCCCTCCCTTATTGTTATTCATGCTCAGCTCCCAGTAGTAATTGGACGAACCTCGACATCGCTTACCGCATGCGAATTGGCCGGAACGCCATCGCACTTGTAAGATAACAGTCAGCAGGCAACTGTCAATGGGTGTATGCTGAAGGCGTTGTTAAATTTTTTGTAAGCACGCGTGGAGGCCCGTTCGTGGGCAAGCCCGCTCCCACAGGTCAGATGTTTGATAACATATGCCGACAACATCACCGCTGGTTGGCTACGGATCCCGCCGCAAGGGGCACGAGGGCTGCGCGCAACCTGCCGGAGAATCAACCGTGATGAGCCAATCAGTTTCAGGAGCAACTTTTCTATGAATGCGTCGTTAGGCACGCGTCGCGCCAACCTGGCGGAAACCGTGATCCAGGAGCTTTCCAGCCGCATCGACAACGGCACCTACGGCCCGGGCGACAAGCTGCCGTCCGAACAAGAGCTGTGCAAGGAATTCAACGTCAGCCGACCGGTCATCCGCGAGGCCGTTGCCTCGCTGCGCCTGGGCGGGCGCCTGATCGCCCGCCAGGGCGTGGGTGTATTCGTGGTCGAGCAAGACGTCAAACGCATCGGTTTTGCCATCGACAGCGTGGTGGATGACGTGCGCGCCGCTGCGCAGATCCTGGAGCTGCGTCTGGGTATCGAGGCCGAGTCGGTGGCGCGCGCCGCCGAGCGGCGCAGCCCGGCCAGCATGGCGGCGATCACCGAGGCGTTCGACCGGTTCAACTCGCTGGACGGCGCTTCGCAAGAGGAAGAAGCCAAGGCCGACTTCGAGTTCCACCTGGCCATTGCCCGCGCCACCAACAACCCGCACTTCACCCAACTGCTGGAAGCACTGGGGCCGGACATCATCCTCGACCTCAACCTCAAGCATGGCCAGGTGACCGGCAAGAACCGCCAGGCGCACATCAAGAAGATCGGCCGTGAGCACGGGGCGATCCTGTCGGCGATCAGCATGGGTGATGTGAACAGTGCACGCACGGCGCTGCGCAAGCACCTGGAAGAAAGCCTGTCGCGTTACCAGCGGTTGCTCGACAGCAAGGCCTGATCGTTATGCCTGCACTGGCCCCTTCGCGGGCACGCCCGCTCCCACAGGTGTCATGCATACCCTGTGGGAGCGGGCGCGCCCGCGAAGAGGCCTGCCAAGCCAACATCAGTGGTTCAGATGTACATCAAAGCCCCACGCACACGTACTTGATCTCCAGGTAATCCTCGATCCCGTAACGCGACCCTTCCCTGCCCAGCCCGGATGCCTTCACGCCACCAAACGGCGCAACCTCGGTAGCAACCACCCCGACGTTGATACCCACCATCCCGTACTCCAGCGCCTCGGACACCCGCCACACGCGCCCGACATCCTGGGTATACGCATAGCAGGCCAGGCCGAACTCGGTATCGTTGGCCTGGGCGATCACTTCCTGTTCGGTGCTAAAGCGGAAGATCGGCGCCACCGGCCCGAAGATTTCCTCACGGGCCACGCGCATACCCGGGGTAACATCGGCCAGCAAGGTGGGCTCGAAGAACGCCTCGCCCAGCGCATGCCGACGCCCACCCGTCACTACCCGCGCACCCGCCTCGACCGCCTCACCCACCAGCTGCTCCACACCACTGGCCGCACGCCCGTCGATCATCGGCCCTACCTGCGTCCCCACGGCATCGCCCTGCCCTACCACCAGTTCACCGACACGCTCGGCAAACCGCGCCACAAAGCGCTCGTAGATACCGTCCTGGATATAGAAACGGTTGGCACATACACAGGTCTGCCCGCTGTTGCGGAACTTGGCGATCAGCGCGCCTTCCACGGCCTTTTCCAGGTCGGCATCGTCGAACACGATAAACGGGGCATTACCACCCAGTTCCATGGTGACCTTCTTCACCGTCGCCGCCGATTGCTGCAGCAGCTGGATGCCGATAGGCGTCGAGCCCGTGAACGACAGCTTGCGCACCACCGGGCTGGCGGTCAGTTCGCCACCAATGGCCGCAGAATCGCCGGTAACCACGCTGAGCACGCCCGGCGGAATGCCAGCGCGCTCAGCCAGCACACACAAAGCCAAGGCGCTGAACGGCGTTTGCGATGCCGGCTTGAGCACCAGCGTGCAGCCAGCGGCCAGTGCCGGCGCAGCCTTGCGGGTAATCATCGCCGCCGGGAAGTTCCACGGCGTGATCGCCGCACACACGCCAATCGGCTCTTTGGTGACGATCAGTCGGCGGTCGGCATTGGGCGATGGAATCACATCGCCGTAGATACGCTTGCCCTCCTCGGCATAGAACTCCACGTAGGCGGCAGCAAAGGCGATTTCACCGCGGGACTCGGCCAGCGGCTTGCCCTGCTCGGCGGTCATGATGCGCGCCAGGTCTTCCTGATGGGCAAGGATTTCGCGGAACCAGGCCTGCAACCTTGCAGCGCGTTCCTTGGCCGTCAGCGCACGCCAGGCCGGCAAGGCACGCTCGGCAGCGGCGATGGCGCGGCGGGTTTCTTCGGCGCCCATGCGTGGCACGTGGCCCAGCACAACGCCCGTGGCCGGGTTGGTCACGGCAATGCGCTGACCACTGTCGGCCGGCTGCCATTTTCCGTCGATGTAGCAAACTTCACGCAGCAGATCGTGATCGGCAAGATTCATGTCGATTGGCTCGTTCGAAGACAGTAAAAAAGGTGGGGCCAGACCGCGCCCCACCTGAGGTGAAATCAGCGCTTGGCCTGCAGGGCCTTGTCGCGGATCTGGCTGAGGGTCATGCGCGGGGTCAGGGCCTCGGGGTCAACCTGGATTTCGATCAGCGCCGGCTTGCCGGACGCCTGGCAGCGTTCGAAGGCGGCGACGAAATCTTCGGTACGGGTCACCGTTTCACCATGCAACCCGTAGGCCCGCGCCAGGGCAGCGAAGTCCGGGTTGTGCAGTTCGGTACCCGAAACACGGCCTGGGTAGGTCTTCTCCTGGTGCATACGGATGGTGCCGTACATACCGTTGTTGACCACGATGGTGATGACCCGCGCATCGTAGTGCGCGGCAGTAGCCAGTTCCTGGCCATTCATCAGGAAGCAACCATCACCCGCAAAGGCCAGTACGGTTCGCTGCGGGTAGGTGAGCTTGGCCGCCACTGCCGCCGGCACGCCATACCCCATCGAGCCGTTGGTAGGCCCGAGCAGCGTGCGGAATACGCGGTGCTGGTAACCACGGTGTACCCAACCGGTGTAGTTGCCCGCACCGCAGGTGAGGATACTGTCGGCCGGCAGGTTGCTGTTCAGCCAGGCGATCACTTCGCTCATCTGCACGTCACCCGGCGAGCGCGGGGTGTCGAAGTTGCCGCGGTAGCCGCTGTTCAGGCTGGCAGTCCAGTCCTCGAAAGCCTGCGGGCGCACCGGGCCGAGGATGTTGGCCTGGCACAGGAAGCTACCAGGGCCTGCGTTGATGCCCAGGGTCGGCTGATAGACCCGGCCGATTTCTTCGGCACTGGCATGCACATGCACCAGCGCCTGCTTCGGCGTCGGGATGTCGACCAGGGCGTAACCACCGGTGGTCATCTCGCCAAGGCGTGCGCCAACCACGATCAGCAGGTCGGACTGCTTCACTGCCTCCACCAGTACCGGGCCGGCTGCGAGACCCAGGTCACCGGCGTAGTGCGGGTCGGTGTTGTCGAACAGGTCCTGGCAGCGGAACGAGGCGGCCAGCGGCAGGTTCTGGGTGTGCACGAACGCCTTCAGGTCGGCCACGGCCTCGGCCGTCCAGCCGCCACCACCGGCAACCACCAGCGGCCGCTCGGCCTTGGCCAGCAATTGCTGCAGCTCGCCCAGGGCTTCAGGCGCCGGCGCCGCCTCGACGCGCTTGGCCGGGCGGGCATCAGGCACCTGCACCAGGTCGGTCAGCATGTCTTCAGGCAGCGCCACCACCACCGGCCCCGGGCGGCCGCTGATGGCGCGCTGGAAGGCCTGGTTGACCAGCTCTGGAATGCGCGCGGCATCGTCGATCTGCACCACCCATTTGGCCATCTGGCCGAACATGCGGCGGTAGTCCACCTCCTGGAAGGCTTCGCGCTCGATCTGGTCGCGGGCCACCTGGCCGATGAACAGGATCATCGGCGTGGAGTCCTGGAACGCCGTGTGCACGCCCACCGAGGCGTTGGTCGCACCCGGGCCGCGGGTGACCATGCAGATACCCGGCTTGCCGGTCAGCTTGCCGTAGGCCTCGGCCATGTACGCTGCACCACCTTCCTGGCGGCAGACGATCAGGTCGATCTCATCCTGCACGTCGTGCAGCGCATCGAGCACCGCCAGGTAGCTTTCGCCCGGCACGCAGAAGGCACGCTCTACACCGTTGACCCGCAAAGCATCGACCAGGACCTGCCCGCCGCTGCGTACCACTGTGTTGTTGCTCATTGTTATTCTCCTTCAGGCGCGCGGTCAGATGACCGAGTCTTCCAGGAACGGCTTGTTGTCGATGACTCGCTGATAGGACAGCGCACCCAGGTCCAGCGAACGGTAGCCACCGTAGGTAATCAGCTCGGACAGGCCACGGCCGATGGCCGGCGCCTGCTGCAGGCCATGGCCACTGAAGCCGTTGCAGAACAGGAAGTTGCCGACTTCGTTGTGCGGGCCGACGATGGCGTTGTGGTCCAGCACGCAGAAGTCGTAATGCCCGGCCCAGAAGTTGACCACCTTGATGCCTTCGAATGCCGGTACGCGCTCGGCCAGGATCGGCCAGACTTCTTCGTCGAACTCGTCGTGCATCACGTCGAAGTCCTCGAAGTCCACTTCCGGGTCATGCTTGGGATAGGTGCCACCCAGGTAGAACTTGCCCTCTGGGCGGAAGAACACGCCGGTCGGGTCGATGGTCAGCGGCACGGTGCCTTCCAGCGGGGTACGGCAGTCGAACACGAACAGCGAACGGCGGCGCGGCTCGACCGGGATATCCAGGCCAGCCATGCGTGCGACCTTGGTGCCACGGGTGCCGGCGCAGTTCACCAGCATGCCGCAGCCGATGCGTTCACCACTGGCCAGTTGCACGCCAGTGATGCGGTCGCCTTCACGCTGGATGGCGACCACTTCGTTTTCGATGTACTCGATGCCCATCGAACGCGCCTTGCGGCGGAAGCCGTTGAGCATGCCGAGGCTGTCGAACCAGCCTTCGCCGGTCTGGCCGTAGCTGGCGCCAGCCAACGTGTCGATGTTCACCCAAGGGAACTTGCGCTTGAGCTGCTCGGGGTCCAGCAGGTGCACATCGGCGCCATGCGACACCTGGGTGTCGTGCAGGCGGCGCAGCACTTCGTAACCCTTGTTGTCGCCCAGGAACAGGTAGCCGTTCTCGTGGAAGGCCAGGTCCGGGCGGTCACCCTCCACTTCCATGAGGTCGGGGAAGTTGCGCACGAATTCGGCGCCGAACTTCGAGATTTCGATGTTGATCGGGTTGGAGAACTGCTGGCGGATCGAGCTGCTTGAAAGCGCGGTGGCCGACTTGTTGTAGGTCCAGTCGCGCTCGATGACCAACAGCGAGCCTTTGAAGTCCGGGTTGTTGGCCAGGAAGTAGGCGGTGGCGCTGCCGTTGACGGCGCCGCCGACGATCACCACATCGTAATTCTGTTGTTTTGCGGTGGAAGCCATGGAGTTAGCTCTCTTCTGATGTTGCGCTGATCACAAAATGCAGATCTGCCTGTACCGGCCTCATCGCCGGCAAGCCAGCTCCCACAGGTATTGCACACAGCTCAGGCTCCGCGCCGTACCTGTGGGAGCTGGCTTGCCGGCGATAGGGCCGGTACAGGTCATTTCGGGTCTTCGAAGTGGCCGGCGCCGGCGAAGTTGCCGCCGTGGTAGCGGGCCGCCGGCTCATTCGGGTCAAGCGGCGGATGTTCGGCCAGCACTTTCTCGCGGTAGTCGTCGGCACTGTCCTGCGGCACATAGCCAATCGACGAAGCCAGGCGGTTGTCCCACAGGCTTTCGCGGTTATCGGACATGCCGTAGACGATCATGTGGCCGACCCGCGGCGCCAGCAGCGAGCGCTCGGTAAGCTGAGCGAAGTCGTCGAACGACAGCCAGGTGGCGAGCATGCGACGGTCCAGCGGCTCGGGGAACGACGAACCGATGCGCAGGTTCACCGACTCGATGGCGAACTTGTCCCAGTAGTAACGGCCCAGGTCCTCGGCAAAGCACTTGCTGACGCCGTACAGGCTGTCTGGCCGATGCGCAGCGGTGGCATCGATGGTTTCGGTGCGGTCGTAAAAGCCGATGGCGTGGTTGGAGCTGGTGTACACCACCCGCTTCACACCATTGCGACGGGCCGCTTCGTAGATGTTGTAGGTGCCGACGATGTTGCCGTTGAGGATCTTCTCGAAGGTGTCTTCAACCGGCACCCCACCGGCATGCACGATGGCATCCACGCCTTCGGTCAACGGCAGCACGTCCGCGAAGTTGCCCAGGTCGCAACGGATCAATTCTTCGTGCGACGCAGCGTGGCCCAGGTCGGCGATGTCGGTCAGGCGCAGTTCGTCGGCGAACTGGGCCAGGTGCTTGCGCAGCACGCTGCCCAGGCGCCCGGCGGCGCCGGTGATCAGCAGGCGTTTGAATGGCTTGCTCATGGTCTACCTCTATTCAATTCGTTTGATCAGGCCAGCGCTGCGAAGGCTTCGCGCAGCTGGCCCAGTGCCTGCTCCAGTTCCTGGCGCGAGGTGGCGAAGGACAGGCGCACGTAAGGCTCCACACCGAACGCCGAACCTGGCACGGTGGCTACCTTGCCCACCCGCAACAGGTAGGCCGACAGCTCGGTGTCATTGCTGATCACCTGCCCGTCTGGCGTGCGCTTGCCAATGAAGGCACTGACCTCAGGGAAGGCGTAGAACGCACCCTGCGGCATCTGCAGCTTCAGGCCCGGGATCTGCGCCAGGCCGTCCACCACCAGCGCGCCACGCGCCTGGTACTCACGGTTGGCATCGCGCACGAAGTCCTGCGGGCCGTTCAGTGCCGCCACCGCCGCCAACTGCGAGATGCTCGACGGGCAAGTGGTGGTCTGCGACTGGGTCTTGTTCATGGCCACGATCAGGTCTTTAGGCCCTGCTGCGTAACCCAGGCGGTAGCCGGTCATGGCGTAGGCCTTGGACACCCCGTTGATCAGCAGCGTGCGCTCGCGCAATTGCGGGCACGCCGTGACGAACGACACGAACGGCTGGTCGCCAAGCACGATGTGCTCGTAGATCTCGTCCGAGATCACCAGCACGTTGGGGTGGCGCTCCAGCACCTTGCCCAGTGCTGCAAACTCTTCACGGGTGAAGATCGCCCCGCTCGGGTTGTTCGGCGAGTTCAGCATCACCCAGCGCGTACGCGGGGTGATGGCGGCCTCCAGTTGCTCCGGGGTAACCTTGAAACCCTGCTCGGCACCGCACGGGATAACCACCGGCACACCGCCGTTGAGCATCGCCATGTCGGTGTACGACACCCAGTACGGCGCCGGGGTGACGACTTCATCACCTTCTTCCAGCGTGGCCAGGAAGGCGTTGAACAGCAGTTGCTTGGCGCCGTTGCCTACGCAGATTTCGTCCAGGCCATAGGCCAGGTCGTTTTCCCGGGCGAACTTGTCGACGATGGCCTGGCGCAGGCTCTCCATGCCGTTGGGCGCGGTGTAGTGGTTGTTGCCCGCCAGCATGGCCTGGTACGCAGCCTCGATCACGTGGGCCGGAACGTTGTAGTCCGGCTCGCCCAGCGCGAGGTTGATGACTGGCTCACCTTTGGCCAGCATTTGCTTGGCCAGCACCGACACGGCCATGCTCGGCGAGCTTTTTACCGCTTTGACGCGGCTGCTTTGCACGTCCATCGCTCAACGCTCCTTGGCGGCTTCGAAGCCGTAGTCGTCACGCGCCTGTTCGGCGCTGATGTAGCCGTAGCGCAGGTCGCGCTCGACCAACTGGCGCTCACGCTGACGCGGGTCGCCATAACCACCGCCACCCGGCAGGCGCAGCACCAGGCGACGCTCGGCGGGCACGAATTGCTGGCCCTTGCCGCGCAGCACGCTGCCGTCGTCCAGGCCGACAAAGCCTTCGGCACCCTCCTGGCCGCCTTCCAGGCCACGGGCCGGGTACTGGATACGGTCGAACATGGCGCTGAAGCGGAAGCTGTAGCCCTCACTGGCCGATACTTCGATTTCCTGGCCCAGGCCGCCGCGCAGCTGGCCGGCACCACCGGAACCTTCACGCAGCTCCTTGCGCCAGACCACCACGGGGCCGGCGTGCTCGGTCGCTTCCACCGGCATGGTGTGCACCCCGCTCGGGAACGCAGTAGCGCTCAGGCCGTCCATCGCCGAACGCGCGCCCATGCCGCCGCTGTTGAACATCAGCATTTCGGCGTTGCGGCCATTCGGGTTGCTTTCCAGCGGGCGCACGCTCAGGTGCAGGTTCCACAGGGCACTGGCGCCCTCGGCTGGCACCTTGCCTGGCAGGCACTTGTGCAGCGCACCGAGTACCAGGTCAGGCACGAAGTGACCGAGCACATGGCGCACAGACACCGGCGCCGGGTGCTTGGCATTGAGGATGCAGCCTTCGGGTGCCGTCACCTCGAACGGTGCCAAGGATGCAGTGTTGTTCGGGATCTCTGGCGCAACGATGCACTTGAGGCCGTAGCAGGCATAGGCCTTAGCGTAGCCCAACGGCACGTTGATGCCGAACTGGCTCATGCCCGACGTACCGGTGAAGTCGCTCTGGATGCCATCCGGGCCAACGGTGATGGTCACCGCCAAGGTAACCGGCACGTCATAGCCGTCGAGGGTCATGCTGTTGCTGTAGGTGCCGTGCGGCAGCGACTTGAAGCATTCCAGGGTGGCACGGCGGCTGTGTTCGAGGATGAACCCGCCGATGTGCTCCAGGTCGTCCAGCTGGAACTCTTCAAGCATGTCCAGCAGGCGCTTGTGGCCGGTTTCGTTACAGGCCGACAGGGCATAGAAGTCACCCACTACCCGGTCATTCTCACGCACGTTGTTGCGCAGGATGTTGATCAGGTCGCGGTTGACGTTGCCACGCTCGAACAGCTTCATGATCGGGATGAACAGGCCTTCTTCGTAGACCTCACGGGCATCCGGGCCAAAGCCACGGCCACCGATGTCGACCACGTGGGCGGTACTGGCGAAGTAGCCGATCAGCTTGCCCTTGTAGAAAGACGGCGAAACGATGGTGATGTCGTGCAAGTGGCCGGTACCCTTCCACGGGTCGTTGGTCACGTACACGTCACCTTCGAAGATGTTGTCTTCGCCGATGTCCTTGATGAAGTGCACCACCGCCTCGGCCATGGTGTTGACGTGGCCCGGGGTGCCGGTGACCGCTTGGGCCAGCATGTTGCCGGCGCGGTCGAAGACACCGGCCGACAAGTCGCCAGCCTCGCGCACACTGGTGGAGAAGGCAGTGCGGATCAGGGTCAGGGCCTGTTCTTCGACCACCGAGACCAGGCGGTTCCACATCACCTGCATTTGAATGTCGATCAACGTATCGCTCATGTTCAGCTCTTCCGAATTCAGGCGTTAGCGGCGCACAACCAGCAGGCAGCCGTCTGGCTGGACCGTGGCGGTGAAGTTGGAGGTGACGAAGGTCGAGGTTTCGCGCTCGACGATGATCGCCGGGCCGTCGACACGGGCACCGACCTGCAGCTCTTCGCGCGAGTGGATACCGGCGTCGACGAAACCGCCGGCAGCCACGTCGAACACCTGGCGGCGGGCAACTTCCTGCGAGCGGTACACAGCGCCGACAGTTTCGATATGCTCCACCGGCGGCAGCGGCGAACTGGCGCGCACCGACCAGCTGACGATCTCGATGTCCGGGCCTTCGATCGGGCGGCCAAAGAAGCGGGTGTAGGCCTCTTCGAACAAAGCCTTGAACTGCACGATATCGGCAGCGGTGAAGGCCTTGAACGGCAGCGCCACGGGGATTTCCCAACCCTGCCCCACATAACGCATGAATGCGGTGCAGTCCATTTCTGGCTCACCTTCAGGCATGCCCTGGCGCAGGAAGCCCAGCGACTCTGCTTTCATCTCTTCGATCAGCGCGTTCACCGCCGCGGCATCGAACTCCGACAGGCGTACAAAGGCGCTGCGCACGGCTTCGTAACCAAACGGTGCACGCAGGAAGCCGATGGCCGAACCCACACCGGCACCGGCCGGAACGATGAACCGCGAAACACCCATCTTTTCGCACAGCCGTGCGGCATGCAGCGGGCCGCCACCCCCGAAGGTGATCATGGTGTAGTCGGCGATGTCCTTGCCGCTTTCCACTGCGTGCACGCGGCCGGCGTTGGCCATGTTCTCGTCGACCACTTCGCACACGCCGAACGCGGCGGTGTCAGCCTGCAGGCCCAGTGGCTGGCCAATGACCCGGGCCATGGCGCTGGCACCATTTTCCGTGGACAGGCGCAGCGCACCACCGGCGAAGTTGTCGGCATCGAGGCGGCCGAGCAGCAGGTTGGCGTCGGTGATGGTCGGCTCCAGGCCGCCACGGCCGTAGCACGCAGGGCCTGGCTCGGAGGCGGCACTGTGCGGGCCGACACGAATCTGGCGCATGCTGTCGATGCTGGCAATCGAACCGCCACCGGCGCCGATTTCGACCATTTCCACCACCGGGATGGAAATTGGCATGCCGCTGCCCTTCTTGAAGCGGTAGGTACGGGCCACCTCGAAGGTTTTCGCGGTTTTCGGCACCTGGTCTTCGATCAGGCAGATTTTTGCCGTGGTGCCACCCATGTCGAACGACAGCACGTTTTCCAGCTGGTAACGGCGGGCGATATCGGCGGCGAAGATCGCGCCACCGGCCGGGCCGGACTCAACCAGGCGCACCGGGAACTCGGCAGCGCTCTGCACCGAGATGATGCCGCCGCCGGAGTGGATCATGAACACCGGGCAATCGGCGCCTTCTTGCTTCAAGGTCACCACCAGGCGGTCCAGGTAGGACTTGATCAGCGGTTTGACGTAGGCGTTGGCGCATACGGTGTTGAAGCGCTCGAACTCGCGCATCTGCGGCGAGACTTCGCTGGAAATCGAGATCGACAGGTTTGGCAGGCGCGCCTGCAGGGCATCACGCAACTGGCGCTCATGGGCACCGTTGACGTAGCTGTGGATGAAGCCGATGGCGACGCTCTCGTAGTTACCTTCGGCGATGCGCTCGACCAGGGCATCGATCTCGGCCTGCGCAGGGGCGATCAGTACACGGCCTTTGACGTCCAGGCGCTCACGCAGGGTGAAGCGGTTTTCGCGGTCGATCAGCGGCGGAGGCAGGACGATATTGATGTCGTACTGCTCGAAACGGTTCTCGGTGCGCATTTCGAGGGTGTCACGGAAACCCTCGGTAGTAATGAAGGCGGTGCGTGCGCCACGGCGCTCGATCAGGGCGTTGGTGGCCAGGGTGGTGCCATGGATCAGCTGATCGATGTCGGAAAGCGCCAGGCCGGCCTGCTCTACCACCTGGCGTACGCCGGTGAGGATGGCCCGCTCAGGCAGCTCGTAGTCGGTCAGGATTTTGGTGGAGTGCAGCACGCCGTCCACGTCCAGCGCGATATCGGTGAAAGTGCCGCCTATGTCCACGCCGACCCGGCATGATGTCGCAGTCATCGTCATATCCCCTGCAATGCTTTGTAGTTGTTTCGACCTACGGAAACGGTCTTCATGTAAGTTATATGTTGTCTTACAGGTGGTCAAGCACCTATTTACTGATATTGGCGTTTCCCGTGCTGGCCCTTTCGCGGGCTCGCCCGCTCCCACAGGTACAGCGCAACGCTCAGGACCTGCGCTGACCCTGTGGGAGCGGGTTTACCCGCGAAAGGGCCAGCGCAGGCAACCGATCAACCGGCGGTCTTGACCATCCGCCCGCCACCTACCGCCTGCGCCGTGGGGAACACTTCCAGTCGCGACACATCCACCTGCCGCGGCATCTTCAAGGCCGCCAGCAACAGCTCGGCAATATCCTCCGGCTGGATGGACTCATAGCCGTCATACAGTTCGCTACCCGCCGCCTGCATGCCCATCGCACTCTTGTAGAGCTGGGTCTGCACCCGGCCAGGGGCAATTTCGGTTACCCGCACGCCGCTGCCCAGCAGGTCACAGCGCAACGCATCACAGAACAGGCTCACACCAGCCTTGGAGGCGCCATACACCGCAGCCCCCGGGTGCGGCGCACGGCCGGCGCTGGAGCCGATGAAAAACAAGTGCCCCCTGCCCCGGCCGACCATGCCCGGCAATACTTGCCGCGCTAGGTGCAGCGGCGCCTTGAGGTTGATGTCGAGCATGTTGTCGATCTCGGCCTCGTCAATGTCCTGGAACGCTGCACGGGTCGAAAGGATGCCCGCGTTGTTGACCAGCACATCAATCGTCTGCCCTTCCAGCGCGGCGCTCAACGACCGGTAGTCACGCACATCCGCCTGCAAGGTGGTCACGCCCGGCTCACTGGCAAGCTCGGCCAGGGCTTCGGGGCTGCGCCCCACGGCAATCACCTGCAGGCCGGCATTGCGCAGCGCCAGCACGATGGCCTTGCCGATACCGCTGGTAGCCCCGGTCACCAGCGCGCGCTGGTAGCCCTCGGGGAATGCGACTTCAGGCATAGATGTAACCCCCGCTGACAATCACGTTTTCACCCGTGGCGTAGCTGTTGCGGCTGCTGCCCATCATCACGATCCATTCGGCAATTTCCGCAGGCTCTGCCGCGCGACCCAGTGGGTTGGCCGCTGCCAGCTCGCCCAGGAAGCCAAGCTGCTTGGCGCGCTCGGTGGCGAAACCGGCCGGTGCCACCGAGTTGACCAGGATCTGGTCCTTGGCGCAGGCCTGGGCGAAGGATTTGGTCAGGCTGACCACCGCCGCCTTGGTCGCTGCATAGTGGGCGTTTTGCGGGTGGGCCTTGAATGCATCCACCGACGTGACGTTCACGATCCGCCCGGTTACCGCAGGGGCGGCGACGTACTGCTGCATGTGGCGCACCGCAGCAACCATCATGTGGTAAGTGCCCTTGATGTTGACGGCGTTTTCCAGGTCCCACTCTTCGTCGCTGATCTCGAAGATGTCCTGGCGCGGGTAGATGGCCGCACTGTTGACCAGGCAATGCACCCGACCCAGGCCTTCGACGATCTGGGCGAAGGCTGCGTGAGCGGTATCCCTGCGGGCAATGTCACCCACCGCGATCGCCACCTCAGCGCCCTGCCCGCGCAGCTCTTCTGCCGCTTGTACCAACAATTGCTCGTTACGGTCGATCAGGCCGATCTTGCCGGCGCCACGCTTCACCATCAGCCGGGCTGTTTCCAGGCCCAGACCCGAGGCACCACCTACGATCACCACCGTTTGATTATCCACAAAACACCTCCGCGATTGAGTCTTTACGTAAGATGCCTGTTGTCTTACATTTGGTCAAATATCAATTCGCCGACAGGTGCTTCCATGCCCGCCTCCAGCCTTTCGCCCGTACCCACCCCGCATGCCCGGGACCGCTTGCTGGATGCGGCCAGTGCGTTGTTTGCCAGCCATGGCTACCAGGCTATCGGGTTGCGCGACCTGGCCAGCCACCTGGGCCTGCGCGCCGGCTCGCTGTATCACCACATCGAGAGCAAACAGGGGCTGCTGTTCGAACTGATCGAGTCGAGCCTGACCGACCTGCTGTATGAAACCCGACAATGCCTCAAAGGCGCCCGAGCCACCAGTGAACGCTTGCCCTGTTTTGTGCAGGCCTTTGTGACTTATAGCCAGGCCAACCCGGACAAACTGGTGTTGCTGACACGCGAGGCCATGAACCTGAACGAAGACCAACTGTTGCAGGTGGAACAGTTGAAAGCGGAATACAGTGGGCTACTCAGCGACATCGTCGCCGCCGAGTGCGGCCTGACAGCACCGCGTGCGCGATCGATTGCCCACGCGGTGCTGGGCTTGCTGTGCGGCCAGGCCCAATGGGGAACCGTCATGACCGCCAGGGAGCAACTGGTAACCTTCGTACAGGGCATTGTCGGCACCGGTAAAACGGTTGCACATCAGTAAAATGGAATAACAATATGAATTCTTATTCTTTTTTCAATGAAGATAAATCCTCTATAAATCTCCCCACTGCACAGCCGCCAACACTTGGCCAACTGTTTGCAGCGCAACACCCAATCAACACGAAACGCCCTACCGGCAACAGCAGCGAATCTTCGCAAAACTGCTAACTTGTTGATTTAAAGGATAATTAAAACCCGGCACGACGATTGCTCAAGCAAAGTCCCCCGCTCACCCGAACCGGAGACTCTGCCCATGAGCACCCCACTGAACGTCGTAGCCCTGTCTGGCGGCACCTCCCGCCCATCGCGCACCCTGGCCCTGACCGAAGCGATCCTCGCCGAACTGGCCGAGCACCTGCACATCAAGCCGCACCTGATCGAACTGGGTGACATCGCCCGCCCACTGGGCAGCGCCCTGTGGCGCAGCGAACTGCCCGACACCGTCGAACAGCAACTGCGCCTGGTGGAAAAGGCCGACCTGCTGGTGGTCACCACGCCCGTGTACCGCGGCAGCTTTACCGGCCACTTCAAGCACCTGTTCGACCTCATCGGCCAGGACGCCCTGGTCGACACCCCGGTATTGCTCGCCGCCACCGGTGGCAGCGAACGCCACGCACTGGTCCTCGACCATCAACTGCGCCCGCTGTTCAGCTTCCTGCAAGCCCTGACCCTGCCCATCGGCGTGTTCGCCAGCCAGGCAGAGTTGGCCGACTACCGCGTGTCCAGCGATGCGCTCGCTGCCCGTATCCGCCTGGCCGCAGAACGTGCCGTGCCACTGTTCGGCGCCCACCACGCGCTGCGTAAAAGCGCCTGAGGAGCGGCCATGAATGCACCTGTGAATACTCCCCTGCGCCCGGCCCTGGCCATCGCCCGTGAACTGGCCGGGCAGTTTGCCCAGACTGCCGTCGAGCGCGATGAACGCGGCGGCACGCCGAAAGCCGAGCGTGATGCCCTGCGTGACAGCGGTCTGCTGTCGCTGGTGATCCCGCAGGCCTTCGGCGGCCAGGGCGCCAACTGGCACGACACCTTCGCAGTGGTGCGCGAATTCGCCCGGGTCGACAGTTCCATTGCCCATGTCTTCGGCTTCCACCACCTGATGCTGGCCACCGTGCGCCTGTTCTCGCGCCCGGACCAGTGGCAACCGTGGTTCGAACAGACCGCCCGCAAACAGTGGTTCTGGGGCAATGCCCTGAACCCGCTGGACACCCGCACCGTGGTCAAGCACTTCGACGGCTGGTGCGAGTTTTCGGGCAAGAAAAGCTTCTGCTCCGGCGCCAGCGACTCGGAAATGCTCATCGCCTCGGCGGTGGACGAACGTGCCGGCGGCAAGCTGCTGATTGCCGCCATCCCCAGTGGCCGCACCGGCATAAGCCTGCACCGCGACTGGAACAACATCGGCCAACGCCAGACCGACAGTGGCAGCGCCACCTTCGAACGGGTACGGGTAGAGCACAATGAACTGCTGCTCGACCCGGGCCCCCTGAGCACACCGTTCGCCGCGCTGCGCCCGCTGATTGCCCAGTTGCACTTCGCCAACCTGTTCCTCGGCATTGCCGAGGGCGCCTTCGACGAGGCCCGCCAGTACACCCTCAAGGAAAGCCGGCCGTGGTTCCGCTCAAGCGCTGCCAGCAGTGCCGAAGACCCTTACGTGCTGCGCCATTACGGCGAGTTCTGGGTCGGCCTGGAAAGCGTACGCCTGCTGATCGAACGGGCCGCGCGTCAGCTGGATGCCGCCTGGGCCAAGGAACACGCCCTCACGGCTGAAGAGCGTGGCGACCTGGCCCTGGCCATCGGTACCGCCAAGGTCGCTGCCAGCCGCCACGGCCTGGACATCTGCAACCGCCTGTTCGAGGTCACCGGCGCTCGCGCCACCCATGCTTCGCTGCGCTTCGACCGCCATTGGCGCAACCTGCGCACGCAAACCCTGCACGACCCGGTGGACTACCGCATCCACGAACTTGGCGAGTGGGCCCTCAACGACAAGCGCCCTGCCCCATCCTTCTATTCCTGAGGATTGCCCATGCAACTGCTGACCCTCCCCCCGTCACCGACACTGGCTACCTCGATCAGGGCGACCGCACAGGTCTTCGAAGACCCCAGGTCGCAGGCGCTGCTCGCCCACTTGCAACAGGTCGCCCCCAGCGAGGCCAGCGTCCTGATCATTGGCGAAACCGGCACGGGCAAGGAGCTGGTCGCACGCCACATCCACAACCTCAGCGGCCGGCGCAACGGCCCGTTCGTGGCGGTCAACTGCGGGGCGTTTTCCGAGTCGCTGGTAGAAGCCGAGCTGTTCGGCCATGAAAAAGGCGCCTTCACCGGCGCCCTGGCGGCCAAGGCCGGATGGTTCGAGGAGGCCAACGGCGGCACGCTGTTCCTCGACGAAATCGGCGACCTGCCCCTGCCGATCCAGGTCAAGCTGCTACGCGTGCTGCAAGAGCGCGAAGTGGTGCGGCTTGGCTCGCGCAAGAGCATCCCGATCAATGTGCGGGTACTGGCGGCAACCAACGTACAGCTGGAAAAGGCCATCAACGCCGGGCATTTCCGTGAAGACCTGTACTACCGGCTGAACGTGGTGACGTTGCAGTTGCACCCGCTGCGTGACCGCCCGGGCGATATCCTGCCGCTGGCCCGGCACTTCATCCGCAGCTACAGCGACCGGCTGGGCTATGGGCCGGTGGAGCTGAGCCCCAAGGCCCAGGCCAAACTGGTGGAGTACAGCTGGCCGGGCAATATCCGCGAACTGGAGAACGTGATTCACCACAGCTTGCTCACCTGCGGCGACGGCACGGTGCAGGCGCAGGACCTGCGCTTGTCCAACCTGCGCATCGAGCGACCAGAGGAAGAACACGCGGGCAATGGTGTGGACGACTTGTTGCAGCGGGCGTTCAGCCGGCTGTACGAAGAGCAGCCGGGCGACCTGTACGAGAAGGTGGAAAATGCCCTGCTACGCTCGGCCTACCGGTTCTGCCACTACAACCAGGTGCATACCGCGCAGTTGCTGGGGTTGTCGCGCAACATCACACGCACACGGCTGATTGCCATTGGCGAACTGGTGGTGAACAAGCGGCGCGGGCAGGAACAGCAGGGACTGGATAACCGGGTGGTGCGGTTGTCGATCTGAGCCTTGCAGTGCCTGCACTGGCCTCTTCGCGGCTAAAGCCGCTCCCACAGGTACAGTGCAGGGCTCCCGAACCGGGAGGTCTGTGGAGGCAATCCATCCATACCTGCAATTTTTGTCAGTAGTGACTGCAAGCCACGACGTTTTATGCTCAAGGCTCCGAGAGGCATAAAACGATGCGAGTCTTCTACAAACATAATGTGGCAAGCACACGGGTTGATCAGAGCGGCGCCACTCAAGCACTGACTTACGGTCGGCAAACCTTGGCCATCACACAGCTACCCCTGCTTCCTGCCTGCCTTGTTGCCAACAATAGTCTGAATACACCCACAGCCATTGCAAGCTCAGGAAAGATGGCAACCACTGCTTACACGCCCTTCGGTTTTGCCAGGCATGAGCACCAGGCCAGCGTCGGATTCAATGGCGACCCCTGCGACCCACTCACTGGGAATTACGGTTTGGGCCAGGGCTATCGTTGGTACTCGCCGGCCCTCAGGCGATTCCAGGCAGCTGATGACATCAGCCCATTCGGCCTGGGCGGAGTCAACAGCTATGCCTTCACGCATAACGATCCTGTCAACAAGAACGACCCCGATGGCCATCAGGAGCGCAAATATTTCAGAAATCTTTCACTAATCAAACCCAACCCAGCCGAAGGGAAGCGGCTTGGTTTTTTCAGATCCCAGCCCCGGCAAGGAAAACCGTCACTGTTCGTTCACCTGCATAGCGATAAAGAGGCAGTATCGTTCCAGGGGGTTGATTACAACCCCAAACAATTTATCGAGCTGCTGGGCAAACTGAACATCAGCCTTGGCGATTATAAAAAACTTATTTTTACATCATGTTACGCTGGCAACACTTTTGCACCAGAGGTAGCGCGTGCCATCCAAATAACGGTTATGGCCCCCTCGGGCATTCTGACTGCTGCCGTTGACTTCAATAAGAAAAGCGACACCTACAATCTCAGCTACCTCAGCAAACCTCAGGCTGGTTTTTTTCCTCAAGATCAGTTGGCGCCGCCTGAAGATTACGTGTTTGGCTTAATGAAATTCGTCCCCGTACAACACATGTCTCACACTATCAGGGGTTTTGCAGAAACCGGCCGTTGAATGCTCAACGGCCAACATCCTCGCTCACACGGATGCCGTGCGCGGCATCAGGTCATAAGGATGCTTCCACCCGGGCAGCGCCTTTATCCGCGCCTTCCAGGCCTCGATATGGGTGAAGTCGGCCAGTGCAATACCGGTATCCTCCGGCATGAACACATACCCCGCCAGCGACAGGTCAGCGATGGTCAGCCGGCCACCGACCATGAACGGCGTCTTCGCCAGGTGAGCATCAACAATGCGGTAGGCCGCCGTGGCACGCTCACGCAAAAACCGGGTCACGTCCGTTTCGCCGGTGTTCTTCAGGCAGAACAGGAAGCGCAGCGCAGCGTAATAACTGGTGAACTTGTGGTTGTCGAACAGCATCCAGCGCCAGATCTCGCGTTTTTCGTCTTCATCACGCGGGCCGAACTGGCCGGTCTGTTCGGCAAGGTATTGCAGGATCAGCGCAGACTGGGTGAAGGTTTTGCCCGCGTGCTCCAGCACCGGCACCTCGCCCTGCTCATTCACCTCGTCACGCCAGGTTTGCTCACGGGTCTGGCCATGGAAAAAGTCGACGAATACCGGCTGCCAGTCCTGGCCGGTGAGTTCAAGCATGAGCGCGGCCTTGTAGGCGTTGCCGGATTCGGCGAAGCAATGCAGCGTGTAGTCGGGCATGGGCGAACCTTCATTTTCCTTTGAATGATCGTGTTCAGGCCATCCACGGGCAAACCCGCGCCTACAGGCGACGCTAAACCTGTGGGAGCGGGCTTGCCCGCGAAGAGGCCGTAGAGCCGAGCAAATCACGCCCGGCCCGACGCGGTCAATCCATGCCCTCAGGCAATCTGGAACCAGCTCGCGGGTGATCGTGACAGAAGGTATTCACGATGCCTTCGTCGCACGCCTGGCCGAACGTACCCGTGCGTTGAAGGTGGGCGATGCGCTGCAGGCCAGTACCGACATCGGCCCGGTGGTCGACAGCCGGCAACTGGAGCAGAACCTGTCTTATGTAGCCGCCGGTGTTGAACAGGGTGCGAAGCTGGTATGCGGTGGCGAGCGTATCGACAACCAGGCGGGGGCGTATTTCTTTACCCCGGCGCTGTTTACCGGGGTAACGCCGCACATGCGCATCTACCGGGAAGAAATCTTCGGGCCGGTGCTGTGCGTGCTCAAGGTGCGTGACTACGCCGAGGCGTTCGCCGCGGCCGAGGACACGCCGTTCGGCCTGTCCGCTGGCATCGTCACCACCTCGTTGCGCCAGGCCGAGCATTTCAAGCGCAACAGTTCGGCGGGGATGGTGATGGTCAACCTGCCGACAGCCGGCGTGGATTACCACGTGCCATTTGGCGGGAATGGGGCATCGAGCCTGGGCTCGCGCGAGCAAGGCACGCATGCGCGGCAGTTCTTTACCCGGGTCAAAACCACTTACCAGCTGGCTTGATCTTTCCTTTTCGTGAAACCCCCAAGGGAACTACCAGCACCTGCGTGCTTTCTTAACCACTGAGTGGTTTATTCCCTTGGGCTTCACGCTACTGGAGAACACGACATGCGCCACCTACTCATCGCCCCTGCGCTGCTGCTCCTGCTGCCTGCCGGTGCTGCCCTGGCCCGCGTCGATGCGGGCGACGTCGCCACCTCGGCCGGTGTTTCCGCTTCGCTTTACTCGACCTTCAAGGACGATAAACGGATCATCCCGGCCCGTGACGAGCTTTCTGCGTTCGTCGCCAGCGGTGGTGCAATCCGTGGCGCCTATGTGGAGTCTGCGCTGGAACAGGCCCGCAAGGATCACCCTGGGTTGCAGGCCAGTGATGAAGAACTGGCGCAGGCCATTCTGTCCCAGGATGACCGTATAGCCGATCATTGAGGCAATCCGGTACCGGCCTCTTCGCGGGCTTGCCCGCTCCCACAAGCACTGCGCCGCTTTCAAGGGCGGTGCAGTCCCTGTGGGAGCGGGCAAGCCCGCGAAAGGGCCGGCACAGGCAACTTCACCCCCACCCGTCCATGCGCATGGTCGCCCTGACCAACCGCTGCTCTTCCTGCTCGATCTCCCGCAAACTGTCGCGTATGCCGTTGATATGCTCCCGCGCCGCCCGCTGCGCCTGCTCCGGCAGCTGCTCCATCACCGCCTGATACAACCGCGCATGCTGCCGGTCGATCTGGCGCTTCTGCGCCGGCCGGCAATACAGGTTGTTGACCGAGGCAAACACCGTGCTCAGGGTCAGGTCACTGAGCGATTGCAAGGTATGCACCAGCACCGGGTTGTGCGACGCCTCGCTGATCGCCCGATGAAAGGCATGGTCGCGCCGTGCATGCTCGCGGGCATCAAGCGCTTCAGGGGCGTCATGCGCGGCCAGCATCTCTTCGTAGCGGCGGCGAATCAGCAGGCGGTCAACCTCGGTGGCGCGCAGCGCTGCCAGCCGCGCCGACTCGGCCTCCAGCAACGCCCGTACCTCCAGCAAGTCGAACAGCGTGCGCGGCTGCGAGCTGAACAGGTGCATCAACGGTGTGCCGCCCGCCTGCCCTGTCAGGTCAGCGACGAACGAGCCCCGCCCCTGCTCGGTGTCGATGATCCCGCGCCCGCGCAACACGCGTAGCCCTTCGCGCAGGGCCGAGCGTGAACACCCCAGTTTCTCCACCAGCCGCCGCTCCGACGGCAGCGCCTGCCCCACCTTGAGCACACCGTCGACGATCAGCCGCTCGACCCGCTCGGCCACCTGGTCGGCAACCTTGGCCTTGCCATCAGCACCCATCATGCCTCCATCACTGGTAGGACCACTTTGACCACTGGCTCCAATCTAGCCGGGTAAAGCCATCAATAACCAGTACCCGGCACAAAAACTGGTAGGACCAGTGCCAGCCGCACTCGACCACAGCCGCCAGCGGGCGCAGGCTGCAACGGTGACCGCTTTGCCAACAACAACAAAAACCGTTGCCGAGTGAGCCGATGAATATCCTGTACGACGAACGCGTCGATGGTGCGCTGCCCGCTATAGACAAGGCAGCCCTGCTGCAGGCGCTGCACAGTGCCCTGCCAGACCTCGAAATCCTGCACCGCGAAGAAGACCTCAAACCCTACGAATGCGATGGCCTGTCGGCCTACCGCACAGTACCGCTGCTGGTGGTACTGCCCGAGCGCCTGCAACAGGTACAGGCCTTGCTCAAGCTCTGCCACCAGCGCGGGGTGCCGGTGGTGGCGCGGGGTGCCGGCACCGGCCTGTCGGGCGGCGCCCTGCCGCTGGCCAAGGGCATCCTGCTGGTGATGGCGCGCTTCAACCGCATCCTGGAGGTGAACCCGCAGGGTCGCTACGCCCGTGTGCAGCCCGGCGTGCGCAACCTCGCCATTTCCCAGGCCGCCGCCCCCCATGGGCTGTACTACGCGCCCGACCCGTCGTCGCAAATTGCCTGTTCCATCGGTGGCAACGTTGCCGAAAACGCAGGGGGTGTGCACTGCCTCAAGTACGGCCTGACCGTGCACAACCTGCTCAAGATCGACATCCTCACCGTCGAAGGTGAGCACCTGAGCTTGGGCAGCGATGCCCTGGACAGCCCCGGCTTCGACCTGCTGGCGCTGTTCACCGGCTCCGAAGGCATGCTCGGCATCGTCACCGAAGTCACCGTGAAACTGTTGCCCAAGCCTCAGGTGGCGCGGGTGCTGCTGGCCAGTTTCGGCAGCGTCGAGGACGCCGGCCGTGCAGTGGCCGAGATCATCGCCGCCGGCATCATTCCCGGTGGCCTGGAGATGATGGACAACCTGGCCATCCGCGCCGCCGAAGACTTCATCCACGCCGGCTACCCGGTGGACGCAGCGGCCATTCTGTTATGCGAGCTGGACGGCGTGGAGGCCGATGTGCATGACGACTGCGAACGGGTAGCTGCGGTGCTGACACAAGCCGGCGCACGCGAAGTGCGGTTGGCCTGCGACGAAGCCGAGCGCGTGCGTTTCTGGGCCGGGCGCAAGAACGCCTTCCCGGCCGTAGGGCGGATCTCCCCGGACTACTACTGCATGGACGGCACCATCCCGCGTCGGGAACTGCCACGGGTACTCAAGGGCATCAGTGACTTGTCTGCGCAATACGGCCTGCGCGTGGCCAACGTGTTCCATGCCGGCGACGGCAACATGCACCCGCTGATCCTGTTCGACGCCAACCTGCCTGGCGAACTGGAACGTGCCGAAGCCATCGGCGGCAAGATCCTCGAACTGTGCGTGGCGGTGGGCGGCAGCATCACCGGCGAACACGGCGTAGGCCGCGAGAAGATCAACCAGATGTGCGCACAGTTCAACAGCGACGAAATCACCCTGTTCCACGCGGTCAAGGCTGCCTTCGACCCGCAGGGCCTGCTCAACCCCGGCAAGAACATCCCCACCCTGCACCGCTGCGCCGAGTTCGGCGCCCTGCATGTGCACCATGGGCAACTGCCCTTCCCCGAGCTGGAGCGTTTCTGATGAGCATGGACCGCGACAACAGCCAGGCGCTGCTGGAACAGGTCAGCCAGGCGCTGGCACAAGGCACGCCACTGCGTATCCAGGGCAGCAACAGCAAGGCAATGCTCGGCAACCCGGTTGCCGGCGAAGTGCTCGACACCCGCAGCCACCGCGGCATCGTCAGCTACGACCCGACCGAACTGGTGCTCACCGCCCGCGCAGGCACGCCGCTGCGCGAGATCGAAGCGGCCCTGCACGAAGCTGGCCAGATGCTGCCCTGCGAGCCACCGCACCTGGGCCCCGAGGCCACCTTGGGCGGCATGGTTGCCGCCGGGTTGTCGGGCCCACGGCGACCGTGGGCCGGATCGGTGCGTGACTACGTGCTGGGCACGCGGGTGATCACTGGCCACGGCAAGCTGCTGCGTTTTGGTGGCGAGGTGATGAAGAACGTGGCCGGTTACGACGTATCACGCCTGATGACGGGCAGTTTCGGATGCCTTGGGGTGCTGACCGAGGTGTCATTGAAAGTGCTGCCGCGGCCACGCCAATGCCTGAGCCTGTGCCTGCCGATGGGCCGCCACCAAGCGCTGGCCGAGTTGGCCGAATGGGGCCAGCAACCCCTGCCGATCAGCGCAGCCTGCCATGCCGACGACGCGCTGTACCTGCGCCTGGAAGGCGGCGAAGGCTCGGTGCAGTCCGCACGCCAGCGCCTGGGTGGCGAAACCCTCGACAGCCGCTTCTGGAGCGACCTGCGCGAGCAGCGCCTGGCGTTCTTTGACGACCCTGCACCGCTGTGGCGCCTGTCACTGCCCAACGCCACCGGCGAGCTGGACCTGCCCGGCCAGCAACTGATCGACTGGGGCGGTGCGCAGCGCTGGCTCAAGTCCGGTGCACCGGCACAGGCCATTCGCGACCAGGTCGCCAAGGTGGGGGGCCACGCCACCTGCTACGCCCCTGGTTCGGCCAGTAGCCCGCCGCTGGCGGAAGCACTGATGCGCTACCACCGCGCCCTCAAGCAGCAGCTCGACCCCCAGGGCATATTCAACCCTGGCCGCCTGTACCCGGACCTGTGAGGCTAGACCATGCAAACCACCCTGAGCGAAACCTCCAGGCGCCTGCCCCGCGCCGACGAAGCCGAAAGTATCCTGCGGTCCTGCGTGCACTGTGGCTTCTGCACCGCCACCTGCCCCACCTACCAGTTGCTGGGTGACGAACTGGACGGCCCGCGGGGGCGCATCTACCTGATCAAGCAACTGCTCGAAGGCGAACCCGTCACCGCCAGCACCCAACTGCACCTGGACCGCTGCCTGACCTGCCGCAACTGCGAAACCACCTGCCCTTCCGGGGTGAAGTACCACGACCTGCTGGACATCGGCCGCGCCGTGGTTGAACAGCAGGTGCCGCGCCCGCTCGGCCAGCGCCTGCTGCGCCAAGGGCTGCGCGCCGTGGTGCCGCGCCCGGCGCTGTTCAAGGCCCTGACCCGCAGCGGCCAGGCCCTGCGCCCGCTGCTGCCGGCCACGCTCAAACGCAAGCTGCCGGCGCGGGTGAACGCGCCCGGCCAGCGTCCGGCGCCCCGCCATGCACGTCGGGTACTGATGCTGGAAGGCTGCGTGCAGCCGGCCCTTTCACCCAATACCAATGCCGCCGCTGCGCGCCTGCTTGACCGCCTGGGCATCAGCGTCGAACCGGTCCATCAGGCCGGCTGCTGTGGCGCGGTGGACTACCACCTCAATGCCCAGGAACAAGGCCTGCAACGTGCCCGGCGCAACATCGACGCCTGGTGGCCGGCCATCGAGGCAGGTGCCGAGGCGCTCGTGCAAACGGCCAGCGGCTGTGGCGCGTTCGTGAAGGATTACGGCCACCTGCTGGAAAAAGATCCGCTGTACGCAGCCAAGGCCGCACGGGTCAGCGCCCTGTCCCGCGATCTGGTAGAAGTACTGCGCGATGAGCCCGTCGAGCAACTGGGCCTGTGCGCCGAACAACGCCTGGCCTTCCATTGCCCGTGCACACTGCAACATGCCCTGAAGCTGGGCGGCGCCGTGGAAGCGCTGCTGACGCGCCTGGGCTTTACCCTGACTTCGGTGCCGGATGGCCACCTGTGCTGCGGCTCGGCGGGCACTTATTCGCTGACCCAGCCTGAACTGTCGCTGCAACTGCGTGACAACCGCCTGAACGCACTGGAAAGCGGAAAACCGCACGTCATCGCCACCGCCAACATCGGCTGCCAGGCCCACCTCGACGGGGCCGGACGCACGCCGGTACGGCACTGGATAGAAATTGTCGAAGCAGCCCTGAACCCGGAGAACACCCATGCTTAGCAAGTTCGTGATCGGCCAGGCCGAAGTCGCCCGCGTATTGGCCGCCGCCCGCCAGGAAGCCCTGGCCCGGCAATGGAACGTGACCATCGCCGTGGTCGACGACGGCGGCCACCCCTTGGCCCTGGAACGCATGGATGGCTGTGCGCCGGCCAGTGCTTACATTGCCGTGGAAAAAGCGCGCACCTCTGCGCTAGGCCGCAAGGAAACACGGGATTACGAAGAGATGGTCAATGGTGGCCGCACTGCATTCGTTACCGCTCCGCTGCTGACCAGCCTGGAGGGCGGTGTACCCCTGCGGGTAGAAGGCCAGGTGGTGGGCGCCATTGGCGTGTCCGGGGTCAAATCCGAACAGGATGCCCAAGTGGCCAAGGCCGGGGCGGCAGCCCTGTAAATCCTGTGTTGGCTTCTTCGCGGGCTTGCCCGCTCCCACAGGTTCCGAATCCCACGCAGTACCTGTGGGAGCGGGCAAGCCCGCGAAGAGGCCAACACAGGCGACTGAATTCCCGAAGACAGAAAATCGAGCAAACAGACAATGACCAACGAACTTCAGATCGCCCCCATTCTCCAGCGCTTCATCGAAGACGATGTCCTCCCCGGCACCGGCATCGAAGCCACCCCCTTCTGGCAAGGTTTCAGCACCTTGGTCCACGACCTCGCCCCGCAAAACCGCGCCCTGCTCGCCGAACGCGAGCGCCTGCAGACCGAGCTGGACAGCTGGCACCGCCAGCACCCCGGCCCGATCCACGACATGGCCGCCTACCAGCACTTCCTGCAAGGCATCGGCTACCTGGTCGACACCCCCGCAAACGTGCAAATCAGCACCCGTAACGTCGACCGCGAAATCGCCGTCCAGGCAGGCCCGCAACTGGTCGTACCGTTAAGCAACGCCCGGTACGCACTCAACGCCGCCAATGCCCGCTGGGGTTCACTGTACGACGCGTTGTACGGCACCGATGCCATCGCCGAAACTGCCGGTGCCGAGCGCGGCCAGGGCTACAACCCGGTGCGCGGTGCCAAGGTCATTGCCTTTGGCCGCCAGTTCCTCGACGCCAGCACGCCCCTCGACGGTGCCTCACACCGCGACGCCAGGGCCTACGCGATCAAGCAGGGCACACTTCAGGTCACCCTTGCCGATGGCAGCCAGGTCGGGTTGCAGAACCCCGGGCAATTACGTGGCTACCAGGGCGACGCTGGCACGCCAACCGCGATCCTGCTTGAGCATCATCACCTGCATTTCGAAATCCAGATCGACCCGGCCAGCCCGATCGGCCAGCAAGACCTGGCCGGGGTCAAGGACATTCTCCTGGAAGCCGCACTGACCACCATCATCGACTGCGAAGACTCGGTAGCCGCCGTGGACGCCAGCGACAAGGTCAACGTCTACCGCAACTGGTTGGGGCTGATGAAGGGTGACCTTAGCGAACAGGTCAGCAAAGGCGGTAGAACCTTCAGCCGCACCCTGGCCGCAGACCGCCACTACCTCGGCGCAGGCGGCCAGCCCTTGACCCTGCCAGGCCGCTCGCTGCTGTTCATCCGCAACGTCGGCCACCTGATGACCAACCCCGCCATCCACGACCGCGATGGCCGGGAAATCCCCGAAGGTATCCTTGATGCAGTAGTCACCAGCCTGATCGGCCTGCACGACCTCAAACGCCGCGGCAACTCCCGCGAGGGTAGCCTGTACATCGTCAAGCCGAAGATGCACGGGCCGGCCGAAGTGGCCTTCGCCGACCAGCTGTTCGGCCGCGTCGAAGCCTTGCTCGGCCTGCCTGCGCATACCCTGAAGATGGGCATCATGGACGAGGAGCGGCGCACCAGCGTCAACCTCCAGGCCTGTATCGCCAGCGCAGCATCAAGGGTGGTGTTCATCAACACCGGTTTCCTCGACCGCACCGGTGACGAAATGCACACCGCCATGGAGGCCGGCGCCATGCTGCGCAAGGGCGACATGAAAGGCAGTGCGTGGATCCAGGCCTACGAACGCAGCAACGTGCTAGTGGGGCTGGCCTGCGGCTTGCGTGGCAAGGCGCAGATCGGCAAGGGCATGTGGGCCATGCCCGACCTGATGGCAGCCATGCTCGAACAGAAAGTTGCTCAACCCAAGGCCGGTGCCAACACCGCCTGGGTGCCCTCGCCCACTGCCGCAACGCTGCATGCGCTGCATTACCACCAGGTGGACGTGGCAGCCGTGCAGCAGGCGCTGGAACAGGTCGACCTGCATGCCCAGCGCCAGGCGTTGCTGCACGACCTGCTCAGCGTGCCGGTCAGCGCGCAGCGGCCCTGGAGCGCCGACGACATACAGGCCGAGCTGGACAACAATTGCCAGGGCATCCTCGGTTACGTGGTGCGCTGGGTCGAGCAAGGCGTGGGCTGCTCCAAGGTGCCGGACATCCACGATGTCGGCCTGATGGAGGACCGCGCCACCCTGCGAATCTCGGCCCAGCACATCGCCAACTGGCTGCACCATGGTGTGGTGAATGCCGGGCAGGTCGAGGCGACGTTGCAGCGAATGGCGGCGGTGGTGGACCAGCAGAACGCCGGGGATCCTGCGTATCGGCCGATGGCGGCCGGCTTCGAGGCATCGCATGCGTTCCGTGCGGCCCGTGAGCTGGTGTTCAAGGGCCGCGAGCAGCCAAGTGGCTATACCGAGCCGCTGTTACATGGCTGGCGGCTGCGCTTCAAGCAGGAGGTTCAACAGTAAGGGCCGCTTGCACTGGCTTGTGCAAGCCGGCGACCTCACAGGAACGTGAACACCTGCGAGGCCGGCAGACGCGACTTGTTCAGCCCGGCGTTGAAGTCCGTTTCGGCGCGATAGCCGAGGCAGAGGATCACCACACTGGTAAAGCCACGCTCACGCAGCCCCAGTTCGGCGTCGAGGACCTTGCTGTCGAAGCCTTCGATCGGCGTGGCATCCAGGCCATGGGCCGCTGCGCCCAGCAACGCCGTACCCAAGGCAAGATACGTCTGCTTTTCCATCCAGTGCTGCACGTCCTTGTGGTCATGGCGGTGCAGGTTGACGTAGTGGCGGCGGCTCTGGTTCTGCCCGGCACGCGCCTGCTCATCACGGAACCGGCCATCGGCAGCTTCCTGGTCGAGCACTGCGTTCAAGTGCGCCTCGGTCATTTCGGTGCGGGTGCAGAATACGATCACGTGCGAGGCATCAAGCAGCTTCGGCGTGTTGTAGGCGTAGCCATCCGTGGTGCTTTTGGCCAGGCGAGCCTTGCCTTCGGCACTGTCGGCAACAATGAAGTGCCAAGGCTGGGAGTTGACCGAGGACGGGCTGTGGCGCAGTTGTTCCAGCAGGGCGTCGACAGTGGCTTGGGGGATACGGCGCGAGGCATCGTAGGCTTTGGTGGTATAGCGGCGCTTGGCCAGGGAGACGGTATCCATGCAACAACTCCAGCAATGAACAGGGGATTTGCCGGCCATCTTATAATTCCCGCAAAAAAGAAAAAGTGGGAAGATTCAGCAACACTTTCATCATTGGAGTGAAAATGCTGCGCATCACCGACCTTGAACTGTTCGCCCGCAGCAGCGTGCTGGGCAGCTTTACCGCTGCGGCCCATGAAGCAGGCCTGCTGCCTGGCCAGGTAGCCGCCGCGATCAAGCGCCTGGAGCGTGACCTGGACGTGCGCCTGTTTGCCCGCACCACCCGCAGCTTGCGCCTGACCGCCGAAGGCGAACTTTACCTGCCAACTGCACTTAATGTGCTGGAAAGCCTTCGCCAAGGGCGAGATAACCTGCACGGCGCATGCAGCAACCTGCGCGGCGTGCTACAGGTGTCGGCCCCTTCCGACCTGGGGCGTAATATCCTGCTACCGTGGTTAAGCGGCTTTCGCCGCCAACATCCAGACCTGAGCTTGCGCTTCTTGCTTTCCGACCAGGTAGCCGATCTGTTCCGCGACCCGGTGGACGTAGCTGTGCGCTATGGCCAGAACGAAGACGCAAATTACATTGCCTTGCCACTGGCGCCCTGGAATCGTCGGGTACTGGTGGCCTCCCCTGACTACCTCGCACGGCATGGCAGGCCGCAGACGCTGGACGATCTGAAACACCACGCTTGCCTTCTGTACCTGCAACTGGGCCGCGTCTATGACAAGTGGCGTTTGGGCAATCGCATCGTAAAAGTCAGCGGGCCGCTGTTCAGCGATGATGCCGACGCGGTTCGACGTTGGGCACTGCTGGGTGAAGGGATCGCGTACAAGTCGTGGCTGGATGTAAGTAGTGATGTGAGCGCGGGTGAACTGGAAGTCCTGTTGCCCGAGCATCCTGGGGAAAGCACACCTGTCACGCTGGTATGTCCCCATCGCAAACAGTTGACGCCCGCCGTTTCGCAGTTGCACATGTGGTTGCGTGCGAAGTTCGAAACACTGCATGGCCAGGCTGAGGCCAATGTTACCGATACCGAGCGATGACATTTGGCTATCACCCTACTTATACTGACCAGCTCTCAGGATTTTTGCCAGGCAGCCACATGGATACGTATAAGCAGTCATCACTCTGGAAGAATGCGTTTGCGCCAAAGGAAGATGGCTTTGACGAGCAGCGCAAAAAACTGGTCTTCGCTTATGAGGCGTTTCGGGCCGAGTAGCGATACTCGCCAGCCACATAGACAAGGATATGGGCAGCCTGACGGTTCATGACATCACCCACGTCGATGCGCTCTGGTGGACGGCTTCAGAAATTATTGGCCCAGATTACGAGGTCAATCCGGCAGAAGCGTTTGTTCTCGGCGGTGCGTTTCTTCTGCATGATGCCGGGCACTGCATCGCGGCCTACCCAGGCGGTATTGCAGAAATCATGGCATTGCCTGAATGGCAAGTGTTCTGCAGTACCTTAGAAGTCGATGCCGAAACGCTGGAAAGAGGGAGTGAGGATTACCAGAGCGTATTGTTTGAGGTTCTTCGCGCCTTACACCCTAAACGGGCCAAGGCTCTGGCCCGCGCACAATGGTATTCACCCGAAGAAAACAAGCCGCTTTACTTACTGGAACACGACGACTTGCGCAATGACTTCGCCGATGTCATTGGCATTATTGCCGAAAGCCATTGGCACCACCCACACCAACTTGAAGTTCTAAGCGACAGGATTGTGCAGCCAATTGTTTTTCTTAGCCCGGCGCCATGGAAAGTCGATGTCTTGAAACTCGCATTGATTTTGCGAGCGGCTGACGCCGCACATATTGATGGCCGGAGGGCCCCTCGTTTTCTGCAGGCAATGAAAAAGCCGGTAGGTATATCTCTGCATCACTGGAAGTTCCAAGCGCGCTTCAACCACCCGAGTCGTGATATTGACCCCGCACGTAAGGAGCTATGCCTTTCATCATCGCCCTTCACTGTAGAAGACGCAAGAAGCGTGGTGGCTGGCGTACGATGCGGCGAAACTATTGGATTCAGAGCTGGAATCTTGTGAACGCCTGCTGCTCGATCACAAAAGACAACCCTTCGCAGTCCGAACGGTTGCCAACATCCACAGCACAGAACGCTTTTCAAGAAACGTTCCTACCGCCGGCTGGCACCCCGTCGACACCAGCGTAAAGATTTCCAAAATCAGCGAAATTGTAGAGCGCTTCGGCGGAGCACAGCTTTATGGGGATGACCCAAGTCTGGCGGTTAGGGAGCTGATTCAGAATGCAAGGGACGCAGTGAATGCATGCCGTAGCCTTGAAGGGCTATACCCAACGGAGGGGCGGATTGATGTTGCGCTCAGGCCTACAGATGAAGGTGTGTGGCTTGATGTAATCGACACCGGCATCGGTATGAGCCGCTATGTACTCACCGAGGTACTTCTTGACTTTGGAAACTCGCTATGGAAAAGCAGCGAGCTACGAGGAGAGTGGGAACACCTTGGCGCAACCGGGTTTGAGCCAGTTGGCAAGTTCGGCATTGGGTTCTTTTCTGTTTTCATGCTGGGTTCACGCGTGGTGCTCACCACATCACGCTACGAAGCAAAAGCCAATGAGGCTCCTCAATGGCTGTTAGATTTCTCGAACACCTACAAGCTTCGACCAACACTTAGGGAACCTAGCGGCAGCGAAAAACTCAAACGGCACGGAACCAAAGTATCTGTGCTCCTGCATCAAAATCAATTACACAAACTACTAAGATCACACCCGAACAACAGGATAAAACCACGAAACCTTACGCTCTCTGAGCTTTGCGCACAACTCGCCCCTGCACTTGACGTCGACTTATTCACCACTACTGAAGAAAAAACAACTCAAACAATCAGAGCTAACGACTGGCTTGACATTGACGATCTAACACTTTTAAAGCGTATCGCACCACGTCTCGCAAATAACGACAAGCGCCTAGAAAGCATCGCCCCACTGCATAAAATATTAAATGAAGCCGGGGAAACAATCGGGCGTATTGGTCTTCCTATCCGCGGTCATCGGCACGCGTACATAAGCTGCACCGGAACCTATAAAGGCATATATACTGGTGACGTGGAGGGAATAACCGGAATAATTAACTGCATCAACCAAAGCGATCTCGCACGCCACGACACCCAACCAGCACTAAAACTAAAAGAATACTTAGGGTGGCTAACCGAGCACATCGAACCGCTCACAAACAACAAAAACCTTACACTTCAAGACCACGCAATACTTGCAGGCATAGGCGTCAATAAAAATAAAGTCCTAATCGGCAGCCTCACTGACACACTCGTCAATAAGCACGAACTCGCAGAGCACTGCAAAGAACTAGAAAAATTAATACACCACGACTTTCAAATTATATTTGAAGAAGATGACGAAGTTCTACCCAACGAATTTCGCTCTTCTCTTGCACTTTTTGACAACCTCTTGCTCACTGATAGCTTAGCACCTGAAGATTGGATCGAAGAGCTTCTATCCGAAGACCCCGGCCTTAGCTTCTCAATCCACGACACTATTGAAGAGGCTCTTCACCTTTCTTGGAAAGCGTTCACCACCAGCGAAGAAGATGCAGTAATAGGCACTGTGCAAGGGAAAGAAATAATTAGAGCGTGCACAGTTTACAAACGAACCTGAGGACAAAGAACAGCTGCTGTGTTGTTCTATATAAATAGCGATGCCCAGCCGGGCATCGCTCGATGCTTCAGGACGCAAAAATCGGAAAAACATACTTCAAATGAACCCAAACCCCTAACCCACCAACCACCAAAACAAACACTACAAGGTAGGTCTCATACCAACAAAGCAAACTTCTCCACTTGATCGCATCCTTCGGCACACCCAGTACCTCGTGCTCTATCTCGGACTCATCATCACGATAGCCTTTCCAGGACAAAACCCCACCCACCAACAACGCGAGGATCAACACCGAGACCATGATGAACAGACCCAGCAGCATATAGCTCGACGGCAGCGCCCAGGCAGGCTTCAGTTGCGCCTTGTCATACGCGGTCACTACCGTGTACTGGCCAGCAGCAAGCGCCAGAACCAACGCCTGGTACACCGCCACAATCTTGAAGGTCGCTTCATTCAGCGCCTGCTTTTGTGCCAGCACGTACCGGTATTTTTCCAGCTTCAGCTCTTCCTTCAGCTCCACAACCCCACCCCTTTCAGTAACCCCATGCGGCAACCCGCCGAACAAGCGCCGCAATATATCGGCCGCCAGGCGACATCACAATGCCAGTAGCACACTGGCTGCACATTTGTTCCAGACGCTCATACCCCGCTGAAGTAGACTGAACACTCCTGTTTCCGGCCCTACACCATGAGCAACTGGATCGACCTCAAGCAAGACGCCGACACCGGCATCGAGTCGGTCCGTGCGCATTTCGTCGGGCATGCCTACGACCCGCACTGGCACGACAGCTTTCTGGTTGGCGTGACCGAGCAGGGCGTGCAGCAGTTCGATTGCCGGCGCGTACGCCACCGCAGCACGCCGGGGCACGTATTCCTGCTGGAACCTGGCGAAATTCACAACGGCCACGCCCCCACCGAGGACGGTTTCACCTATTCCACCCTTTACCTGGAACCGGCCTGGGTAGACAGCCAACTGCGGGCACTGTTCGAACATGCACCGGGCGACAGCCTGCCCAGCTTTGCCGATACCCTGTGCCACGACGAACGCCTGGCGCGGGCCACCGCCCTCGCCTTCCAGGCCGTGCACACCCAGGACTTGCGAATCGTCCGGCAAACGGCCATGGACGACCTGCTGGCCTGCCTGACCCGCCACCTGCACTGGCGCCGCCGCTTCAACCCCGACCCGCGCCTGCCGCTGACCGCGCAGCGGGCGCGTGACTACCTGCACGCCAACCTGGAGCGCGACATCGGCCTGGAAGACCTGGCCCAGGCCTGTGGCATCGACCGCTTCCGCCTGACCCGCGCCTTCAAGGCCGCGTTCGGCCTGGCGCCGCATGCCTACCTGATCCAGCTGCGCCTCGCACGGGCCCGGCGCCTGCTCGCCCGGGGCCAGACACCTGCCGAAGTGGCCATGGCCTTGGGCTTTGCCGATCAAAGCCACCTGGGGCGCTGGTTCCGCCGCGCCTATCAGCTGACGCCGGCCGACTACCGCAAGCGCTGCTCAAACCTTCCAGACTGAGCGCCTGCCGGCGGCGAGCATGGTGCTTCGATATCCCGGAGCCCTGAACCATGTCGCAGTCGTTGTTACCCTTCATTCTGTTCGCCCTGGTGTCCAGCATCAGCCCGGGGCCGACCAACCTGTTGGTCCTGGCCCATGGTGCACGCGTGGGGCTACGTGCGAGCCTGGCACCTATCGTGGCGGCCTGTGGCGCGGCGGCGGGGATCGTGCTGGTGGTGGGCCTGGGGCTGGGTGAGCTGCTGTTGCGTCACCCCATGGCTCAACAGTTGATGAGCTGGGCCGGGGTGTTGTGGCTGAGCTGGCTGGCGTGGAAAATGTTGCGCAGTGCTGCCGCACCGCTGCAGGCGGCTACCGCGCAAGGGTTCAGTGCGTTCAGCGCAGCCTCGTTGCAGGTAGTGAACCCCAAGGTGTGGCTGATGGCCGTGGCGGTGGTCGGGGTGTTTGCCGCACCGACGCTGCCGGTGTGGCAGCTGGCGCTGGTGTTCTTGCTGATTGCCCTGCCGAGCATGACGGCTTGGGCGATGCTGGGGGTGGGTAGCGCCCGGTGGTTACAGACGCCGAGGCGGTTGCAGGTGTTCAACCAGGTGTTGGCGGGGGTGTTGCTGGTGTCTGCATGGGCTGCCGTGCTGGCTTGAGCCTTGAATCCTGAGTTGCCAATACCGGCCTCTTCGCGGGCTAGCCCGCTCCCACAGGTACTGCATCACCCTCAAGAGCGATGCATGCCCTGTGGGGGCGGGTTTACCCGCGAAGAGGCCGGCACTGTCATTCAGAGGCCTTGAGGCCGCCCCCCCAGTGCCTCACGGAAGCGCCGGGTGCTGGCCACCGCCAGCAGCAACCCGACCACCGCCACGCTACCGCCCACCAGGCCGATATCCGCCACGTTCATCTGGCTGCTGACGATACTGCCCAGCAGCGCACCACCGCCAATACCAATGTTGTAGATGCCCGAGAACAAGGCCATGGCCACGTCGGTGGCATCGGATGCCAGCTTCAAGGTCTTGGACTGCAACGACAGGCTGAAGCTGAGAATCGCCACGCCCCAGAACATGCTCAGCACCGCGAACGCATAGAAGTTGCCCGACAGCGGCAGCAGCAACAGCAGGCACAGCGCCAACAGGCCAATCGAACCCACCAGGAACCCATGGGGGAAGCGGTCGCTGTAGCGGCTGAACAGCAACGAACCGAATACCCCGGCGCCCCCAAACAGCAACAGCAGCAGCGTGGTGCGCTCACCGCCGATCTGCGCCACGTGCAGGGCGAACGGCTCGATGTAGCTGTAGGCGGTGAACTGCGCGGTAATCACCAGCGTCACCAGCACATAGGTAATGACCAGCGCCGGGCGCTTGAACAGGATCGGCAGGCTACGCAGCGAGCCGGAGTTCTGGCTGGGCAGCAGTGGCAGCGACTTCATCAGGCACAGCATGGTGGCCAACGCCACGCCGGCAATACTCAGGAACGTGATGCGCCAGCCCAACGCTTCGCCCACCACACGCCCCAGCGGAATGCCCAGGACCATGGCCAGGGTGGTGCCGGTGGCCAGCAAGCCCAACGCCTTGGCCTGCTGCCCGGGTGGCGCCACACGCACCGCCAGCGAGGCGGTGATCGCCCAGAACACCGCATGCGACAGGGCAATGCCGATACGGCTGACCAGCAACATGGCAAAGCTCTGCGACAGCCACGACAGCAAGTGGCTGACAATGAACACCAGGAACACGAACAGCAGCAGGCGCCGCCGTTCGATGTTGCGGGTCAGCAGCATCATCGGCAGCGAAGCCAGCGCCACTACCCAGGCATAGATAGTCAGCATCAGGCCGACCTGGGCAGTGGTCATGTCGAAGCTGCGGCCAATATCACTCAATAACGCCACCGGAACGAACTCGGTGGTGTTGAAGATAAAAGCCGCCAGGGCCAGGGCGATGACGCTCAGCCAGCTACCAGTGCCCGTGGTGGGTGGTACATGGGTGGGTATGGGTCCGTTCATGGCTGGAAACTGCTTCTCCGCAGGCAAGGCAACAGGTCGCACGCCAGCCACCCGTTTGCAGGGCTGCCGATGTGCGCTTTGTTATTGATAGGAATGCCCGGCATGGTACGCGTCAAGCCAGAGCCTCACAACCGCGAGGCAGGCAGAAGGAGTACCATGCGCGCTTTGCTTGAAACGCGTGTGCAACAAGGAGCCCGATTCGCTCATGGACAAGCAGCCCCCCCAGCAACAGTGGCGGCAGGCGGTAACCGCCTATGCCCAGGCCGTCAACGACTATGTCGCGCAGGGCCGTGCGCAAGGCTGGGACAACCTCGAAGAGCCGCAAGTACCCGCCACCGGGCACCTGCTCGACGCCTGGCTGGCAGCCCTGCAGGCAGCCAATCGCCCTGGCGCCGACGAACAGCAGCGCCAGGCCTTCCGCGAAGCCTGGCCACCTGCACATCACCCCTTGATACCGTTGCTCGATGACCACGGCCAGGGAATCGGCAAAGTCCTGCTGCTGGACGATGGCAGCCTGCTGGCCCGCATCGGCATGCCCGGCGACAAGGGCCAGGTCGTGCGTATCGACCACCATGGGGTAACCCCGGTCATCGGCATCGAGCACTTTGGCCGTTGCCCGGCCCGGCGCTACTTTGCCCTGGCCAATGCCGAGGGCCTGCGTGTGACCGATGGCTGGGGCGGCCCGCAGGTGCAGCGCCTGGCCTGGCCCACCGGGTTGGAAGGGTTGCCAGCGGGGTACCCGTTCGAGCCATTCGACCTGCCGCCCCCGCCGACCGCGCTGATCCCCTTCCCGGACGGCCAGCGGGTGCTGCTGGTCAGTGCCGAGGGTATTTTTGTACTGACCGCTGAGGGCGCAATTCGCCTTCTGCCGCATCAAACGCGGGTGCTCGATGAGCTGGCCGAAGGTACCGAGCCGGAAGACATCAGCCTGGCGCTGAGCATGGAGCATGGTGCAGTGTCGGCGGACGGCCGCCTGATCGTGGTGGGTGAGCAAGGCAGCCGACACCTGGTATTGGACGACCAGTACAGGCTTGTGGCTGAAATCGGTCCCGGCAGCGAGTACCCCCACTTTGCGCTGTTCAACAGTGCCGGTGACCAATTGATCCTCAATGCCTGCCACTTCTACAGCGGTGCCACGTTGGCGGTCACGGTGGCCGACCTGCCGGGGCTGCGAACCGATTACTACAGCCAGGACCCGCGCACTCCGCTGGTGCAGGATGGGGCACGGGTGTACGCCGGCGTGGCGCGCACTGGCGAGTACATCGTCGGGGATGCCTACGGCTACCTGCGGGCGTTTGGCGAAGATGGCGAGGAACACTGGCAGCATTACCTGGGGTCGACCATCAGTGCGATGGACATCAGCGCCGACGGGCGCACGCTGGTGGCGGCGAGCCATGCGGGGGTGGTGTCGGTGATTACGCTGGGGAGCGGTCGGCCTGAGTGGCAGATCGGCACCGGGGCGCATGGCGAGGTGCGGCGGTGGTTGTTCTGGCGCGGGTGGGACAAGGCAATGGTCTGGTAAAAGGCCCAGCAACTTTGCTGTCTGTACCGGCCTCTTCGCGGGCTTGCCCGCTCCCACAGGGACCGCAGCAACTTCGAAAGCGGTGCAGTAACTGTGGGAGCGGGCAAGCCCGCGAAGAGGCCAGTGCAGGCAACCGACCAATCAGCCTTGTAGCGTGGCCATGTCGATCACGAACCGGTACTTCACATCTCCGGCAATCATCCGCTCATAGGCCTGGTTGATATTGCGAATGTCCAGCAGTTCGATATCGCAACGGATGCCGTGCTCGGCACAGAAGTCCAGCACTTCCTGGGTCTCGGCAATGCCCCCGATCAACGACCCCGCCAGCACCCGGCGCTTGATCACCAGGTTGGCCGCATGCACTGGCGGATCAATCGGTTCGATCAGGCCGACCAGGATGTGCACGCCATCGAACTTCAGCGTTTCCAGGTACGGGTTGAGGTCGTGCTGCACCGGGATGGTGTCGAGCAGGAAATCGAATCGGCCGGCAGCAGCGCGCATCTGTTCGGCATTGGTGGACACGATCACATGGTCAGCCCCCTGGCGGCGGGCTTCTTCGGCCTTGGCCTGCGAGCG
Organism: Pseudomonas sp. NPDC008258; assembly: GCF_042956345.1. NCBI lineage: Bacteria > Pseudomonadati > Pseudomonadota > Gammaproteobacteria > Pseudomonadales > Pseudomonadaceae > Pseudomonas > Pseudomonas sp. NPDC008258. Next base: position 135,784 of record NZ_JBIBGE010000011.1, read on the forward strand.
GGTGAACAAGGTCACTTCGGCACCCAAGGCCTTGGCCAGCTTGATGCCCATGTGGCCCAGGCCGCCCATGCCGAGGATGCCGACCTTGTGGCCCGGGCCCACGCCGTGGTGCTTGAGCGGCGAATAGGTGGTAATGCCGGCGCACAGGATAGGCGCGGCGCTGGGCAGGTCCATGCCGGCCGGGATGCGCAGCACGAAGTGCTCGCTGACCACGATGCTGCTGGAGTAACCGCCCATGGTGTTGCTACCGTCGACCCGGTCCGGGGTGGCGTAGGTCATGGTCGGGCCTTCCAGGCAGTACTGCTCCAGGTCCTTGGCGCAGGCCTCGCAGTGGCGGCATGAATCGACCATGCAGCCGACACCGACCAGGTCACCGACCTTGTGCCCGGTGACCTGGTCGCCCACCGCCGTGACCCGGCCGATGATTTCGTGGCCAGGCATCAGCGGATACACGGCAATGCCCCATTCGTTGCGTGCCTGGTGGATGTCGGAGTGGCACACGCCGCAGTAGAGGATCTCGATGGCGACATCGTCCGGGCGCGGGCTGCGGCGCTCGAAGGTCATGGGGGCCAAGGGGCTGGTGGGGGTTTGGGCGGCGTAACCGATCGCGGTGTACATGCAGGGCCTCGCTGTAAAGTGAAACGATTCAGGCGGCGCATTCTGCGCGCCCAACTGCGTTACGCCCACGGCTGATTCTCCGGCATCCATGCCTGATTCTCCGAACATGCCACCCAGCGCCTGGCACCCAGCCGCCAATCTGCGATGATTAAGCTGTCTGATTCTCTGCCACCTGGTTCACCATGCAACTGACCCGCCACGTCGACGCCAATGCGCCGCTTTGCGCGCTAATCCGCAGCCTTGCCACGCGCCCAGGCTTCGTACCCACGCACCTGCCTCAGGTGCAGGTGCTGAGCTGGGACCACTATGTAGCCAGCAGCCCACAGATCTACGAGCCCAGCCTGATGATCCTGGCCCAGGGCAGCAAACTGGCGCGTCTGGGGCCGCGCACCCTGGAGTACGGCGCCGGGCATTACCTGGTGCAGGCCTTGTCGGTGCCATTCATGTGCGAAACCTTCGCCACCCCTGACGCGCCATTGCTGGGCGTGGCAGTGGACATCGACCGTGGCGTGCTGGCTGAACTGGTGCAGAGCATGGACCTGGCGCCAGAAGCTGCAGTGCAGGCACAAACACCGCAGTCGATGACCTCGGCAGCACTGGATGCCCCCATGCGCGACAGCGTTGAACGGCTGCTGCACTGCTTGCAGCACCCGCTGGACGCCAAGGTGCTGGGCCCGGCGCGTGTACGCGAGGTGCTGTATACCGCGCTACGCGGCCCGCAGGCCGGCGTGTTGCTGGCACTGGTGGAGCAACAGGGGCACTTTGCCCGTATCGGCGCCGCCCTCGCCCACCTGCGTGAGCACTACGCCGAGCCGCTGAGCGTAGAAGCACTGGCCGCACGGGCCAACATGAGCGTTTCGACCTTCCACGAGCACTTCAAGCGCTGCACCGACATGGCGCCGATGCAGTACCTGAAGCGCTTGCGGCTACTCAAAGCGCAGCAGATGCTGATCGGCGAAGGCTTGGGGGTGGCTCAGGCCGCGCACCGGGTGGGCTACCAGAGCACATCGCAGTTCAGCCGCGAGTACAAGCGCCAGTTCGAGCGCAGCCCGGGGGATGAACTGCCGTACCAGAGCCTGCCGGTTTAATTGGGTGGCCCCGTTGCAGGAAATCAGACGACCCGGCTACCATTGAGAGCGATTCTCACTCACAGCCGGAAGCCAGGCGTTGGACAGCATATCGAGCCGTAAACTGGGCTTTTTCTTCAGCGACCACCATCGCTGGTTGCTCCAGCACATCCACAAACGCCTGCGCAACCACGCCGACGCCGAGGACACCGCCGCCGAAACGTTCTGCCAGATGCTCGGTGCACGTGTCGACCCAGACAGCATTCAGCAGCCGCGCGCCTACCTCACCATCATCGCTCGCCGGCTGATCTTCGACCGCTATCGCCGCCGCCAGCTGGAGCAAGCCTATCTGGAACACCTGGCGCGGCTGCCGGAGGCCGTAGCGCCCTCGGCCGAGGAGCAACTGCTGCTGATCGAGGCCCTGGTGACCATCGATCAGGCACTGGACGGCTTGCCAGCCGTGGTCAAAGCCACCTTCCTGTATAGCCAGCTCGATGGCATGCACTACGCCGACATTGCCGCAAAGCTGCAGATCAGCGAGCGTTCTGTAAGCCGCTACATGAAACAGGCGCTGCGCCAATGCTAGCTGTGCGAAGTGCAGGCATGAGCAGGCCAGCCCTCGACCGGGTCAGCGAGCAGGCCATCGACTGGATGGTCGAGCTCAGGTCCGCCACGCCCGACCCAGCGCTGCTGCAACGGGTCAGGCTGTGGTTGCAGCAGGACCCTGCTCACCAACAGGCCTGGAGCCGCCTGGAACAACGCCTTGGCCAGCCGTTCGCCGCGTTGCACGCGCTGGATCAGCGGGCCCCCGGCCAAGCCGCAGAGGCACGCCGATTGCTGATGCAACCTACCCGCTCACGGCGTGACGTACTGGGCGCCATGGCCAGCCTCGGGCTGTTCGGCGCAGCGTTGTGGGGTGGATGGCGCAGCGACACCACCCAAGGCTGGCTGGCCGACTTGCACACAGGCCGTGGCGAGCGACGCACCTTTACCTTGGCAGACGGCAGCCGCCTGAGCCTGAACAGCGCCAGTGCTGTCGACGTGCAGTTCGATGCCGGGCAGCGGCTGCTGGTACTTCGTCACGGCGAGTTGCTGATCCAGGTGGCGCGCGATCCGCTCCGCCCTCTGCGTGTGCGCACCGCGCAAGGGCAAGTGCAGGCATTGGGGACACGTTTTCTGGTCAGCCAGGAGCAGGACGCCACCCGGGTGGTGGTGCTGGAGCACAGTGTCCGCGCCAGCCTCGCCGATGGGCAGTGGGCCGAGCTGCAACAAGGCCAGGCTGCCCTGCTGCGCAGTCATGCCATTGAGCGGCTGACGGGCGAGCAACAGCAACGAGCTGCCTGGCTGGAGGGCCGCCTGGAAGTTCTCGACCAACCCCTGCATGTAGTGGTCGACGCGCTGCGCCCCTACCAGCGTGGTTACATCCGGCTAGCCCCCGCAGTACGCGACCTGCGGGTACAAGGCGTGTTTCCTCTGGACCAGCCACATCAAGCGTTGAAGGCGTTGGCCGAAGCCCTGCCGATCAGCGTTGAGCGCTATGGCCCGTGGCTGATGCTGATCGACCTGAAAAGCGCTTGATAAAAATATTTATCAAAATCATTCGCAATCGTGGCAAGTTTTTCGGGTTCGTCCCACATACCTCCTGACAGCCACTTCATTCGGGAGTAATCCGTGTACAACCCCTTGCCCCGCGCCCTGCCGCTGGTCGTTGCCCTGGCCAGCTTCAACGTGCTTGCCCAGGCGCAAACCCAGATGTTCGACCTGCCACCCGCCAGCCTGGCCCACACGCTCAACCGCATCGCCAGCCAGAGCGGCCACATCATCGCGCTGGAGCCCGAACTGGTGCGCGGCAAGCAGGCGCCTGCCGTGGTCGGCCAGATGAGTGCCGAGCAGGCCATGCAAGCCGCCTTGGCCGGTAGCGGCTTGCAGTTGCGGGTTTCCGCCGAAGGCCATTTCAGTGTGGCTCCCGGCAACCTGGGCAGCGACGTCATGGAGCTGGGCAGCACCAACATCACCGACAACTATGTGGGTGCGACCAGTGAAGGCACCGGCTCGTATGCCGCGCGCGCCGTTACCCTGGGCAAGGGCACACACACGCTCAAGGAGATACCGCAGTCGGTCACCGTCATCACCCGCAAGCAACTGGATGACCAGGGCATTACCGACTTGCAGGACGCGCTCAACCACACCACCGGTATTGTCGGCGCACAGGGCATTGGCCCGGGCGTGGTGGTGACCTCGCGTGGTTTCCAGATTGATGACTGGCAGTACGACGGTGTGCCGATTCAGCGAAACAACTATTCGCTGGGCAACTGGGCGACCCAGGACCTGGTGTTCTTCGACCGGGTAGAAGTGCTGCGCGGTGCCTCTGGCCTGTTGCAAGGCACAGGCAGCCCAGGCGGGGCAATCAACCTTGTGCGCAAGCGTGGCCAGGCGGCGCCGACCGTTACGCTGACAGGCAAAGCCGGCTCTTGGGACCACTATGGCCTACAACTGGATGCTGGCGGCCCGCTGACGAGCGATGGCCGGGTGCGCGGGCGGGTAGTCGCTGACGAAGACCAGAGTGACAGCTTCATCGACTACGTCTGGACAAAAAACCATTCGTTGTATGGTGCGCTCGACATCGACCTGAACGATGCAACCACGGTAGGCGGCGGTATCAGCTACAGCCGTCAGCAGTCCCGGCCGATGCTGCGCGGCATCCCGCGCTATGCCACCGGCCAGGCAGTGGACCTGCCACGTTCGACCTACACCGGCGCACGCTGGAGCCGCGCAGAAAACGATGTCACTACCTACTATCTGGACCTTGAACACCGCTTCAACGATGACTGGACGTTCAAGGCCGCAGCCGTTCGCATGGATGAAGTGAACACATCCACTCACCAGCGCGTCCAGAGCACCGGGGTCGGGGTTCAACCAGACGGCAGCGGCATCACCTACGCCGACTGGCTTACCGATTTTCACTCGACCAAGCTGGGCCTGGACATGAACGTGGTGGGCCACTTCGACACCGGACCGCTGGCCCATGAAATCACCGTGGGCGGCAACTATGCCAAGCTGACATCGGATGACGCCTACTGGCGCAATTTCGACGCGGGCGGCAACATCTTCGACATCGACCATGACCGCCCAGAGCCCAGCCGTGACAGTGTGTTCGACGGCAACCTGGCGCGCTCCAACCGGGCCAGCTACGACATTCGCCAAAAAGGCCTGTACGGCGCCTGGCGCGTCAAACCTACCCAGGACCTGACGTTGATCCTTGGTTCGCGTGTCAGTTGGTTCGACTACCGCTGGGACTCGATCGATTTCAACAGCCTGACCGACCCGGGTACCCGCTATCCCACCAGCCGCATGACCGAATCGGGCGAAGTCACCCCTTATGCCGGCTTCATCTATGACCTGACCCGCGAATGGGCCTGGTACGCCAGCTATACCGATGTGTTCGTGCCACAAACAGAACGCGCGGTGGGCAACACGCCGCTCAAACCGGTCATCGGCAGCAACTATGAAACCGGCCTGAAGGGTGAGCTGCTCGACGGCCGGGTCAACGCCTCGATTGCCCTGTTCCGCTATGACCAGGAAAACCGTGCCGTCACCGATGTGGCCTCGGGCTTCGCCTGCGATGACTGGTATTGCTCTACCGCAGCGGGCAAGGTGCGCAGCCAGGGCGTGGAAGCCGAAATCAGCGGAGAAGTGCTCAGTGGCCTGCAACTGTTCGCAGGCTACACCTACAACACCACCAAGTTCCTCGATGACCCCGATAACAAAGGCCGTACATTCAGCCAGTGGACACCCAAGCACATGCTGCGCGCATGGGCCGATTACACCCTGCCGCTGGACGGCCAGCGCTGGAGCACAGGCCTCGGCTTTACCACCCAGAGCCACACGCTGGGTTACGAGCGCACTTACACCGTGCCTGGCTACACCGTGTGGAGCGCTCGCCTGGCCTATCAGTTGACACCGGAAGTGAACGTTGCCGTCAACGCCAACAACCTGTTCGACAAGAAGTACTGGGTCGCCGGCTTCAACCAGCTCAATGGCAGCAACAACTATGGCGACCCACGCAACTTCATGCTGACGGTCAAGTACACCCCGACATTCTGAGGGTCAGTCTGCCAGTGGCCACTGCGCCAAGGGCCAGTAAGCGCCCTTGCGCGACTCGTAGAGCGTGAAGTGGCGCGCAGTGAGGTAGAAGTCCGGCGCGCTAGTGGCCTCGGGCGGTTGCCCGCGGTAATCCCTGGACAGCGTCAAGTGCGGCCGATATTCCCGGTTGGCCGCCTCCACCCCCAACGGCAGCAATGCCTGCTGCAACCCGTAAACCAGGTGCAACAGGGCCGGCGGCACCTGCTGTGCCTCCAGCACCAGGGCGCTGGCGCGCTGCCACACCTGCAAACGGTCGAGCAACAGCCTTGGTGCCGTGGCCGGCAGTGCCAATTGGTCGACCGCCGCGCAGATGGCCGGTACCTGGGCGGCATCCACATCGCCGAGGAACAGCAGCGTGACATGGAAGTTGGCTGCCGGCACCGGTTTGCCGCTGCGCAGGTTCAGGCCCCGTCGCCACTGGGCCAGGGCACGCTGCTGGGCATCGCTGACCGGCAAGGCGAAGAACAGCCGTTTGAACGGGCTACCGCTGGGGCGTGTATCCTGAACCATACAATTTCCCTGACATGAAACGTTTGCGCATGACTGTAGGGCATTACACCAATGTCGCCCCACCGTTTCGTAACAATAAGTACAAAGTACCCCCATGATTGTTTATGCTGGCGGGCTTATGCCATGGCGCATGGCCATTTTTCGACAAGTAAACGTCCATGAAAATTGCACTCGTACTTATTTTCGCCCTCTCGATCGCCTATGTTCACCTACGCGGTCGGGTTCGTCACAAGCTGTCCCGCCAGCTGGGTGACCACTCCAGCTTCCTGGCCCCGGTCAACAGCTTCCTGTACCTGTTTTCCAGGCTCCCGGCCAAGCCTTACCTGCCGGTCGAGGCCTTCCCTGAACTGAAGCCGCTGCAGGACCACTGGCAGGAAATCCGCGAGGAAGGCCGCCAACTGCTGCACGTGGGCGAAATCAAGAAGTCCGACAACTACGACGACGTCGGTTTCAACTCGTTCTTCAAGACCGGCTGGAAGCGCTTTTACCTGAAGTGGTATGGCGAAAGCCACCCGTCGGCGATGGCCCTGTGCCCACGCACCACCGAACTGCTGCAAGGCATCGGCACGGTCAAGGCCGCCATGTTCGCCACCCTGCCACCGGGCGCCAAGCTGGTGCGGCACCGCGACCCCTATGCCGGTTCGTACCGCTATCACCTTGGGCTGGACACGCCAAACGACGACGGTTGCTACATCGACGTGGACGGCGAGAAGTATTCGTGGCGCGATGGCGAGGGCGTGATCTTCGACGAAACCTACATCCACTACGCCGCCAACACCACCGAACACAACCGCATCATCCTGTTCTGTGACGTCGAGCGCCCGCTCAAGTATCGCTGGGCAACCGCCTTCAACCGCTGGTTCAGCCGCAACGTCATGGCCGCCGCTGCCGCGCCCAACGATGCCGGCGACAAGACCGGCGGCATCAACCGGCTGTTCACCCGCATCTACAAGATCCGCGAGCGCGGCAAAGCGATGAAAAAGCGCAACCGCATGCGCTACTACCTGGAAAAGTGGGCGGTGGTTGCAGCGCTGGTGCTGGTGTTCATCTACATCTGACCGCCCAACGCAGGCCCTTGTACCATTGGCCTGCGTATACCCACCAAAGTACAAGCCTCACACTTCCCGTGCTTCGACTAGCCTGATAGCTCCACTCGCAACCACCCCAAGGTGAAGACGATGAGCATGATGGACTGGGACGCCTACCGTAAGCAGTTGATGGCCGGCATCGGCGATCTCAAGCAACTCTCCCCCGACACCGTTGCCGGCTACATGACTGCCAGCGGTGCAGGGGCCAAGACCAACCACCTGGACGCCAAGACCCGTGAGCTGATCTCACTGGCCGTAGCCGTGACCACCCGCTGCGACGGCTGCATCGCCGTGCATTCGCAGCAGGCGGTGAAACACGGCGCCAGCCGCGAGGAAATTGCCGAGGCACTCGGTGTGGCCGTGGCGATGAACGCCGGTGCCGCGCTGGTCTACTCGGCACGGGCCATGGACGCTGTGGGCAAGGTCAACGGCTGAGCACAAACGGCGTCGCCGCCCTTGCGCGACGGCGCCGTGCACCACAGACTGGGCGGCCCAGCCCTTGCAGGAACCCGCATGATCCATATCCGCCACATGATGCCCGAAGACTTTGAACGCTTCTGGCCCACTTTCCAGGGCATCGTCCAGGCCCGCGAAACCTACGCGTTCGACCCCGCCCTGACCTTCGAACAAGGGCGCCAGTTGTGGCTGGAGCTGCCATTGCACACGCTGGTGGCCGAAGAGGATGGCGCGTTGCTGGGTTCGTATTACCTCAAGGCCAATGCCGCCGGGCCTGGTGCGCACGTGGGCAATTGCGGCTACATGGTCTGCGAACAGGCACGTGGCCGAGGCGTGGCGCGGCTGATGTGCGAGCACTCGCAAAAGCTGGCACGCCAGGAGGGCTTTCTGGCCCTGCAGTTCAACTCGGTGGTGGCCAGCAATGAAGTGGCGGTGGCACTGTGGCACAAGCTGGGTTTCGAGACGGTCGGCCGCTTGCCCAAGGCGTATCGCCATGCGCGCCTGGGGCTGGTGGACTGCCTGGTGATGTACAAATGGCTGGCGGATGAGCCGGTGGTGGAGAAACCGCCCCTGCTGATCGGGCGCAAGAATATCGAAGCGCGGGTGTCGCGGCGGCGCGGGCGCTAGCCCTCCAAGGCAGGTTCGGCCTCTTCGCGGGCTTGCCCGCTCCCACAGGTACAACACAGATTTCGAGCCTGTGCAGTACCTGTGGGAGCGGGCAAGCCCGCGAAAGGGCCTGGCCTGCTCTACTGCGCATTTGACGCCCCACTGTTTCAATGGTCTGATGCGCGCCAGTTTCAGGTGCCCTGCGCCGCCGTGCGCAAGGTGAAACGGGAAGCCGGTGCGTCGTGTTGCCCACGACAAGTCCGGCGCTGCCCCCGCAACGGTAAGCGAGCGAACCCTTCGAGATACCACTGTGCACGTGCATGGGAAGGTGAAGGTTTCATGCCCCTCGCAAGCCCGGAGACCGGCCTGAGGCTTCACTTGGCAACCCGCGGTGGGCGGGCGCAGGCCGGTATCCGTGCTCGCGCTTGCCTGTACGGTACGCCTTTGCGTGTTTTCCACCGGGATCCATTCATTCCTGCAGCAATGGAACGACATGTCCCGTATGTTCAAGCTTCATCCCCTGGCGGCCTGCCTGGCCGTCGCCCTGCCGGCCTTGGCCGATGACCAGGCCCCGCAACCCCTGGCCCTGCCCTCCACGGCCATTACCGACACCCTCGACAGCCGCGCCATCGACCTGGCCACGCCAACCCAGGCGGGCTCGCGGCTTGGCCTCAGTGCCCTGGAAACGCCAGCCAGTACCAGCAGCATCAGCGCCGAGCAAATCCAGCAACGTAACAACCTCACGGTGCAGGATGCAGTAACCCGCTCGCCGGGCATCACCTTCGTCGGCTCCCCGGGCGACGGCGGCACCGGCCTCTCTGCGCGCGGTTTTGCCGGGCACAGTTCGGTGATGACGCTGTTCGACGGCGCACGCCTGTACACCGGTGCCGGCACCCAGACCTTCCCGGTCGACCCGTGGATGGTCGAGCGTATCGATGTCATACGTGGCCCGGCGTCGGTGCTGCATGGCGAAGGCGCTACCGGTGCGGTGGTCAACGTAATCCCGAAAAAACCGTTAGCGGGTGAAGTGCGTAACCACCTGCGCCTGGGCTACGGCTCGTGGGACCGCCAGCAGCTGGGCCTGGACAGCGGCGGTAGCCTCAGCGAGCGCCTGAGCTACCGCCTGACCCTGAACCAGCAGGCGGGTAACGGCTGGGTCGACCGCACCCCTTCGCGCAGCCTTGCCCTGAGCGCCGCGCTGCGCTTCGATGCCAGTGACGACCTCAGCTTCACCCTTGCCCACGACCGTGGCGATGCGGACCCGGCCAACTACTACGGCACCCCGCTGATCGACGGCCACTACCGCAGCAGCCTGCGCAAGAAAAACTACAACGTGCACAACGACGTGCAGCACTACGTCGATGAGTGGACCCGGCTGAACACCGACTGGACGCTGAACGACCACCTCAGCGCCAGCAACCAGCTGTACTACATCAAGAGCCGCCGCCACTGGCGCAACGCCGAGAACTATGACTGGGACGCCGAGCGCCAGCAGTTGCTGCGCGGCAGCTACCTGGAAATCAAGCACAACCAGGAACAGGTCGGCGACCGCCAGACCTTCACTTTCGACCACACGCTGCTCGGCCTGGCCAGCAAGACCGTGGTCGGCGCCGAGTACAACAAGGTGCGTTTCAACGTCGACAGCAACGCACCCTACAACGATGTGGGCGGCGACTACATCGACCCGTGGCAACCGCAACCCGGCGGGTTCCACAGTGCCTCGCCACTGCGCCCGCAAACCTTGTCCACCACCCACACCTTCGCCTTGTTCGCCGAGAACCGCCTGCAGCTGAGTGACAAGCTGTCGTTGGTCACAGGCGTGCGCCGCGACCAGAACCACATCGACCGCGACAACCTGGTCGACGGCAGCCGCAGCGACCGCAGCCTGCAAGGGGGCAACTGGCGCGTCGGGCTGGTGTATGCACTTAGCGACGACCTGTCGCTGTACGGCCAGTACTCCACCAGCGAGGAAGGGGTGAACAACCTCATCAGCCTCAGCCCGAGCCAGATGCACTACGACCTGACCGAAGCGAAGCAGACCGAGGCAGGCGTGAAGCAACGCTTCTGGGAAGGCCGTGGCGAATGGACGTTGGCGGCCTACCACATCGTCAAGAAGAAGCTGCTGGTGGACGACCCGCTCACCCACGAGAAACAGCAGGCTGGGCAGCAGACCTCCGACGGCCTGGAGGCGACCCTGGAACTGGCGTTGGCGCACCAATGGCAGGTGTCGGCCAACGCATCGCTGGTGCGCGCCCGGTATGACGACTTCGACGAAATGGTCGGCGGCGTGGCCCAGGACCGCGCGGGGAATCGGACGGCCAATGTGCCACGGCGCACTGCCAACCTGTGGCTGAGCAAAGGCTTTGGGCAGCAGGTGGAGGCCGGGATTGGTGCGCGCTATGTGGATGAGCGTTTTGCCGATACTGCCAATACCCAGAGCGCGCCCGGGTACACCGTGGTGGATGCCAATATTGCCTGGCAGGTGTTGCCGGATGTGCGGCTGGGGTTGCAGTTGAACAACCTGTTCGACCGTGAGTATGTGCAGTCGGCGTTCAGTGGGCAGCAATGGTTGATGGGGATGCCCCGGTCGTATTTTGCGACGGTGGACTACAGCTTCTGATCTGAGCCTGCCTGTACCGGCCTCTTCGCGGGCACGCCCGCTCCCACAGGGATATCGCAGCCATTGAGAACTGTGGGAGCGGGCGTGCCCGCGAAGAGGCCCGCTCTGGCAACACAAAAACCTCTACCAACAGATAACCAATTAGTTATAAGATAACGTTTCACTTGACACTCATTCCTATCAGCGACCCTCCATGACAAGCGCCAGTGCCACTCCTACCCTGCTCACCCAACGCCTGCAGAGCATCGACGCCCTGCGCGGCCTGGTGATCCTGTTCATGCTTCTGGACCACGTCCGCGAAACGTTCTTCCTGCACCGCCAGGTCAGCGACCCGATGAGCATCGACACCACCGAGCCGTCGCTGTTCGTCAGCCGCACCCTGGCCCACCTGTGCGCACCGGTGTTCGTCCTGCTGACCGGCCTGTCGGCCTGGCTGTACGGCGAGAAGTATCAGGGCCGTGGCGATGTGTCGGCGTTCCTGTTCAAGCGCGGGCTGTTCCTGGTAGCCCTGGAGTTCACCCTGGTCAACTTCGCCTGGACCTTCCAGCTGCCGCCCAGCGTGATCTACCTGCAAGTCATCTGGGCCATCGGCATCAGCATGATCGCCCTGTCGCTGCTGGTATGGCTGCCACGCGCCGCCCTGCTTGCCCTGGGTGCCGCCATCGTCGCCGGCCACAACCTGCTGGATGGCCTGCACTTTGGCGTGGAATCGGCCTTGCACGTGCCGTGGGCGATCCTGCATGACCGTGGCTGGCTGGAATTTTCCGACACCCTGCGCCTGCGCACGTCCTACCCGGTGCTGCCGTGGATCGGCGTCATCGCCCTGGGCTACGGCCTTGGCCCCTGGTTCGCCCGTGGCAGCGAGGCCGGCCAACGCCAGCATCGCTTGCTGCTGGCCGGGCTGATTGCATTGCTGGGCTTTGTCGTGCTGCGCCTGTTCAACGGCTATGGCGAGGCGCCGTGGAGTGGCTACCCAACCTTCACGCAAACCCTGATGAGCTTCTTCAACATCACCAAATACCCGCCATCCCTGCTGTTCCTCGCCCTTACGCTCGGCTGCGGCCTGCTGTTGCTACGCGCCTTCGAGCGCGCCGGCCAGGCACGCTGGATCAGCGCCCTGGCGGTGTTTGGTGCAGCGCCGATGTTCTTCTACCTGTTGCACCTGTATGTACTGAAGTTGCTGTACCTGGCCAGCGTGGCGCTGTTCGGCCTCAACCAGGGTGACTATTTCGGCTTCGACAGCATCGCCTCGGTGTGGCTGGGCGCCCTTCTGCTGGCCGTTTCGCTCTACCTGCCGGTGCGCGGGTTCGCCCGCCTGAAGGCGCGCCGCCGCGACATCACCTGGCTGAAGTACTTCTGAAAAGCGTTTTCACCCGGCGGTGCGATGGTCTACCATGCGGGCCGCCGGTTTCCGCCACGGAATTAATAGGGAATCCCAGGCCCGCCAACACGGGCCAAACGGAACTGCCCCCGCAACTGTAGGTGCCGAGCCTGCTCCATCAATGCCACTGGGCGTAATTGCCCGGGAAGGCTGGAGCCGGGCCATGACGCACCAGTCAGGAGACCTGCCGGCCTACATTCACCAACCGGCGGGGTGTCCGGGATTGGCCATCAGTGTTGCCCCTGCCAACGGCGGGGCGCGGCGATGCCTGTCCGTGCGTTCCTCACCCGAACTGTCCGATAGGAGATCGCCCAGCATGCTACCCCGTTTCGCCACCCTTCTCGCCGGCCTTGGCCTCACTGGCATGGCCCAGGCCGCTGCCACCCACTACCCGCTGACGGTCGAAAACTGCGGCAGGCCGCAAACCTTCGCCCAGGCGCCGCAACGCGCGGTCACCATCGGGCAGGCCGGCACTGAAATGCTCTACGCGCTGGGCCTGGGCGACAAACTGGCGGGCACCTCGTTGTGGTTCAACAACGTATTGCCCGAATACAAGGCACAAAACGACAAGGTGCCGCGCCTGGCCGACAACGACCCCAGCTTCGAGGCCGTAGTCGGCAAGCGACCGCAACTGGTGACGGTGCAGTTCGAGTGGATGGTTGGCGCACAGGGCGTGGTCGCTACCCGCGAGCAGTTCGACGAACTGAAAATACCCACCTACCTGCTGCCGTCGGACTGCGAAGGCAAGGACAACCTGGTCGGCGCCGACGGTACGCGCTTGCAAGCATTCCAGGTAGGCAGCATCTACAAAAGCGTCAGCCAGCTGGCCGAGATCTTCGATGTGCAGGACCGCGGCACTGCCCTGAATGCCGAGCTCAAAGGCCGCCTGGACGGTGCCAAGGCACAGCTTGCCGGCAAAGACCTGGCCGCCACATCGGCGCTGTTCTGGTTCTCCAGCGCCGACCTGGACATCGATCCTTACGTGGCCGGCCGCCAGGGCGTTGCCGACTTCATGCTGCGCACCCTGGGCGTGCGCAACGTGGTCGAATCCACCGAGGAATGGCCCACCGTAGGCTGGGAAACCCTGGCCAAGGCCAACCCTACCTGGCTGATCATCGCCCGCATGGACCGCCGCCGCTTCCCCGCCGACGACTACCAGAAGAAGCTGGAATTCCTGCGCAGTGACCCGGTAACCCGCAACATGGACGCGGTAAAGCACAACCGCATCATCATCCTCGACGCCGACGCCATGCAGGCCGGCATCCGCCTGTTCAGCAGCCTGCAAACATTGTCCGCGGCCTTCGCCAGCGGTAAAGCGGCCCAGTGATGATTCGCCTGTTACCTTACATGGCACTCGCCCTGGCGGCACTGCTGGTCGCCCTGCTGGCCGGCACTGCCATCGGCGAAACCAACCTGTCGCCCAGCGTGGTCGGCCAGGTGCTGGCCAATCACTTGTGGCAGGCTGGCTACCCGGTCGACCCGATCGACGCCGGCATCGTCTGGAACTACCGCCTTACCCGCACTTTGGTCGCCGCCGCTTGCGGTGCCGGGCTGGCCACTTGCGGGGTGATCCTTCAGGCGCTGCTGCGCAACCCGCTGGCCGAGCCGTACTTGCTGGGGCTATCCGCCGGCGCCTCCACCGGCGCCGTGCTGGTCGGCCTGCTGGGGCTGGGCAGCCTGACGTTGAGCATGTCTGCCGGGGCCTTCATCGGGGCCTTGGGTGCATTCGCGCTGGTGCTGGTGCTGGCGCGCGCAGCCGGGCCAGGCAGCAACAACGCCCAGGTGATCCTCGCCGGCATCGCCGGCTCGCAACTGTTCAACGCGCTTACCGCCTTTCTCATCACCAAGTCGGCCACCGCCGAGCAGGCCCGCGGCATCCTGTTCTGGTTGATGGGCAACCTCAGCGGCGTGCGCTGGCCGTCGGTGTGGCTGGCCGTGCCGGTGGCACTGTTCGGGCTGGTGGTGTGCCTGTTGCACCGCCGCGCGCTGGATGCGTTTACTTTCGGCGCCGATTCGGCTGCGTCGCTGGGCATTGCGGTGCGGCGCACCCAGCTACTGCTGATCAGCTGCGCGGCGCTGGTGACAGCCGTGATGGTCTCGATCGTGGGCGCCATCGGTTTTGTCGGGCTGGTGATTCCCCATGCCCTGCGCCTGCTGCTGGGCCCCGGCCACAGCCGCCTGCTGCCCGCCAGCGCCTTGGGCGGCGCGCTGTTCCTGATTGCCGCCGACATGCTGTCGCGCACGTTGATCACCGGCCAGGTGATCCCTGTGGGCGTGGTCACCGCGCTGATCGGTGCGCCAGTGTTCGCGCTGATCCTGGTCAGCCGCCGGGGGCGCCCATGACCGTGATGACGGCATTGCAATTGCCGCCCCTGAGTTGCCAGGGCCTGGGCTTGAAACTGGCCGAAAGCACCGTGCTCAGTGACATCGAGTTGAGCGTTGTTGCGGGTGAAACACTGGGCATCGTCGGCCCCAACGGGTCGGGCAAATCGTCCTTGCTAAAGGTGCTGGCCGGGTTGCGCAAGCCAGCCAGTGGCAGTGTGCACCTGCTTGGCGAACCGCTGGCGAAAATGCCCCGCCGCCGCATTGCCCAGGCCCTGGCGCTGGTCGAGCAGCAAGCCGATACACTCGATGCGATCAGCGTGTTTGACGCCGTTGCCCTGGGCCGTACGCCCTGGCTTTCAGCGTTGACGCCGTTCGGCGTGCAAGACCGCGCCATCGTCGAGCAAGCGCTCGCCGACCTCGACGCCCTGTACCTTCGCACACGCCTGTGGGGTTCGCTGTCGGGTGGCGAGCGCCAGCGCGTGCACATCGCCCGTGCCTTGGCGCAGCGCCCGCAGGTACTGCTGCTGGACGAGCCGACCAACCACCTGGACATCCAGCACCAGCTCAGCCTGCTGCAACAGGTTCAAACGCTGCCGGTGACCACCCTGGTGGCCCTGCACGACCTCAACCAGGCGCTCACCTGCGACCGCCTTGCAGTGCTCGACAAGGGCCGCCTGGTGGCCCTGGGCAAACCGATTGACGTCCTCACCCCCGAGCGCCTGCTGAGCACTTTCGGCGTGCATGCGCACTACCTCACCGACCCTTTCGACGGCGCGCGCATCCTGCGCTTTCGCGCCCCCTGAACCAGGAAGTTCTGCTGATGCTGTTGCGCCCTGCCGCCTTGCTGCTTGCCAGCGCCCTGCTTACCCCTGCCGCACTGGCCGAGGTGCATGAAGTGAAAATGCTCAACCGCGGCAGCGCGGGTGCGATGGTGTACGAGCCGGACCACCTGCGCATTGCCCCCGGCGACACCGTGCGCTTTCTGCCCACCCAGAGCGGGCACAATGCGGCCAGCGTGAGCGGCCTGCTGCCCAGCGGGGCCGAGCCATTCAAGAGCAAACTGAATCAGCCGTTCGAGCAGACCTTCAGCGTACCAGGCGTGTACGGCATCCAGTGCATTCCGCACCTGGCAATGGGCATGGTGATGGTGATCCAGGTGGGTGATGCGCCGGCTGCCGAGCTGCCGTCCAGCCTGCCCGCACGGGCCAAGGCCCGCTTCGCTGAGCAGTTGCAGAAGCTTGGGGGCGGCCAATGACCCGGCTTTTCTGGGCACTGCCACTACTGGGGCTGGCACCCGTTGCCCTGGCCGACTCCGCGCAGTCGCAAAGCCCCGGTTTTGTCGAAGGTAGCAGTTGGAACATTCTCAACCGCAGCGTATTCGACCAGCGCGACTACAAACACGGTGGGCGCAACAGTGCCGGGCGCAACGCCTACAAACCGCGCAGCGAACGTAATGGCAAGGCTGAGGAATGGGCCTACGGCCTGATGGGGACTTTTCAGTCCGGCTTCACCCAGGGCCTGATCGGTGTCGGTGTCGACGCCCATGCCTATCTGGGCGTACAACTCGACAGTGGCGGCGGACGTGCAGGCAAAGCGCGCTTGCTGGGCGTGGATAACGACGGGCACCCGAAAAACGAATACAGCCGTGCGGGCGCGGCGCTGAAACTGCGGGTATCCAACACTGTGCTGTCCTATGGCGAGCAACGGGTGAAAACCCCGGTGTTCAGCTCCTCCGACAGCCGCCTGCTGCCCGAGACGGCAACCGGCTTTTTCCTCACCAGCAACGAATTCGACACGCTGAAGATGGTGGCCGGGCACTTCAACGAAAGCACCGACCGCAATGCCTCCAGCCACGACCAGGGGTTCGTGGTGAACTACTCCAACGCCAAGCAGGGCAACAGCTTCGACCTGGCCGGTGTGGCCTGGAACCCCGGCGCCGCCTTCAGCGGCAGCCTGTACACCTCGCGCTACGAGGACAGCTGGAACCAGCACTACCTGGGCAGCACCCTCAGCCATGTGCTGGATGACCGTCGCAGCCTCAGCCTGGACCTTAACCTGTACCGCACCACCGATACCGGCAAGGCGCTGTCCGGGCGCATCGACAACACCACCTGGAGCCTGGTCTCGCGCTACAACCAGGGGCCGCACGGTTTCAGCCTGGGCTGGCAGCAGGTAGACGGCAACACCCCGTTCGACTATGTGACGCGTGGGGCAATTTTCATTGCCAACGCCGTGCAGATGTCGGACTTCAACGCACCGAACGAGAAGTCATGGCAGGCACGTTATGACCTGAACATGGGGGCTTATGGAGTACCGGGGCTGAACCTGACGGCGTTGTACGTGCGCGGGTTCGATATCGACGGCACACATGTCGACCCCAATGGTGGGTATGCGTACCTGGGGTATGGCAAGGGCGGCAAGCATTGGGAACGGGACCTGGAGGCGCGCTACGTGGTGCAGAGCGGCAAGGCCAAGGGGACGACGTTCTCGGTGCGGCATAACGTACATCGGGGCAACACGGCGCAGGCGGAGCTGGACGGCGACCAGATACGGTTGGCGGTGGAGTGGCCGCTTTCTGGGGGGTTCTGATAGATCGAGTCGCCTGGGTTGGGGCTGCTTTGCAGCCCATCGCGACACAAGGCCGCTCCCACAGGGATCGCGATAACCCCGGATTGCGCGATCCCTGTGGGAGCGGCCTTGTGTCGCGAAAGGGCCGCAAAGCGGCCCCCGTTCAGGCAACCGAACTGCCAGCAGGCAGCAGCCCCCACTCCGCCCGCTCCTGCTCACTCATCATCACCACCACCTCGGCGAACGTCCGTGCCAGCTCGGAACTGACATTGCCAAACACCCGATAATTGGTCAGCAAGTAGCGCTTCACAGCCCTTGGCCAGCGCCCCTCCTTGTGGGCCATGTTGATGATGCCTTTGGCGTCGTGACGTGACGCCCCACGCCACAGTTCCGCCAGCCTGTTCTCGAAATCACCGAAGGTCCACGGGTCAGCGCGGTCTTCGAATTCGTCCAGCAGCTTGAGTTTGTACAGGGCCATGTATGGCATCAAGAATCTCCCTTGGGTGCAATGAGTCAGCGGTGCACACAGGAAGGTAAGCAAGCCGGGCCGCTTTTGAAATGAACGCGTCGGTCACGTCCAAGGCGCCGTTGTAGGCACTTTCCCACAAATCAGCGTAATTGCAGTTGCATGTGCGTGGTTTGCCAGACCGGGTCTTGTTCCACATCCACCACCGCAAACCCTTGCCGCTCCCAGAACGCAATCGCACCCGGCAGAAACGGATGCGTATGCAGGTACAGGCAGCCGATACCCGCCTGTTCCGCCCGAGCACGCAAGGCACCGAACAACGCGCCAGCCAGGCCATGCCTGCGGTACTCTGGCAGCACGAACAGGCGGACCACCTCGACAACCCGCTCAGCATGGTAATCAAGCTGGGCAAAACGGTGGTCATAGGGCAGGTAACCGATCACCGCGACCAGCCGCCCTTCATCACGGGCTTCAAGAAAGCATCCCGCACCGTCCAGGTAGGCGTCGGCAAAGTGCGCAAGGTCACGCGGCAATGGCGCCTGGGCAAGCATCGGGAACAGCTCGCGGCGAGCGCTGTCGACAAATGCGACGACTTCGGCAATGGCGGCGCGCGCCACAGGTTGCAAGGTCCAGTTCGGCATGGGGCTGCTGGCAATGGTTGGAGGCCACGGTTCTACCCCAGCACGCCGCACAAGGCAAATCACAAAGCGCGCCTGGCCAGGCGCAGATCGGTATAATCGGCCGTCTTCACTGCCCGACCAGGCCACGCCATGCCTCGCTTCCAGAAGTTGCTGTTGCCCCTGCTGCTGACTGCCGCCCTCGCCGCCTGTGACCAGAAGCCCTCCCGTGAAGAGCAGATCCTTGCCCAGCTTCCGCTGCAGGACGCCTATACGCACAACATCGAGCGCATGGCCGCGTTGCTTGGCCGTACCCACCCGCAGCTGCCGCAAGCCACCATCCAGGATGTACTGCGCAAGCACCTCACCGTCGAGGACCAGCGCCAGGACCTGTTCCGGCTGTACAGCGAAAAGAACTTCAGCGACGCCGAGTTCGCCACCATCGTTGCTGCCACCCAGGACCCGGCCAAGGCCCGCGCCCTGGAAAACACCGAAGCCGGCAAGCACCTGAGCGAAAAACTCACGGCCCTGATGCGCGAAACAGCACGCGATGCAAAGGTGCAGGCCTTGGTCGAGCAGCGTATGCAACAGGTGGAAGACGAACTGGATGCGCTGGAAAAGGCAGGTTCTTGAACGCGACACGCAAGGTCATCCCCATTGCGTAGCCTTTACCCGATACCTCGAGGTCAGGATTGCCACACGCCAAGCACGGACTGCGCCTGGATCTGCGCACACTCATTCTGGTGCTCTGCGCCCTCACTGCGTTGGTCATGCTGTGCGCCAGCTATTTTGCCAGCTACCGGGTACAGCGCCAGTTGCTGATCGACCATTCGCTGGAAGCCAACCGGGTTTACGCAGCGAAGCTGGCAGCCATCACCGAAACCTTTATCGGTAACGCGCTTCAGCAACTTTCGTTCAGCGCGGGTGTACAGGGTCGGCAACTGGCTGATGCCCAGGCCATGCAGGCGGAGACTGACCGTGTACTGGGCCAGAGCATGGCTTTCAATTCTACGTTCGTGCTCGATGCCGACGGCGTGCTGCTGGCAATTTCCCCGGCCCCACTGAGCCACCTGGTGCTCAACGTGGTGGGCACGTCTGCGCCCTTGGCGCTGGTGGGCTGCCTACTGCTGTGGTGGCTGGCCATGACCATCGCCCGGCCACTGTGGCAGTTGGCGGCCGGCGCCCGCTCGATGGACCACGCAGGCACCGCCGAGCGCTTGCATCGCGTGCGGGCGTGGTACTTCGAGGCGGCCGAACTCAAGCGCGCCCTGCTGTTCGGGCTGAACCTGCTGCAGGAACGCATCGGCCGGCTCAACCGCGACGCCCAGACCGACCCGCTGACTGGTCTCGGCAACCGCCGCAGCATGGAACTCAGCCTGTCGTTACTGGAAGCCGAAGGGCGGGCATTTGCGGCCACTGCGCTGGACATCGACCATTTCAAGCGGGTCAACGACAACCATGGGCACGACGTCGGCGACCAGGTGCTGCGAAAGCTGGCAGAGCTGATGCGCCGTTGTTGCCGCGAGGGCGACCTGCTGTGCCGCACCGGCGGCGAGGAGTTCTTGATGCTGTTACCGGGGGCCAGCCTGGAGGCGGCGGCAGTAGTGGGCGAGCGGCTGCGCGTAACGGTTAAGGATACGCCGTTGGAGCCTGTGGGTGCGGTGACCATTTCGCTGGGGGTGGCGCGCTGGGATGGCGAGGCGGGTGCTGAGCCTGCGCAAGCATTGGGCTAGGCTGACCGGGCGCTGTACCGGGCCAAGCAGGAGGGGCGCAATCGGCTGGTGGTTGGCTGAGTTTCTTGTTTCTTCTGTGCCGGCCCTTTCGCGGGCTTGCCCGCTCCCACAGGGTTCTGCTCAGGGTTTGAAACTTGTGTAGTACCTGTGGGAGCGGGCAAGCCCGCGAAGAGGCCGGCACAGGCAAGTATGAAACCTGCAGTTGTAACAATGCTTGTCATAAAACTGTCGTGTTGCCGTCATAGGATTGACCCCAACCTGACATTTTCTCTTCATGGATGAGCATCTCATGCGTCGTGTGGTTTTCAATCAGAAAGGTGGCGTCGGTAAATCCAGCATCGCCTGTAACCTCGCCGCCGCCAGTGCCGCCGAGGGCTACCGCACCTTGCTGGTCGACCTCGACCCGCAGGCCAATGCCACCTACTACCTGACCGGCCTGGTCAACGACGCCATACCTGCCGGCATCGCCGATTTCTTCCGCCAGACCTTGTCGCCGGTCACCGCCGCCGGCAAAAAGCACCGCGTGGCAATCACCGAAACCCGCTACAGCAACCTGCACCTGGTTACCGCGAGCCCCGACCTCAGCGACCTGCAAAGCAAGCTGGAGAGCAAGTTCAAGATCAACAAACTGCGCAAGCTGCTGGTGGAGCTTGGCGAGGACTACGAACGCATCTACATCGACACCCCGCCGGCGCTCAATTTCTACACTTTCAGCGCGCTGGTGGCGGCCGAGCGCCTGCTTATCCCGTTTGACTGCGACAGCTTCTCGCGCCAGGCCCTGCACAGTGTCATGGCCGAGGTCGAAGAACTGCGCCAGGACCACAACCCGGCGCTGCAAGTGGAGGGCGTAGTGGTCAACCAGTTTGCCGGGCGCACTGCCCTGCACCAGACCCTGGTCGACCAGTTGCGCGGCGAAGGTTTGCCCGTGCTGCCGGTGTACCTGAGCAGTTCGATCAAGATGCGTGAATCGCACCAGGCGTCGGTGCCGTTGGTACACCTGGCGCCGCGGCACAAACTGGCGATGGAGTTTGTCGATTTGCTGGATGTGCTGGAGCGCGCGGCCTGACAGACCCTGGGGCGCTTTGCGCCCCTATCGCGACACAAGGCCGCTCCCACAGGAACCGAGGTCTCCTGTGGGAGCGGCCTTGTGTCGCGATAGGGCTGCAAAGCAACCCCAGAATCTCGCAGCAAAAGAGCTACCCGACCGTTCATCCGAATGGTAGATTCCCCGCCATGAAAACCACCCGCCATACACGCGCACTGACGGCCTGGACGCTCTACGCCAGCGTCCTGTTCAGCCTGTTGCTGTGCGGCCTGCACCATGGCCAGATGGGCGGCCTGCGCCTGGCCGGCCTGGAAGGTGGCTTCTGCTCGGTCAACAGCGAGCACGGCGTGGCCATCGACCTGGACGGCGCGGGTGGTGACCAGCACATGGCCCAGCTCGACTGCCCGGTGTGCTCCTCGTTCGGCCTGGCCGTACCACTGAGCAGCGGCGGCTGGTCGTTCACCCCGTCGCAGGCCGTGGCCAACTCACCCATTGTGGTGCGCAGCTGGGCGCAGCCGCCACCGCGCTATCAACGCCCCGCCCTCAATCCCCGCGCCTCCCCCAGCGTCATTCCCGCAGCCGTACTTCATTTCGCCTGACCTCAGCCGGGCGCGCCTGCGTGCGCGCTCGCCGTCAGCCATGGCCTTTGCGTGGAAGACACACCAACATGCTTCGCAAAACCTCCCTGGTGCTCCTGATGGGCACCTGCAGCTTTGCCTGCGCTGAAAACGCCCCCGTGGAACTGGGCGCCACCACCATCGACGGCGAGCGCGACGCCGCCACCGGCGTACAACTGGACGAGCCGATCCGCACCGGCTCGCGCCTGGGCCTGACTGCGCGAGAAACACCTGCCTCGGTCAGTGTTTCGGACCGCCGCCTGATCGAAGAACGCGGTGCCAAGGACAGCCAGGACGTGGTCAACGCCATGACCGGGGTGAATGCCTCGGCCAACCCGGGTTTTGGCGGCTTCGTCGCCTACCGCGGCTTCACCCAGAACCAGGTCACCCAGTTGTACAATGGCATCAACCTGGGCTACAGCAGTGCTACCCGGCCCGTGGATGCCTGGGTGCTCGACCGCGTCGAGCTGATTGGCGGGCCATCCTCGTTCCTGCATGGTGCAGGCGCAGTAGGCGGTTCGATCAACTACATCACCAAGCTCGCCAGCCGCGACCAGCAGACCATTGACGGGCGGATACGCTATGGCAGTTTCGACGACAGCGAGGTGGCGTTCGGTATCAACCAGGCACTGGCCAGCAACCCCGCCGATGCCCGCCATTTCATGCGCCTGGACTTCAGCCGTGGGCACGGTAACGGCTACGTCGACCGCAACGAACGGCACACCGACAGCCTGGCTTTTTCGCTGCTCAGCGACATGGCCCCCAACCTCACCCACACCCTGGCGCTGGAGTACCAGGAAGACCGCGAAGACAGCCCCTACTGGGGCTCGCCGATCCTGCCCGGGCGCAGCACCATGAAGATCGACAACAGCCGCCGCTTCGAAAACTACAACGTCGCTGACGGCCGCTATGAGCAACGGGTACGCTGGCTACGCTCGATCCTCGACTACCAGGTCAGCGACAGCACCAGCGTGCAGAACACGCTTTACCACTACAACGCCCAGCGCGACTACCGCAACCTTGAACGTTACGCCTACACCCGCGATGGCCAGGTGCAACGCAGCAGCCCGTACCTGCAACGCCACGACCAGAACCTGCTGGGCGACCGCATCGAGCTGCGCCACGACAACCAGTTGTTCGGCCTGGCCAGCCAATGGTCACTGGGGCTGGAGTACTCGCGCATGCGCCAGACCCTGTACCCCACCTCGGGCAGCTGGAGCGATGTGGTCGATGCCGATCACTTCGACCCCGGCAGCTTCGATGACATCCCGGGCGTGAACGCCGGCCTGACCAAGCAACGCCGCCACGAGGTGACCAACCGTGCGCTGTTTGCCGAAAACCGCCTGCAACTCACCGAGCGCCTGGCGCTGCTGACCGCCTTGCGCTACGACTACCTGGACATGGAAGTCACCAACTACGGCGCAGTCACCCCCACCTCACCGGCCTACTTCGAGCGGCGCTGGGAACCGCTGTCCGGGCGCATCGGCCTGACCTATGCCCTGACGCCTTCGGCCAGCCTGTATGCGCAGTACAGCACCTCCGCCGACCTGCCCGCCGGTTCGCTGGCGGCGGCGACCTACTCCAATGTGGGGCTGTTCGACCTGTCCAAGGGCGAGCAATGGGAAGTGGGCAGCAAGTTCGACTTCCTCGACGGGCGCGGTGCGGCCACGCTGGCGCTGTACCAGATCGTGCGCAAGGACTTTGCCGTGCGTGACTCGAACGACGCCAACCTGACGGTGCAGGCCGGGCAGCAGACCTCGCGCGGGGTCGAACTGTCCGGGCGCCTGCAAGTCACCCCGAAGTTGCTGGCCGAAGCCAACTACGCCTACGTCGATGCGCAATACGATGAGTTCAACGAAGCGGTCAACGGCGTGTCGGTGTCACGCAAGGGCAATGCACCGACCAACGTACCGGCCAATGTCGCCAACCTGTGGCTGACCTACAGCTTGTCACCGGCCTGGTCGGTGGGCGCGGATGGGCGCTACGTGGGCTCGGTGTATGCCGACAACGCCAACAGCCTCAAGGCCCCGGCCTACACCCTGTTCGGCGCGTTCGCCCGCTACCGGCTGGATGAACACACCACGCTGACCGGGCGGGTGCGCAACCTGACCGACGAGGTGTATGCCAAGCAGGCCTACAACAGCCAGTACTACATGGGGCCACCGCGCACCTTCGAGCTGGCGCTGGACATGCGCTTCTAAGCGCAAGCGGGTTCCCTGTGGGAGCGGGCGCGTCGAGGCGTCGAACCGCCGCGAAGTATCCAACGCGGTGCATGGCACCGGCTGCGCCGGTATTCGCGGGCGCGCCCGCTCCCACAGGTATCTTGCAGGTTTCAGGCTCCCCCGATTCTCCACAACAACTACACAAAAGTATCGGGCAGTTTGAGTGATAATATTGGTTCTCAACAACGCCGGCATGTAGGCCGGCTCCATCACATCAAGGAAGTTTCTGTGTTCAGATCGTTGTCTCCGGCAATCATGGCTGCCGCACTCATCGCCTTGGCAGGTTGCCAGAACCGGCCTGCCTCCGAGGAAGACAAACAGGCGCGCCAGACTTTCGTCAGCGACATGCAAAACGTCTTGAGGCTGGGTATTGCCACAGCCGATACCGGCAAGCAGATCGGCGTGGTCATGCTGAATGTCAAACTCGACCGGAACTCCGCGCCCACCAGTTGCAAAGCCAGCAAGCCACCGATGAAATACGAAACGGTATTGCCAGCCGACCTTGTCCGCTCGGACTTCAATGCCTTGGCAAGCATGGTCGAGGCGCAGTGCTGGAAGACCATCTACCCCGTGGTGCCCAAGTCGATGCGCGATGAGGACGGCACGGTGGAAGTACGGGCGCCGATGTTCGTGGTGCTGCCTTCATACGCCCAGGCACCCGACACCGCAAGGCGCCAGGCCAATGCACAGCGCGAATTCTTCTGGCAGCACCTGTTCCGCGACCAGCCGGTAGACAGCATTGGCAGGGCCTCGCTCTACTACGAAGCAAACGCACAGGGCAACGTCCAGGGCTGCCTGGTACAGATTTACCCCCACCCGAACCGGCCAGATGATTTCCGCCTCGATGGCAAACTGCAGGCCGAACTGAACAGCCGCTGCATGGCGCTGAACCTGAGCCAGCTGCCTGGCTTCAGCACCGACGCGCACGGCCAGGCCAAGGGCTACAGTGAACTGGAGTACGCCCCCTGGAAAGTGGGCCGGCTGTAACCCGCCACAGCGGTTGAATCAGGTATCCCGAGGTCGCCCTCGACAAAGCGCCCTGCTGCGCCCGACGATCTACTGGCAAGCACAACAAATGATGGCGCGGCCCGACCGCGCCACGTTCATCATGGCTGCCAATGGAACCGGAGAGCTCCCGCATGTCCGCACCTCATGAGGTATCCCCCGCCACCTTGCGCCGGGTGATCGCCGCCTCGGCAATCGGCAACTTCGTCGAATGGTTCGACTTTGCCGTCTATGGCTTTCTCGCCACGCTGATCGCCAGCCAGTTCTTTGCCAGCGAAGACACCAGCGTGGCCTTGCTCAAGACCTTTGCGGTGTTCGCCGTGGCCTTTGCCCTGCGCCCGCTGGGCGGGATCGTGTTCGGTGCGCTGGGCGACCGCCTGGGGCGCAAGCGCATCCTGTCGCTGACCATCCTCTTGATGGCAGGCTCCACCACCCTGATCGGCCTGCTGCCCACCTACGCCAGCATCGGCCTGGCCGCCCCTGCGCTGCTTACCCTGGCGCGTTGCCTGCAAGGCTTTTCTGCCGGTGGCGAGTACGCCGGGGCCTGCGCCTACCTGATGGAGCACGCACCCAGCGACAAACGTGCCTTCTATGGCAGCTTCGTGCCGGTCTCGACCTTTTCCGCCTTTGCCTGCGCCGCCGTGATTGCCTATGGCCTGGAGGCCAGCCTGTCGGCCGAAGCGATGAATGCCTGGGGTTGGCGCGTTCCGTTCCTGATCGCCGCACCGCTGGGGCTGGTTGGCTTGTACCTGCGCTGGCGCATGGAAGAAACCCCGGCATTTCGCGAAGCCGTCGCCCAGGGCAAGGAGCACGAGCATTCGCCGCTCAAGGAAACCCTGCGCAACCATGGCCGGGTCATTCGCAACCTGGGGGCGTTCATCTCGCTGACCGCGCTGTCGTTCTACATGTTCACCACCTACTTCGCCACCTACCTGCAACTGGTGGGTAACCTGACCCGCGCGCAATCGCTGCTGGTGACCACCGTGGCGCTGTTGTTCGCCGCCGTTGGCTGCCCGCTGGCCGGGGTGTTCTCGGACCGAGTCGGGCGGCGCAAGACCATCGGCTTTACCTGCCTATGGGTGATGCTGTGCGTGTTCCCGGCGTACTGGCTGGCCAGCTCGGGCTCGATGTCCGGCGCTCTGATCGGGGTGATCCTGCTGGCGGTGGGGGCGCTGTGCAGCGGCGTGGTGACCGCGGCGTTGCTGTCGGAAAGTTTCCCAACCCGAACCCGCTATACCGCTTCGGCGATTACCTACAACGTGGCCTATACGCTGTTTGGCGGTACCGCGCCGCTGGTGGCAACCTGGCTGATCGGGCAGACCGGCAGCAGCCTGGCTCCGGCGTTCTACCTGGTGGTGATTGCGCTGGTGGCGTTGGTGGGCGGGTTGGCGTTGCCGGAGACTTCGCGGATATCGCTGCATGATGAGGTGGGAGCTGACCGCGTACAGCCTGGAGCCCGTAGTACCGCCTGAGATTTTTGGGGCTGCTTTGCAGCCCATCGCAGGCAAGCCAGCTCCTGCAGGGACCGCGTAATCTTCCGGCTGACGCGGTCCCTGTAGGAGCTGGCTTGCCTGCGATGGGCCGCACAGCGGCCCCAAATTCTCAGCCCTCCTGCACCTCCTCGCGCCGGTACGCCCACTGGTACAACGCCGGCAACACCAACAACGTCAAGGCGGTAGAAGACAAGATCCCGCCAATCACCACCGTCGCCAGCGGCCGCTGCACCTCAGCCCCGGTCCCGGTCGCCAACGCCATCGGGATGAACCCCAGCGAAGCCACCAGCGCCGTCATCAGTACCGGCCGCAAGCGCGTCAGCGCGCCCTCCTCAACCGCTACCCGCAGCGGGCGCCCTTCTTCGCGCAAACTGCGGATAAAGGCAATCATCACCAGCCCGTTGAGTACCGCCACCCCCGACAAGGCAATAAACCCCACCCCCGCAGAAATGGACAGCGGAATATCCCGCAACCACAGCGCCAGCACCCCGCCGGTCAGGGCAAACGGAATACCGGTGAACACCAGCAAGCCATCCTTGAGGTTGTTGAACATCATCAGCAACAGCGCCATGACCAGCAGCAAGGCCACCGGCACTACCACCTGCAAACGCTCGGCCGCCGACTGCAACTGCTCGAACTGCCCACCCCAGCGCGTCCAGTAACCCGGTGGAATCTGCACCTGCTGTATCAGCGTCTGTTCGGCATCCTTCACGAACGAGCCCAGGTCACGCCCTCGCACATTGGCACTGACCACCACCACCCGTTTGCCATCTTCGCGGCTGACCTGGTTAGGCCCCAGTTGCAGGTTCAACGTGGCCACCTGCGACAGCGGGATGAAGCCGATTTGCGCAGCGCCCGCAGCGGCACTGGCCGGTACCGGAATCAGCAGGCTGCCCAAGCCGTCCACATCGGTACGCAAGGTTTCGGGCAGGCGCACCACCATGTCGAAACGGCGATCGCCTTCATACAGCGTGCCCGCCGTGCGGCCCCCCACTGCAATCGCGATGGCATCCTGCACATCACCCACGTTCAGGCCGTGACGGGCCGCCTTGTCGCGGTCGATGTCGATGGTCAGCACGGGCAGGCCGGTGGTCTGCTCAACCTTCACCTCGGACGCACCCGGTACCCCTTGCAGGCTGCTGGCGATCTGCGCGGCGGTGCGGTTGAGCACGTCCATGTCATCACCGAACAGCTTAACCGCCACATCGCTGCGCACCCCGGAAATCAGCTCGTTGAAACGCAACTGGATAGGCTGCGACAGCTCGTGGTTGCTGCCCGGTACGCTGGCGGCCGCACGTTGAACCTCCGCGATCAGTTCGTCACGCGGTTTGCCCGGGTCTACCCACTGCTCGCGCGGGCGCAACATCACATAGGCGTCGGAAATGTTCGGCGGCATCGGGTCGGAGGCGATCTCGGCGGTGCCGGTACGCGCAAACACCCGCTCCACTTCCGGCACCTGGGCGATGATCGCTCGCTCCAGGCGCTGTTGCATGTCCACCGACTGCGACAGGCTGGTACCCGGCACGCGCAACGCCTGCAAGGCAAAGTCGCCCTCGCTGAGGCTGGGGATGAACTCACTGCCCATGCGGCTGGCCATGACTCCGGACAGCAGCACCAAAGTAGCCGCCGCGGCAAACGCCAGCTTGCGCCGGCCCAGCACCCAGGCCAGCACCGGGGCATAGCGCTGGCGCGCCGTGCGCATCACCAGGCCTTCTTCTTCCTTGACCTTGCCGGTAACGAACAGGGCGATGGCTGCCGGCACGAAGGTGACCGAGAGAATCATCGCACCCAGCAGGGCCATGACCACGGTAAAGGCCATGGGGTGGAACATCTTGCCCTCGACCCCGGTCAGGGCAAAGATCGGCAGGTACACCACCATGATGATCAGCTGCCCGTAGATCAGCGGCCGGCGCGCCTCGCGGGCTGCGGCAAACACTTCATGGAAGCGCTCGCTGCGGGTGAGCATGCGGCCATGGCGTTGCTGGGCGTGGGCCAGGCGGCGGATGGCGTTTTCCACGATGACCACGGCACCGTCGACAATGATGCCGAAGTCCAGCGCCCCCAGGCTCATGAGGTTGGCGCTGACCTTGTTACTGAACATGCCGGTAAAGGTGAACAGCATCGACAACGGGATGACCATGGCGGTGATCAGCGCGGCACGGATGTTACCCAGGAACAGGAACAGCACGGCGATGACCAGGATGGCGCCTTCGACCAGGTTCTTCTTCACCGTGGCGATGGCTTTTTCCACCAGGTTGGTGCGGTCGTACACCGTCACCGCCACCACGCCCTTGGGCAGGTTGCGGTTGATCTCGACCAGTTTGGCCGCAACCGCCTGGGACACCGTGCGGCTGTTCTCGCCAATCAGCATGAACACCGTGCCCAGCACCACTTCCCGGCCATTCTCGGTGGCCGCACCCGAGCGCAGCTCTTCGCCCAGGCCAACCTCGGCCACATGGCTGACGCGAATCGGTGTGCCGTCGACGCTGGAAATGACGATATTGGCGATGTCTGCGGCCGAGGCCACCTGGCCCGGCGCCCGGATCAGCAACTGCTCGCCGTTGCGCTCGATGTAACCGGCACCCACGTTGGCGTTGTTGCGCTCCAGCGCCGCGATCAGGTCGTTGAGGGTAATCTTGTAGGCCGCCAGTCGCTTGGGCTCTGGTGCAATCAGGTATTGCTTGGCGTGGCCACCGATGCTGTTCACTTCAGCCACCCCTGGCACATTGCGCAACTGCGGCTTGATGATCCAGTCCTGGATCACCCGCAGGTCGGTCGGCGTGTAGGGCGTGCCGTCCTCCTTCAGGGCCCCCTGTTCGGCTTCCACGGTCCACAGGAAGATCTCGCCCAGGCCGGTGGAAATCGGCCCCATGCCTGCTTCGATCCCTTCGGGCAATTGCTCGCGGGCCACTTGCAGGCGCTCGTTGACCAGCTGACGCGCGAAGAACAGGTCGGTGCCATCATCGAAAATGACCGTGACCTGCGACAGGCCCGAGCGCGACAGCGAACGGGTCTGCTTCAGCCCAGGCAGGCCGGCCATGGCCGTCTCGATGGCGAAGGTGATGCGTTGCTCGGTCTCCAGCGGCGAGTAGCCGGGCGCGGCGGTGTTGATCTGCACCTGGACGTTGGTGATGTCCGGCACAGCGTCGATCGGCAGTTTCTGGTAGCTGTGGATACCCACCGCGGCCATCAGGACCACGGCCAGCATCACCACCAGGCGCTGCTCGATGGCGAATTGGATCAGGCGTTCGAACATGCAGGTGTCCCCGTGATCAATGGCTGTGCTCGGCCGAGCCCTTGCCCAGTTCCGACTTGAGGACAAAGCTGCCAGCGGCGGCCACCTGGGTACCGGCGGCCAGGCCGCTGGTGATTTCCACCTGGCCGGCATCGCGGCGGCCGGCCTTTACCGGGCGGGCCTCGAAGCCCTGCTCAGTGCGGGCAAACACCACCGTCTGTTCCTCCCAGGTTTGCAGGGCGCTTTCCGGCACCACCACGGCGGCATTGAAGCGCTCGACACTGACTGCAACATTGACGAACAGCCCGGGGCGCCAGGCGCCGTTGGGGTTGGCCAGGGTGGCACGCACGGTGGCGGCCCGGTTCTGCTCGCCGAGCAGGCTGCCAACGTAGTTGACCTTGCCCTCGACCTGGGCGCCCAGGTCCGGGGCGCTGACGGTGACCTTGCGGCCGGTCACCACCTTGTCCAGGTCACGCGGGGCGACAGCAAAAGTGGCCCAGACCCGGCTCAGGTCCGACAAGGTGAACGCATTGCTGGTCTCGTCGACCACCTCGCCCACCGTCAGGTGCTTCTCCACCACCACGGCATCAAAGGGCGCCCGCAATTCGTAGCGATTGCCGGCACCGGCCGGGCCCACGGCGGCGACTTTCTGCCGGGCGTTGGCCAAGGCAATTTCGGCCTCCTGCAATGCCTGGCGCGCCTGCAGGTAATCCTGCTCGGCGCTGATGCGTTCCTGCCACAGCTGCTGTTCGCGCTGGAACGTCAGGCGCGCCAGTTCCAGGCGGCGCTGGGCGGCCTGCTGTTCGCTGCGCAGGTCCGAGATCTGCTGGCTGGCGATCACCGCCAGTACCTGGCCGCGCTTGACCGCCTGGCCCAGCTCAGCCTGCACGGCTTCTACCACGCCGGGCACACGGGGCACGACATGGGCAGTGCGGTCTTCGTCGAAGCGGATTTCCCCCGGGAAGCTGATGGCGGTACCCAGTTCACGCGGGCCGGCGGCAGCCAGCTGCACACCGGCAGCTTCGATCTGGGCAATGGACAGGTGCAACTGGCCCTCTTCTTCGCCATGCCCCTCTTCTTCGTGGCCTTCGGCGGTTTTCTCGGTGCCATGGCCATGGCTGTCTTCGCCGTGATCGTCGTGCCGGGCTTCAGCCTTCGACGCCTGGCCCAGGTTGCCGGTAAAGGCCAGGCCACCGAGGCCAAGCGCAGCCATGGCGGCGACCAGAAGGGCTATTTTGCGTGGGTTAGTCATTGTTGCTCCTGCTGTTCAATTGGGTGCTCAGGCCATCGAGGTCGCCGTAAATCCGCTCGACCTGCGCCCGCGCGTCGGTCGCCGAAGCCAGCGCTTGCAGATACAGCCCTCGGGCCTCGATCAGCGTGCGCTGGGCGTCGAGTACATCGAGGAAAGCGAACTTGCCCATTTCGAAACCTCGGGTGGCGGTGTCCACGGCCTGCTGTGCAGACGGCAGGATGGTGCGGTCGTAGGCGTCCACCTCCTGCATCGCTGTCTGCCATTGGCTGACGGCGCTACGGGTGTCGCTGCGCAGGCGCAGCTCCACGGCATTGCGCAGGTCACGCGCCTGGTCGGCACGGCGTGCGGCGGCCAGCACATTGCCCTGGTTGCGGTCGAACAACGGCAAGGGCATCGACAGGCCAACCACATTGACCCGCTCCCGGTCTTCGCGGCTGTACTGGCTACCAAGGCTGACGGTGAGGTTGGGAATGCGCTGGGCCTTTTCCGAGCCCAACGTGGCATCGCCGCGCTCGACCTGGGCGGCGGCCAGGCGCCATTCGGCCGTTTGTTCGACCTGGCCGAGCAAGGTGTCGGCACTGGGTGCGACGCCTGGTGAAAGGTTGGCCGCCTGCAACTGGTCGAACGCTGCCAGCGGGCTGCCGGTCAGGCGCGCCAAAGCCTGATAGGCCACGCTGCGTTGGGTTTGCGCCCGCCGCACTTCGGCCTGGGCCTGGGCAAGTTGTACGTGGGCACGGGTGGCCTCGACAGGCGATGACTGACCCGCAGTGACACGCCCCTGTACCACCCGCAGCCCGCGCTCGGTCAAGGCCTGCGACTGCTGCGCCTGTTCCAGCGCGGTCTGCGCGCGCAGGGCAGCGTGGAAGGCCTGCACCACATCGGCACGCAGGCCATTGCGCTGGCGCTCCAGGTCGAGCTGGGCAATCGCCTGACCGCTGCCGGCCACCGCGATACGTGCGCCGCGCTTGCCGCCTAGCTCCAGCGGCTGGCTAAGGGTAACGGTGGTGGTGCTGGTGCTGCGGCGGGTGTCCTCTACCTCCCAGGACAGCTCAGGGTTGGGTATCAAGCCGGCCTGGCGCCGCTCGCCGTCGGCGATGCCCAGCTCACGGCCCGCGGCGGCCAGCTCCGGGTTCTGGGCAAAGGCGGCGGCAAGCGCCTGGGGCAGGCTCAGGCTCTGGCTGGCCTGGGCGCTGGTGGCGCTGGCCAGCAACAGACAGAGCAAGGCGATCTTGCGGGGGATGGGCACGAACAAGTCCTCGTCGACGCATGTAGGCGAGGCACTGTAGAAAGCCGTGCTTATCGGGGTGGTGTCGGGAAAATTACAATTTTGTAAGAATTGACGGCGTTCGATAATCGCCCACTTTCCCGGTGCGACGATCTAGTCCAATTGACGAAACTAACCAGTCAGTACAAAACTACGCGCATCCAACAACAACAAAGTGATGCCCGTCATGAAGCCCCTTATTCTCGTGCTCAACGGCCCCAACCTGAACATGCTGGGCACCCGCGAGCCTGCACAATATGGCCACGAAACCCTTGCGGACCTGGCCCGAAGCTGTGCCGACACTGCCCATTCCCACGGCCTGGAAATCGAATTCCGCCAGACCAACCACGAAGGCGAACTGATCGACTGGATCCACGCCGCCCGCAACCGCTGCGCCGGTATCGTGATCAACCCCGGCGCCTGGACCCACACCTCGGTGGCCATTCGCGACGCCCTGGTGGCCAGCGAACTGCCGGTCATCGAGGTGCACTTGTCCAACGTGCACAAGCGCGAACCCTTCCGCCACCTGTCGTTCGTATCGTCCATCGCCGTGGGCGTGATCTGCGGCCTGGGCAGCCATGGCTACCGCATGGCCCTCAGCCACTTTGCCGAACTGTTCCAGGAGCGCATTGCATGAGCCAGCAAGCCATCCTTGCCGGCCTGATCGGCCGTGGCATCCAGCTATCGCGCACCCCTGCCCTGCATGAGCATGAAGGTGATGCCCAGGCCCTTCGCTACCTGTACCGGTTGATCGACGCCGACGCGCTGCAACTCGACGACAGCGCCTTGCCCGGGCTGCTCGATGCCGCGCAGCACACCGGTTTCACCGGCCTTAATATCACCTACCCGTTCAAGCAGGCGATCCTGCCGCTGCTCGACGAGCTGTCGGACGAAGCACGCGGCATCGGCGCGGTAAACACCGTGGTGCTCAAGGACGGCAAGCGGGTCGGCCACAACACCGACTGCCTGGGCTTTGCCGAAGGTTTGCGCCGTGGCCTGCCCGACGTGGCACGGCGCCAGGTGGTGCAGATGGGTGCCGGTGGCGCAGGTTCGGCCGTGGCCCATGCCCTGCTGGGTGAAGGCGTCGAGCGACTGGTGCTGTTTGAAGTGGACGCAGCCCGCGCTCAGGCTTTGGTGGATAACCTGAACACCCATTTCGGTGCCGGGCGTGCTGTTGTCGGCACCGACCTGGCCACAGCCTTGGCCGAGGCCGACGGCCTGGTAAACACTACGCCAGTGGGCATGGCCAAGCTGCCGGGTACACCGCTGCCGGTGGAACTGTTGCATGCGCGCTTGTGGGTGGCCGAGATCATTTACTTCCCGCTGGAGACCGAACTGCTGCGGGCGGCCCGGGCACTGGGTTGCCGCACGCTGGATGGCAGCAACATGGCGGTGTTCCAGGCGGTGAAGGCGTTCGAGCTGTTCAGCGGGCGGCAGGCGGATGCAGCGCGGATGCAGGCGCATTTTGCCAGCTTTACCTGATAGACAAGTGTTGGCTTTTTCGCGGGCATGCCCGCTCCCACAGGTACAGCGCAAACTTCACTGATTGCACTACCTTTGTGGGAGCGGGCTTGCCCGCGAAGAGGCCGGCACTAGGCATCACCCTTTCTCATCCAGCAACGCCTGTATCACCTGCTCCTGCCCCCCATAGTCCCCCTCGCCAAAATGCACATGGCGCACCTGCCCCTTGCGGTCGACAAAGTAATGCGCCGGCCAGAACTGGTTGCCCCAGGCATTCCACACCTCATGGTCGTTGTCCACCGCCACCGGGTATGCAATCCCTAACCTGGCCACCTTGTCCCGCAAGGTGCCCACATCGTGCTCGTAGTCGTATTCCGGCGTATGCACCCCGACCACCACCAGCCCCTGGTCGGCATAACGCCGCGCCCAATCGTTCACATGCGGCAGGCTGCGCTGGCAGTTGATACAGTCCCAGGTCCAGAAGTCCACCAGCACCACTTTGCCCTTGAGCCCCGGGGCATCCAGTGGCGCGGAATTCAGCCACTGGGTTGCGCCTGACAGCGACGGCATGGCGCCATAGCTGTCACGGGCCATCAGGTGGCCGGCCAGGCCCAGGCCGGTCAGGGCCAGGGCAATGCCACCTACCTTCAACAGCAAGCGCCGATCAATTCTCATGGCAACCGCCAGTTGCGTAGGTGCGGTACTGCACACTCTGCGGGTGGCCGTTGGAATCCAGGTAATCCATGCGGGTGTTTACCAGGCCGCAGGCGTTGCTCTGGTCATCCTGCACCGACAATACTTTCTTCACATCCAGGTGTTCACCATAGTGGTACTGCATGGCACCAGCACCCGCCATGGGTGCGGTGGCGGCTTGAGCGGCGATAGCGCCGAAGCTGAGCACGGCGAACAGGCTGGCGCTGGCGATAGTCTTGAAGTTCATGGCATCTCTCCTGTGTAACGCTTTGGGGGTGGGGAGTGGTGCTCCCCGGTCGAGAGCCATTTCACGCCCGCCAGGTATCCCGTATGTGTCGCCCGACACTGTGATGTGCTTCCTGCTGTATCTCGGCCTGCGCCAGATACACTGCAATACAAAACCCCGCAGGCAAGCGCGAACACGCTCGGTACACTGCGCCAACCCCACTTACACAGGAACGATGCGCATGGAACACGTCGATCACATCCTGATCGTCGACGACGACCGCGAAATACGCGAGCTGGTCGGCAATTACCTGAAGAAGAACGGCCTGCGCACCAGCATCGTCGCCGACGGCCGGCAAATGCGTGCCTTCCTCGAAGCCAACAGCGTCGACCTGATCGTCCTCGACATCATGATGCCCGGCGACGATGGCCTGTTGTTGTGCCGCGAACTGCGTGCCGGCAAGCACCGCAACACGCCCGTGTTGATGCTGACCGCCCGCAACGATGAAACCGACCGTATCATCGGCCTGGAAATGGGCGCCGACGACTACCTCACCAAGCCGTTCTCGGCACGCGAACTGCTCGCCCGGATCAATGCCGTGCTGCGCCGCACGCGCATGTTGCCCCCCAACCTCACCATCAGCGAAAGCAGCCGCCTGCTCCGCTTCGGCCAATGGCGGCTGGACACCACCGCACGCCACCTGCTCGACAGCGAAGGCACCCTGGTGGCGCTGAGCGGCGCCGAGTACCGCCTGTTGCGGGTGTTTCTCGACCACCCGCAACGGGTGCTCAGCCGGGAGCAGTTGCTCAACCTTACCCAAGGCCGCGAAGCCGACATCTTCGACCGCTCCATCGACCTGCTGGTCAGCCGCCTGCGCCAACGCCTGGGTGACGATGCCCGCGAACCCAGTTGCATCAAGACCGTACGCAGCGAGGGCTATGTGTTCTCGTTGCCTGTGCAACTGCTGGAGTCGCCATCATGAAGTGGCCACGTACCCTGGCCTCGCGACTGGCTTTGATCTTTTTCACCGGCCTGGTGCTGGCGTACGGCCTGTCGTTCGGCCTGCAGGCCTACGAGCGCTATATCAGCAGCCGCTCGATGATGCTCAGCAACCTGGAGCAGGACGTGGCCACCTCGGTGGCCATCCTCGACCGCCTGCCCGCGGCCGAACGCGCCGCCTGGCTGCCGCGCCTGGAACGGCGCACCTACCGCTACCGCCTGGACCAAGGCCTGGTAGGCGCAGCCATGCCCAGCAGTGACCCGCCCATGGCGGCCGAGTCCATCGTCAAGGCCATTGGCAGCGACTACCGCCTGACCTTCCAGGACATCCCCGGCCCGAACGCCCACTTCCAGGCGCACCTGAGCCTGGCCGACGGAGCGCCGCTGACCATCGACGTGACCCCGTCGCCTGTGCCGGTGGCCCGTTGGCTGCCCGTGGTGCTGCTGATCCAGCTGGCCGTGCTGTTGTTGTGCACCTGGCTGGCAGTACGCCTGGCCATTGGCCCCCTCACCCGCCTGGCACAGGCAGTGGACAACCTCGACCCGGACAAACCGGGCGTGCAGCTGGATGAAAGCGGCCCGCGCGAGGTGCGCTACGCGGCGGTGGCCTTCAACGCCCTGCAAGCGCGCATCGCCGCCCACCTCAAGGAACGTATGCAATTGCTGGCGGCCATTTCCCACGACCTGCAAACACCGATCACGCGCATGAAACTGCGTGTCGAAGTGATGGACGACGGGGTCGAGAAGGACAAGCTGTGGAGCGACCTGGGTGAAATGGAGCACCTGGTGCGCGAAGGCGTAGCCTATGCCCGCAGCATGGACACCAGCACCGAAGCCCCCTGCCGGATCAACCTGGATGCCTTCCTGGACAGCCTGGTGTTCGACTACCAGGACAGCGGCGCCCAGGTGGAGCGCCATGGCAGCACCGCCAGCCTGCTGGAAACCCGCCCGCATGCCCTGCGCCGGGTGCTGGTGAACCTGGTGGACAACGCCCTCAAGTTTGCCGGCGCCGCTGAACTGCAGGTGTGCAGCGAAGCTGGCATGACCGTGATCCGCGTGCTCGATAACGGGCCTGGTATCCCCGGTGCCGAGCTGGACGAAGTGCTCAAGCCGTTCTACCGGGTAGAAGGCTCGCGTAACCGCAGTACCGGCGGTACCGGGCTGGGGCTGGCCATTGCCCACCAGCTGATCCACGCCATGGGCGGCCGGCTGACCCTGAGCAACCGCGAAAGCGGCGGCCTGTGCGCCCAGATCGAACTCCAGTGACAGCCTTCGACAAGCATCGCATTACCCTCTGGGAGCAACTGCCTAGCTTAAAATCTGCAAGCAGGTACGATCCTGTGGGAGCGGGCTTGCCCGCGAACACCGGCAAAGCCGGTGCCATGCACCGCGTTGGATTCTTCGCGGGCACGCCCGCTCCCACAGGGTACGCGGTGCGCCCGGCATCAGTTCTCTGCGCGACAGCGCAGCCCGATGGGCTGGGCAATCGCCCACAGGAATCGCGGCAACTTTAAAAAATGAGCTGGGCAGTTGAGTCCACAGAGATCGCGCAACCTTTCAGGTTTTGAGCACGACTGTTGCCGCTGAATAGCAGTCACTACAAACCGATACACAACCCCACCACCCCCGACACACTGCAGATACCCCTCCCCCCCACACTCCCGGTCACACCTTCAAACACCGGGAGCCCCCTTGATGAAAGCCCTCACTCTGCCCAGCGGCTGGAAGCTGTTCGCCACCCTCGCCGGCCTGACCTTGGCCATGACTGCCGTGGTCCTGGCCGCCCAGCCTGACCCTGACGGCCTGCGCAGCGCCATACGCGCCACCGCACGCAGTTCCTTCGCGCTGTTCCTGCTGGCTTTCCTGGCTTCATCACTGGTCACCCTGCTGCCTGGCACCGTCACCCGCTTTGTCCTTCAGCAACGGCGCTACCTGGGCCTGGCGTTCGCCTTCTCCCACACCGTGCATGGCCTGCTGATCTACCGTTACGCCCAGCAATTCCCCGAACTGTTCTGGGCCGGCCGCACGCTCACCTCCAGCCTGCCCGGCAGCATCGGCTATCTGTTCCTCCTGCTGCTCACCGCCACCTCGTTCAAGGCCCCCATGCGGTTGTTGGGTAGCCGTACCTGGCAAGCCCTGCACAGCACCGGCATGTGGGTGTTGGCGGCCGTGTTCTGCCTGTCGTTCTACAAGCGCATCCCCATGGGCGGCTGGTACCCGTTGGCGTTCGCCCTGATGTTCAGCGCCATCACCGTCAAGCTCACCGCCAAACTGGCTCGCCAGCAACGCCGCGGCGCCCGCGCACTTACCTGAAACCCTGCCCTGAGAGAGAACACCGACATGACCACCTTGACCCGCACCCTGACTACCTTCGACCACATAGGCACCTGGAGCGCCGACTTGCCGCTGCGGCTGTTCCTGGCCTGGGAGTTTTTCGAATCCGGTCTTGAGAAGCTCAACGGCAACAACTGGTTCGCCGACCTGCAAGGCAGCTTTCCATTCCCCTTCAACCACCTGCCTGCGGAGCTGAACTGGCAACTGTCGATGTGGGCGGAACTGGTGCTGCCACTGTTGCTGTTGCTGGGGCTGGGAACCCGGCTGGCATCACTGGGCCTGATGGTGGTCACCGTGGTGGCGATTGCCGCAGTGCACTGGCCGGCGCACTGGTCGAGCCTGGCCGAGCTGGCCCAAGGGTATGCCATTACCGACCAAGGCTTTGGCAACTTCAAGTTGCCGCTGATCTACCTGATGGCGTTGTTGCCACTGCTGCTCAAAGGGGCTGGGCGGTTGAGCGTGGATCATTGGCTGAGGATGCGGTTCAGCAAGTGATGCAAATGGGGCTGCCTTGCAGCCCCAATCCCCTCAAGCTGTACCCACAATGATCCCTTGCCCACGCAACCCCTCCAGCACTGCCAGGCCCTGCTGTACATCCCCTCCCAACACCTCCAGCCTCGCCCGCCCACTGCCCTGTTCCAGCGCCAGCAACCGATAAGCCATCGGCGCCAGCCTTGCGAAGCGCACCGTCAACGCGGCATCGCGATACACCAGCAGCAAGGTCGGCGATGCGGGTGCAACCGTGGGCTGGTAATCCACCCCGATGCGCTCCACCGGCCACTCGTAAGCCAGCACCCGTGCCACACAGGACAACAGCGGTACCCCCTCCAGCAAATCGCCGGCAGGGTCATGGGCGGGGTCCTCGGCATCGCTCAGGTACAACTGCGCCTCGACCCACTCGTAGTGCGCCAGTTCCAGCTGCCAAGGCGCATCCAGTTCGACAGTTTGCAGATAATCGACGAACGCTTCGGCGATCTCGGTAAACAAAGGGGTCTGGCTGCGGTAGTTGGCATAGAAGTCACGCACACGGGCATGCCAACGCTGTTCCCCCAACGCCTGGCGCATCACCGGGAAGCTGCCGGCCAGCAAGCCTTCGATGGCGCCATAGAACAACTCACGGTAAACCTTCAGCCGCCGCGCCTCCACGCCGGGCGGCGGGGCATTGTGCTGTGGGTCGCGCAGGTGAAGGGCGAAGGTGTATTGCTGTTTGCGCAGGGTCTCATTCATGCACGTGCCCTCCCGAAGCCAGCTGTACGCTGCGGATACGCGCCGTCTCGGCCAACAGCTCGGCCAGCGGCGGGTAGTTGAAGTCACGTTCAAGCACCGTCGGCTGCACGCCAAAACGCGCACAGGCGACGGCGTACAACGCCCAAACATCTTCCCTCACCGGCGCCCCATGGGTATCCACCTTCAGGTCCGGTGCTTCGTCGTAATGCCCGGCGACGTGCATGCCGGTAACCCTCGCCGTGGGCAAGCCCTCAAGAAAAGCCTTGGCGTCATAGCCGTGGTTGCAGGCATTGACGAAAACGTTGTTGACGTCCAGCAGCAGGTCGCAATCCGCTTCATCAAGTACCGCCTGGATGAACTCAAGCTCGCTCATGGCCTGGTAAGGCGCGGCGTAGTAGCTGATGTTCTCCACGGCAATACGCCGCTCCAGGTGTGCCTGTACCTGCCGTATGCGCGCAGCCACATGGTGCACGGCCTCGTCGGTGAACGGGATGGGCATCAGGTCGTACAGGTGCCCGTCATCGCTGCAATAGCTCAAGTGCTCGCTGTACAAGCGCACGTGGTGGCGATCGAGAAACTGGCGGGTCTGGTCAAGGAAATGCCCGTCCAGCGGTGCGCTGCCACCCAGCGACAACGACAGCCCGTGGCAGGTGATGGGAAAACGCTCGGCCAACTGTGCCAGGCCCTTGCCGTAGGCACCGCCAACCGCTATCCAGTTTTCCGGCGCGCATTCAAGAAAGTCCACTGCACCGGCGTCCATGGCCAGCAATTCGGGCAACAGGCCGCGGCGCAGGCCAAGCCCTGTATTCAATATCGCAGCAAGCATCATCAGGTCTCCAACAGGCACAACGCCCCACCTGACCAGCAGGAGGGGCGTTGTGTCATTTCTAGGGATAACGGTCAGGATTTACCGGCCAGGTGGCTGAACAGCCCTTCGGGCATGGCCTTGCCATTGGCCTGGTAGATCGCCTTCAGGTGATCTGCCGCTTCCTGTTCAGAGATGAAGCCATCGTGGTTGCTGTCAATCTTGTCGAAATCGCCGGCACGGTCCTTGGCCACCGCCAAAAACTCATCCCGCGAGACTTTGCCGTCGTGGTTGCTGTCGGTCCTGGCGAACGAGGCGTCGCCACACTTGCCTTCGCCACATTTGCCCTCGGCCCCGGCTTTGGCGCTGGCACCGCACTTGCCCTCGCCGCATTTTCCTTCGCTCTGGGTGGCCTTGCCGCTACCGCCGCACTTGCCCTCACCACATTTGCCCTCGCCCGCCACCTTGGCCGAAGCCAGCTGGTAGCCCTGGGCCAACGGCTCAACGGCAAACGCGCTGCTGCTCAAGGCCATGCTACCGATCAGGGCGGCGCCAAGCAGGCCAAGGGTATTTCGTACTTGAGTCATGGTGTTGCTCCACTGTCGTTGGAAAGTGGAGCCATTAAGCCGTTGCGCTATGTCGTGGTTGTATCGCGCAGCACGCGGATTTGTATGGGAATGGTTCTGCAGTGTGGCCAGATACAGTGAGATACACGGCCCCGGGTAGACCGGGGCCAGTGCGGATGATCAGTCTTCCAGCGGTTTGGGCGGTGCAGCGGGTTTGGCAGGCTTGGCCGGTTTGGCATCCTTGGCCTTGGGTTCCGGTGCTGCCGCCGCCACCGGCTCGGGCGCCGTCACGGCTTTTTCGCTGGCGGGCAACTCATCAACGGCCTTGAGAATTGCCTGCGGGTCGATGGCCTCACCGCTTTCATCATCCTTGAGCATGTGCCGCTCGCCGTCCTTGCCCACCAGAATCACCTTGGTACCCTTGCTCGCACCCAGCTTCAGCTCACGAATCAAGGCCATGGTAGTCTGCTGCTCAAGGTTCTTGTCCTCGCGCTTGCCCATCATGTTGGCGACGCTGTATAGCACCAGGTTGCGCTCCTTGAACGCCGCCTGGGTGGCCGGGTCTTCCAGCGCCTTGTTCAAGCCGCGCAAGGTCGGGTCGGCCGTGCTCGGGGCAATGATGACCAGCGGCCTGGCCTTGCCCAGCTCCTTGGCCAGTGGCGCATCACTGTCGGCGGCATACAACGGGCCCGTCAGGGCGAGCAAGGTGGCGAGGGTCAGTGAGCGGACGAGCATGCATATCTCCTTATTCTCTCGATAAACCAAAGACTACAGATCATGGAGAAAGATCCGACGCGGGAGCCTAAACCAACGGCCCGAAGCGTGCTCGGCACAAAAGTAACTTCCGATTTCCATGACCGGCCGGCGACATCTGCGCCACTATCGCCGGATAGTCTGAGCATAGCGCAAAGCCGCTGACCAGCAGCATGGCCCAATGGCCGATCACCGAGTTGCCCTGGCGCTAAGGCGTATTTCTATCCAGCGCCTCAAAGGTCAACTGCAGCAACGCCGCATGCTCCCGTTGCTGATTGCTGATGTGCAGCCGTGCGATCTGCTCCTCTTGATTACCCAGTGCCATCAGCCGCTCCAGCTCATCATGCAGGTGTTGCGGCACTTGCAGGCGAGCAGGAAAGTGCTCCCGCAGGTAGTCCTGCCAGAACCGCTGCCTCGCGAGGTATTGCGCAATGCCTTCCCGGGTTTGTGCCGCCAGCACGAACTCACGCGCCGAGCGAATGTCTTGCCCTTGCAGGGCTGGGATACCGGCATACAACATTTCCCCTGGCTGGGCCGGCAAATCCAGCGACGCACGCAAGGCGATCCGGTAGGCCAGGGCGAACTCGACCGACTCATTGCCCGCCCCCACCCGTCGGGCATGTTCAACGGCAACCTGGTCGAGCAGCGCCAAGCGCCACAATCGCCCCCCGAGCCACAACAAACCCTGTTCAGGGCGGCGTTCGAACCGACCGTGGCGCATTCGCCATATCATCACCCGCAGTTCCAGATCAGCGAATCGAACAGTGGCGTTGTCCTGGCAATCGGTGGCCGCGGCGTGTTCGAACAGCTCACGCCTCAGGGCACTGTCTTCTTCGATTGCTTCGAACATTTCAAGCACCCGCGCTGCCAGCGCGGATGCAGTAGAGGAGAACTTGAAAGCACCGGATGCCGTGAGCACCGACAGGGTGTTGAAGAAGTCGGCTGATTCTTTCTCGGCCTCGAGGTGTACCCAAAGCGCTGCCATTTCGTCGCGACGCTCGGCTGCCACCACATCCAGAAAACGCAACCGGTATGGCACGCGACTCGCCTCAAGCCAATGCCAGGCAGACAGCGCGTGCGGCGCAGCCGCCAGCAAATTACCGGAAAGGTCGACCCTGCCCGAGCGCCACAGTTGCGACCGATGAAAATCGTCTGGCAGCGCCGAAATATTGTTACCGCTCAGGTCGAGCGTATGCAGGTGCGGCGCGTCCATCACTCCGTAGGGAAACTCAGGCAACTGGGTGCGGGACAGGTGCAGGGCATTGAGCTCGGTCATGGCAAAGATCGAAAATGCACTGCGCAATGGGTTTTCTGAAAGGTTCAGGTACACCAGGGCGCGGCAACCGGCCAGGATCAACGCCTGGCTCCCGTCAAGAACCAGTCGGTTGCTCGACAGATCAAGCACTTCCAGCTTTTGGGCAAGCAACAGAGGCACAGGCAAACGCTTGAGTCGGCAGTTGGTGATTTCCAGGTTGCGCAAGTTGGGAAACCCCCGCAGAAACTCGTCAGGAACCTGCTCCAGGCGCATGGAGCGCAAGGCCAGTATCGACACGTGCGGGAAGCTCACCTGCGCCGGCAGGGCAGGCAGTAGCCGCAGACGGCTGCGGGTCTGGGTCAGCATGAAGCGCCCCTCCTCCACTGCCACATTCTCTTGAAGCTCCGGAACAAGCCGGCGCCAGCAGTCGATCAGGCCCTTCCTGAACTCACGCCGGGCGACCAGTTCCGGTGTCGGAAAGGCGTCACGCACCCACCTGTCAAGGTGCGTGTTGAGCAGTGCATATTGCTGCTCCAGCATGTGCAATCTGGCAGTTGCATCGCCAGACGCCAGCCAATGGCCGAT
Source organism: Pseudomonas sp. NPDC008258 (assembly GCF_042956345.1). Classification (NCBI taxonomy): domain Bacteria; kingdom Pseudomonadati; phylum Pseudomonadota; class Gammaproteobacteria; order Pseudomonadales; family Pseudomonadaceae; genus Pseudomonas; species Pseudomonas sp. NPDC008258. The sequence continues at coordinate 179,019 of NZ_JBIBGE010000011.1, forward strand.
CTGCTCATCGCTAAACGCCGGGTACAGGTCTCGAAGCCGTGCCTGAAGCGCCCTTGGCCTGAGCCGCCCCAACGCAGCCCATAACCTGCCACCCGCCATGGGGTAGCCAACCCGGCCGTCATCGAGCCGTTGCGGCGCCAGAAACGACCCACGCGGCCGGTCCACACTCAGCACTTGCACCACGGCCTGCCGTTGGCCATTGGCAACGGTTGCCAACGCCTGACGCAGTGCGGGCACAAAAGCGTGGCCCTGACCGATGACCGCTTGTGATTCGGCGTCATAGGCCGCCGCCAGGGCCTCGAACAGCTCGCCCGCACCACCGGTAGATGCGTGCCCATGCTCACGCAAGCGGAACATCCCTTGCTGGTGAAGCAGGTCAAACGTTGGCCCAGCACCCTCGATCGTCAGCAGCGGTTCGCTGGCATCACCGTCGAACAATCGCCAGCCGCGCCCGTCAGCCCCTGGCACGTGCGCCAGCAGGCTCAGCACCACCCGCGCCAGGTCGAGATTTTGTGGTGTGTCGATGTTCAGCGCCTCATACACCCGCGCCACTCGAATCCGTGCAACCTGCAGCCTGGCCGCCTCGGCCATGAACAATGGCACGCGCCCGGTCTCACGCATCAACTCCAGGTCATCCTCGCTGGCATTGCGCATCACCTCCTGCGCCGCCAAGCGGTGCAAACTGGCAAAGTCCCGGCGTAACGGGCGCGCAGTTTCCGTGGCCGGATGCTGTTCTTCGTACAGCGCTTGCAACAACTCCCGGCGCCGGGCCCAGGCCACATCGGCCAGCGCCGGCCCACCTTCGCCGGCCGCCTCGGGGAGGCTCATGACCCGCGCCAGCAACTGGGGGTCGGCGGTGGCTGCCCCTTCATGCAACTGGCTGACCAGCGTGCGGATCCGACCAGCGAGCAACAGGCGGTCGACGGTGTCCGCCAGCACGGCTTCCGGCGGCCGACCATACACATGCCATGCCCGCAAATGCTGCTCGTCAAGGCCGTGGATTGCCAGCGCCTGTTCGACCTGCACATCATCCAGATCGCTGTAAGGCCTGCCCAGGCGGCGGAACAGCTGGCGTGTGTCAGCCCACTCGGCAGGCTGCTCGCTCCACAGCCGCCACGCACCGGCACCATTGTGGCGTAGCAGTGGGGCGTAGCCCTGATAAGGGAGCAATTGCCACTGCTCATCGGCGCTACGCCAGGTCACTTCATACCAGTGGCCGTCCATGCTGATCCAGCAGCGTTCGCCCAGGCGATGCACGCCCTGCTCGTCGATCGTGGCAGTGTTCGGCGGGCTTTCGCTGCGGTAGGGCACAAGGTCTGTGTTCCACAGTTTTTCTTCACCACTTTGCAGCTGTGCCGGCACCAGGTTGTCCACCACGCTCCAGGCACGCCGGGCTGTAGCGACTACCGCCACGGTTGCACCCACAGCCAGCAGCCCTTTGCCTACATTCAGCAGATGCGCCAGCGCTGCATTGCGCTCGTTGTGTTGCCAGTCACCGACCGCCTGGAACGTTTGCTCAAGCAGCTCCCAGGCCATTACCCCCAGCAACACCGCGCCGATGCCAGGCACAAACATCCCTGCAATGCCCAGCAGCGTCCAGCCTTCAGCACGCAAGCGGCGGCCATGCTCAGCCTGGACCTCGCGATCAAGCAGGGCTACCGGTGGGGCGATGATCGCCGCATCGTCCTTGATACGGGCGACCCAGTCATCAGCAAGGCGCTCGAACAGCGGCAAGCCATAGGCAGAAGTCTGCTCATCAAGGTCCCTGGTTGCCCAGTCGGCGACGTCATCCAGCCGGTCACTGACAGCCGAGAAGAACCGCTGGCTATCGCGACGGCGCACGAAGCGGTTGAAGAAACGCCGGTAGTCATCGTTGCGCAGGCGTTTACCAAGCACCCGGCGGGCGTAACCTTCCAGGTCGCTGCTCTCGCTCCAGGCGCCCAGCGGGTCGCCCGGCACATAGACCAGCACGCGTTTGCTGGTGTTGTACAACACACCTTCATCAACCACATCCAGCACCACAATCTGTTGCATGCGGCAACCGAGCAGCTCCAGTTGCCGGACCCTGACCGGCGCGCCCTCAAGCTTGCCATGCCTGTCTTGAAGGCAGAACTCCACCACCCACTGCAACTGCCCTGCGCTCAACACGCCCTGCGCCCTGGCCTGAAGGGCATCGACCAGCATGCTGTAACGTTGCCGTTGGGCCAACAGCCCCCGGACGCTTGGCTGGAGGACGTCATCCAGATGCGCCTGGTACTTCTGGCCAAGATCCAGCGCTCGGCACAACCTGGCAAAGCCCGGTGCGGATAGCTCTGGGCGTGTGGCGCCGAGCTCATCGACCAGGCAATTCTTGCGCGGCTGCTCACGTTGCTGTTCTTCGGTGAAATTGCCCAACGCCGCTTCAAGCAGCGGGCTATCGTAGTAATCGCTGCCTGCAACAGGAAGCCGGCCGGTCACATAGCTGACGGTGGGTGAGGTGTAGTGGTACCACTGGCGAAAGTACAGGCGATCGACGTCGAGGGTGTCACTGGCACCCAGTGCTTGCTGCAGCAAGGGCCGGGTAAATTCATCCAGCTTACGTAGCCGCGCCAGCGCTGCAGCCAGGCCTTCACGGCAGGCCAGCAACTGCGGCAGGGCCTGGCTCAGGAGCTTGTATTCGGCCACGCTCAGCCTCGCCATCCAGGCTGGCAAGCGCTGTTCAATGTAGTGGTCCTGGCATGCTTGCGCGATGGCAAGGGCATCGACCACAGCCGGTTGTGAAGTGGAATTACCCTGCATCTCTGCCTCCGCGATGGCGTGAAGGCGCGAGTTTGCGCAGTGTCGCGTCATACCGACGCCTAGCTATCTACTACCCGTTCAGAACAGCAGCAATTGCTGGTCGATCAAGCGAGTGAAGTCATCACCCACGAAAGGCAGGATGGCATCTGCCACCGGTTGCAGCTGACGGCTGATGTAATGGTCATAGTCGACAGGTGCCTGCAAATTTTCCAGCGGTTCCGGGCCGGCCGTGGTGATCACGTAGCTGATCCAGCCCCCGCGCTGGTATTGCAACGGGCGCTCCAGCTGCCTGTTGTACGCGTCGGCAAGGCGTGCGGCGCGCACATGTGGCGGTACATTGCGCTGGTAGTCGGCCAGCGGTCGACGCAAGCGCTTGCGATACACCAGCAACTCGTCCTGCTCGCCCGCCAATGTACGCCGCACGTACTCACACAGATAATCGCGGTAAGGCTCACCACGAAACACCCGGCCGTAAAGCTCCTGCTGGAACTGCCGGGCCAGCGGTGACCAGTCGGTGCGCACCGATTCCAGGCCCTTGTAGACCATTTCTTCAGCGCCGTCTGCGCGTTGTACCAGCCCTGCATAGCGCTTTTTGCTGCCTTCGTCGGTGCCACGGATGGTGGGCATCAGGAACCGCCGGTAATGCACCTCGAACTGCAGTTCGAGGGCGCATTGCAGGTTCAGGGTTTCGCGCAGATGCCTTTGCCACCATTGATTGACCTCGGCCACCAGCTCGCGGCCGATGCGCGTCGCGTCTTCCTCGGCATGCGCCCCCTTGAGCCAGACGAAAGTGGAGTCGGTGTCGCCATAGATCACGTCAAAACCGCGGGCCTCGATCAGCGCCCTGGTCTGGCGCATGATCTGGTGCCCACGCATGGTGATGGACGAGGCCAGGCGCGGGTCGAAAAAGCGACAACCACTGGAGCCCAGCACACCATAGAACGCGTTCATGATGATCTTCAGCGCCTGCGACAACGCCGCGTTACCGTCACGTTTGGCAGCTTCCCTGCCCTGCCACACACGCTCGACGATGGCCGGCAGGCAATGCTGGCTTCGCGAAAAGCGCCCGCCCCGAAAACCTTCCACCGAATGCTCGTCATCGGGAACACGCAAGCCTTCCACCAACCCCACCGGGTCGATCAGGAAGGTACGAATGATCGACGGGTACAGGCTTTTGTAGTCCAGCACCAGTACCGAGTCGTACAGGCCAGGGCGCGAGTCCATGACAAAGCCACCGGGGCTGGCTTCTTCCGGGCGGCTGCCAAGGTTGGGGGCAACAAAGCCCATACGGTGCATATGCGGCATGTACAAATGGCAAAAGGCGGCGACCGACCCGCCGCTGCGGTCTACCGCCAGGCCGGTGACCGAAGACCGCTCCAGCAGGAATTCGAGCAGCCGGGTGTGGGCAAAGATGCGTGTGACCAACTCGCAGTCCTTGAGGTTGTATCGCGCCAGGGCAGGTTTGTCCTCGGCAAAGCGCCGGTTGATTTCGTCCATGCGCTGGTAGGGGGTGTCGATGGCCTTGCCTTCACCCAGCAAGGTCTGGGCAACACTCTCCAGGCTGAACGACGGGAAACTCCAGGTGGCCGAGCGCAGCGCCTCGATGCCATCAATCAACAACCGCCCCGGGGCATCGGCGAACACGTGGCCACCGCCGGCATGGCTGCGCAAGGTCATCGGGGCACCCTTGCGCCCCAGCGCCAGCGGCACCTGCAGCGCTTTGGCGTGTTCATGCAACAGGCGCAGGTCAAACTGGATCAGGTTCCAGCCGATGATTGCATCGGGATCATGCTCGGCCATCCACTGGTTGAGACACGCCAGCAGTGCCGCGCGGTCGGCGCAGTAGTGCAGGTCGAAATCGACGCCGTCGGCGGAGCCGTTGGCCGGGCCAAGCATATACACCTGGCGCTGGCCACAGCCTTCAAGGGCGATGCTGTACAGCTCGCCCCGCTCGCTGGTTTCGATGTCCAGCGACACCAGGCGCAGTGGCGGGCGATAGCCTGGCGAAGGCTTGAGCTGGGCATCGCAAAGCACGCCCTGAGCATCGGGCTGGCCGGCGAACTGTACCGGGGCAGTAATGAAGCGTTCCATCAGGTAGCGCTCGGGCGGGCGGATGTCGGCTTCGAATACATCGATGCCGGCACTGCGCATGCGCTGCTCCAGCTGCATCAGTTGCCGGTGCTGCCGGCAATACAAGCCCAGCACCGGGCGCTGGTCGAAGTCCTTCAGGCGCAGTGGCCGCAGCTCGACGCCGGGCTCGTTGGCCAGCAACACCCGCGCATGCGCCTCATGCGACTGCGGGATGAACGCCACCGAAACCTGCGGCGCCAGGCGTAGTAGCCGCGGCCCCTGATCGGTTGCCAGCCAGAACTCCACGCAGGTGCCTTCGGGCGTGTCATGCCAATGACGGGTCAGCACAAACCCCTGCTGCAAATCCACTGCGTCGACCTCTGAAAATTCTGTAGATAGGGTAATTCTACCTTGTGCCTGGCATGAGAACTCTAGCGCCTGTGAGATCGAGCGCCGCCCGCGCGGCGCATCGCGAGCAAGCTCGCTCCTACATTTGTTTCGGGCCAATCATTCCTGTGGGATTTGCGCGCG